>NCRB01000068.1 GCA_002894665.1 Salinivenus iranica
CCCTATGGCTTCGCTACGCCTTCTCGTCGTTCTTCCTCTGCTGGCCGTGGGATTTCTTGCCGTTCCGCCGTCAAGCCCCCCCCAGCCCACCCCTCTGTTTCCCGATAGCGTTCAGTTCGACGCCGACATTCCGTCGCCCGGAGAGTTCCTGGGCCGCGAAATCGGCGCCCGGCACACACGCCACGCCCGCATCGTGGCGTACTTCCGCATGCTGGCGCGCCGCTCCGACCGGATGACCCTGCGGGAGATCGGGAAGACGAACGAGCTGAAGTCCATGATCTTCGGCGTCGTGACCACGCCGGAGCACCACGCCCAGCTCGACTCCCTGCGCCGCCAGCACCTGCGGCTCAGCGACCCGTCCGCGTCGGTCGAAAATGTCGCCAGCCAGCCGATCGTGGTGCAGCTCGGCTACGGCGTGCACGGCGACGAGCCCTCCTCGAGCGAGGTCGCCATGCTGCAGGCGTATCACCTGGTGGCGGGCCAGGGCCCCACCGTCGAGCGCTCCCTCGACGAGGGCATCTTCCTGATCGAGCCGGTCCTCAACCCCGATGGACGCGACCGACACACGCAGTGGGTCAACATGCACCGCGGCAGTCCCCCCGTGGCCGATCCGCTCGACCGCGAGCACAACGAGCGGTGGCCCAGCGGGCGCACGAACCACTACTGGTTCGACCTCAACCGCGACTGGTTTCCGCTCACCCAGGTCGAAAGCCGACACCGGATGGACTACTACCACCGGTGGCGGCCCAATGTGGTGACCGACTTCCACGAGATGGGAACCAACAGCACCTACTTCTTTGAACCCACCGAGCCGGTCAACTCGTGGAATCAGCTCGTGCCGGATCGGGTCTACACAGAGCTGACGGACGACTTTACCGAACACTGGGCGGATGCGCTCGACGGACTCCGAACGCCGTATTTCACGAAAGAGGTCTTCGACAACTCATACCCCGGCTACGGATCGACCTACCCGAACATGCAAGGGGGCATCGGCTTCGTCTTTGAACAGGCCAGTTCGCGGGGGCACGTGCAGGAAAGCGAGACCCGCACCGTGAGCTTCCCCTACACGATCCGGAACCACCTCCGCAACTCCCTGGCCACCGTCGAGACAGCGATCGAGCAGAAAGAGACCTTGCTCGAACACCAGCGCGCGTTCTTCACGGAGGCGCTGTCCCGGGCCGAAGCGTTCCCGACCAACGCATACGTGTTCGGTCACAAGCAGGACACCTCCCGCGTCCGCGCCTTTCTCGATCTTCTCCTACAGCACGAGATTGAGGTGTACGAGCTCGGCGACGCGTACTCCGCCGAGGGCACGACCTACGAGCCCGGCTCCGCCTACGTGGTGCCCACGCGCCAGCCGCAGTACCTGATGGTGCGGTCGATGTTTGAGAAGGTGACGAGCTTCCCCGACAGCACCTTCTACGACACGTCGGCCTGGTCGGCCGCCCTCTCCTACGGCCTGCCTCACACGGCCGTGCAGGAAGGATCGCCCCCTCGTGGCGAACCCGTCTCCTCGGTGCCGGAGCGCAGCGGAATCGGCACGGTGCGCAACTCCGCCGTCGCCTACCTGATCGACTGGGGCGACTACCGGGCCGCCAAGGCGCTCCAGGTGCTTCACGAGCACGACGTCACTACAAAGACTGCCTACGCGCCCTTCGAGATTGCGACCCACGGCGGGACGCGCTCCTATCCGCGGGGCACGATTCAGGTGCCGGTGCAGCCGCAGGACATTGCCCCCGACAGCCTGCATCGCCTCATGGAGCACGCCGAGCGGGAGGCGGAGGTCAACATCCAGGCCGCCCCCACGAGCCTAAGCCGTGACGGGATTGACCTGGGGAGCGGCACCTTTGAGGCGCTCGACGCGCCGAAGCCCCTCATGCTCGTGGGCGAGGGGACGTCCGCCTACGAGGCCGGACAGGTGTGGCACCTGCTCGACACGCGGGTGGACATGCCGATCCCGAAGGTCGACCGCTCGGACTTCGACCGCGTCCCCCTGCCGGACTACAACACGATGGTGCTCGTCTCCGGCGACTACGACTTCCTCGACGAGAGCGATATTGCCGACCTCAAGCGCTGGGTGGAGCGGGGCGGCACCCTCATCACCATTCGCGGCGCCACTGAATGGGCGGTCGACGCCGGCCTGGTGAACGACTCGGCCCTCACCGCGACCGACGCGGCCTCCGATACGACGGCCCCCGGCCCGGTGGAACGCCACGACTTTGCGGACGCGGAGGAAATCGAAGGGGCGCAGCGCATCGGGGGGTCGATTTACGAGGTTGACCTTGACCGGACGCATCCGCTGGCCTTCGGCCTCACGCAGCGTGAGTTCCCGGTCTACCGTGACCACCGCATCTTCCTTCCCCCTACGAACAACCCGTACAGTACAGTCGCCCGCTACACGGACGATCCGCTCCTGAGCGGCTACGTGTCGGACGAGAACCTGGACCGGATTCGCGGCTCGGCCTCCCTGGCGGTGGACGACGTGGGCGGCGGGCGCGTCGTCCTGTTCGTCGACAACCCCAACTTCCGCGGGATGTGGTACGGCACCAACCGGCTCTTCCTGAACGCCCTCTTCTTCGGCAACACCATCGACGTGCCGGCAGCAACCGGGTACGAGTAGCGGTTCTCCTGCGTACGCGTCCGACAAACGTTGGAAGGCTGAAAGTTGGAAGGCTGAAAGTTGGAAGGTTGAATGTTGGAAGGTTGAATGTTGGAAGGTTGAACGTTGGAAGGGGGGCGCTCCGGGTCTCAGATTTGCGGACAGGCGCCGCGTCTGTACCGCCATCCCCAGGAGGAAAACGTTCAACGTTCCAATCTTTGACGGCCTACCCTACCCGCGCGAAGCCGAGCCCCTCGTCGGCGTACAGGGCCTTGTAGCGGCGGCGCAGGCGCTCGTGCTCGCCCGCCCGGAGGTGCGGGTCGCGCTCCACGATCGAAAAAGCCGCCTCGCGGGCGTCCTCCAGAATCTCGTCGTCCTCGGTGAGATCGGCAATCTTGAGGTCGGGCATGCCGCTCTGGCGCGTGCCGAAGAAGTCGCCCGCCCCGCGAATCTGCAGGTCCGTCTCGCTGATCTCGAAGCCATCGTTCGTGCGCACCATCGCCTCCAGGCGCTGCTTGGCCTCCTGGCTGCGCTTGTACCCGGCCATCAGGATGCAGTAGCTCTGCTGATCGCTCCGCCCCACCCGGCCGCGCAGCTGGTGCAACTGACTGAGGCCGAAGCGTTCGGCGTGCTCCACAAGCATGACCGTCGCGCTGGGCACGTCGACCCCCACCTCAATCACGGTCGTGGCCACGAGAATGTCGATGTCTCCGTCCTTGAAGCGGCGCATCGTGGCGTCCTTCTCGTCGGAGGACAGCTGGCCGTGAACGAGGCCGACCTCGTAGTCCGGGAATTTCTCCTGAAGCTCCTCCGCCCCGCTCTCTGCATCCTTCAGGTCCATCTTCTCGCTCTCTTCCACGAGCGGGTACACCACGAATGCCTGCTCGCCCTGCTCCAGCCGATCACGCAGGAACGCGTATACCTCGCCGCGCCGCTTCTCGGCCCGAAGCTGCGTCTCGACCGGCTTGCGGCCCGGCGGCATCTCGTCGATCTTCGACACGTCGAGGTCGCCGTAGAGCGTGAGGGCCAGGGAGCGCGGAATGGGCGTGGCCGTCATGAGCAGCATGTGCGGGCGGGTGCCCTTTTCGAACATCTCGGCCCGCTGCGCGACCCCGAAGCGGTGCTGCTCGTCGACGACCGCGAGGCCCAACTGATCGAATTGCACCTCGTCCTGGATGAGGGCGTGCGTGCCCACGGCGACGGGGCTCTCGCCGCTGTGGAGGGCGCGGAGGGCCTCTTCCCGCTCGCTCTTCGTCTGACTGCCAACGAGCAGGCGCGGCGTCAACTCCAGCGGCGCCAGATACTCCCGCAGGTTGGCGTAGTGCTGCTCGGCAAGGATTTCGGTGGGCGCCATGAAGGCGCTCTGATACCCGCTGTCGTAGGCGTGCATCATGGCCGCCACGGCGACGACCGTCTTGCCGCTGCCCACGTCCCCCTGGAGGAGACGATTCATCTGCGTGCCCGTCTGCACGTCGTCGATGACGTCGCGGAGGGCGCGCTTCTGTGCGCCGGTGAGCTCAAACGGCAACACCTCCCGCACAAACTCCCGGGTGTACGCGTCCGGCGGATCGAACGGGGGGCCGGCCACCTCCTCCTTCCGTTCGTGCATCTGCGCGAGCATCAGCTGGATGTAGAACAGCTCCTCGAACTTGAGGCGCCGTTGGGCCCGCGCCAGCTCCCGCTGACTCTTCGGGAAGTGAATGGCCCGCAGCGCCACGCGGCCCTCCATCAGGTCGTACGCCTCCACCATCCGCTCCGGCAGCGGCTCCTGGAGTTTCAGACCATGCTCTTTGAACAGGTTGTACAAGATGCGCCGCACCGCGCGACTCGTGAGGCCCACGTTGCTCATTGCCTCCCCGCCGGGGTAGAGCGGCACGATGCGCCCCGTGTCGAGCAGCGGCCCCTCGTCGTTCAGGCGGTCGAAGTCCGGATGCGTCATCGAGTACCACCGCCCGTACCTCTCCACCTTCCCGTGGAAGGCCACGCGGTCTCCCTCCTCAAACGCCTTGCGCACCCACCAGACGCCCTGAAACCACGTGCCCTTCATTTGTCCCCCCTGCTCCCCTTCCAGGACGACTTCGAGGCGCTTCTGGTTGTTGCCCGGCACCACGGTCACGGACGTCACGGTGCCCACGACGGTGACGGGCTCGGGGGCCTCCTGCAGGCGACGCACCGGCGTCACGGTGGAGCGATCGAGGTAGCGGCGGGGATAAAAGTGGAACAGGTCGCGCACCGTGCGCACCCCGTGCGCATCGGCCCATACGTCGGCGCGCTTCTCGCCGACTCCCTTCACGTACCGAACGTCCTGTCCTAAAAACTCCTCGCTCATTCCAAGTGGGCAGAAAGAGAGGAAAATGAATGGGTGGACGCTGTGTCCGCGGTTCCGTGTCCTCACACACCGATCCCAACAGCGGCGTTCCGAGACCGCGGGGCGTGCATCATTGTGCCTCGCCACGTGTACCTATCTCTTGCCCCTTCATCTCTCATTCACCCTCTTCGACATGACCTTCCGCCTGGCCCTTCTCCTTCTGCTGGGGACGTTGCTTCTGGCGGGCCCGTGCCCGGCCCAGCCGGACACCTCGGATGCGCACGAGCAGGCCCGGCACGAGATGGTGCGCACGCAGATTGCGGATCGCGGAATTACGGACCGGGCGGTGCTGGAGGCCCTGCGCGCGGTGCCCCGCCACCGGTTCGTGCCCGACCGCCTGGCCGACTGGGCGTACACCGACCGCCCGCTCCCCATCGGCCACGAGCAGACCATCTCGCAGCCGTACATCGTGGCGTTCATGACGGAGGCCGTACAGCCGGACTCCACCGACCGCGTACTGGAGGTCGGCACAGGGAGCGGCTACCAGGCGGCCGTCCTGGCCGAGATCGTCGACTCGGTGTACACCATCGAGATTGTCCCCGCCCTCGCCCGCACGGCCCGCACCCGCCTCGACCGGCTGGGCTACGACAACGTGACGGTGCGGGAGGGCGACGGCTACGCCGGCTGGCCCGAGCGCGCCCCGTTCGACGCCATCGTCGTCACCGCCGCCCCCCAGCAGGTCCCGCCGCCCCTCCTCGACCAGCTCGCGCCCGGCGGCCGCATGGTCCTGCCCGTCGGCCCCGTCCGGGAGGTGCAGCAGCTCACCCGCCTCACGAAGGCCGCCGATGGCTCAATCACCCGCGAGCGCCTGATGCCCGTCCGCTTCGTCCCGTTTCAGCGCGACTGAGTCGCTCCGACACAGATGCGATTCACAGGCGGCGCGAGAAACGATAACGTAGGGATAATGATTTTCTCCGGCGCCCCGTCCATCTTTTGACTCGTTGCCTCTACACACGGGCCCCACACCATGTCGTCCAGTCGTCGCTCGTTTCTGAAACGCCTCAGTGCCGCCGGCGCCGCCCTCGGCCTGCCCTGGACGGCCGCCGCGGAGCCCGCCGCCCCCCGCCCCGGTTCCTACGTCGAGGTCACCGGCCGCGTGACGGGGCCGGACGGCGGACTCGAAGGGGTGCCCGTCACCGATGGGGTCACGACCACACAGACGGATGCGGACGGCGGGTATCAAATCGCCGCGTCTCCGCACCGCCCGTTCGTCTACCTGTCGGTGCCCGCCGGCTATCAGGTGCCCACCACCGAGAGGGGCACCGCTCAATTCTACCAGCCCATCGACTCGACGGGGGGATCGACCACGGCCTCGTTTCGTCTCCAGCCCCTGGCCCAGGACGACTCCCGGCACGCCTTCGCCTTTGTGGCCGATCCCCAGGCCCAGACCAAGGCCGAGATGGATCGCTTCCGCACCGAGACGGCCCCGGACATTCGGGACACGATGCGGGCGCTCGACGGCCCCGCGTTCGGCGTGGGCGGCGGCGACCTTGTGTTCGACGACCTTTCGCTTTTTTCCGGCTACGAGACCGCCGTACAGGCGACGGGGCTGCCCTTCGTCCAGGTGGTCGGCAACCACGACCTCAACTTTTCGGCCTCCGCGGACCCCGGCTCCACCGCCACCTACCGGCAGCACTTTGGCCCCGAGTACTACTCGTTCGACCGCGGGGCCGTCCACTACGTCGTGCTCGACGATGTCTACTGGCCCGGCAGCGACGGCTTCGGGCGCGAGACGGACGACTACCTGGGCCACCTCGACGCCACGCAGCTTGCCTGGCTGGAACAGGATCTCGCCCTCGTCGAGGAGGGGCGCCCCCTCATCGTCTTCACGCACATTCCGCCCCTCAGTACGCTGTACGACCGACGGGGCGAGGAGGCCCCCGAACCAAGCGGCATGATTATCAACCGACAAGCGCTCTATGCCCTTCTGGAGCCGTTCGACGCCCACATCGTGAGCGGCCACGTCCACGAGAACGAGCACCGCAGCGCGGCCGGGCCGCACGAGCACGTGGTGGGCACGGCCTGCGGAGCGTGGTGGACCGGGCCCATCTGCTACGACGGCACCCCCAGCGGATACGCCGTCTACGAGGTGACCGGGTCGTCGGTGACGTGGCAGTACAAAAGCACCGGCCGCGACGCCAGCCACCAGATGCGCCTCTACCCGGCCGGGGCCGACCCCGAAACGCCCGACCGCTTCCTGGCAAACGTGTGGGACGCCGACGAGGCGTGGACGGTCGTCTGGTACGAGGATGGCGTGCGCACCGGCGAAATGACCCGGCGCGTCGGACTCGACCCGTGGACGCGCCACCTGTACGCGGGCGACGACCACCCCGACAAGCACAGCTGGGTCGAGCCGCAGCCCACGGCCCACCTGTACGACGCCCCTTTCAATCCCGACGCCAACCGCATCCGCGTAGAGGCCACCGATCGGTTCGGCCGCACGTACACCGCCGAACTCGACCCCGACGCCTCCCCCGCAACCGGAACGGCAAACTAACCCTCCATCAGCTCCTCCGTTTCTCTCCCTCCAATGCTCCGTCTGGCCCTCGTCGTCAGCTTTTTCGCCTTTTCGCTCGTCGGTGTCGGATGCGAGGACGCCTCGCCCCCACCCTCCGCCCCCGACACCATGACCGACTCGACGATCACCCGCATCGCGTTCGGGTCCTGCAACCGGCAATCCGTCGACCAGCCGCTCTGGTCGCCCATCCAGGCGGCCACGCCTGATCTCTGGGTGTGGCTCGGCGACAACATCTACGCCGACACGGACAACATGGCCGCCATGGACTCCATGTACGCGGTGCAGAAGCAACAGCCGGGCTACCGTACGCTGCGGCAACAAACCCGCGTCCTCGGCACCTGGGACGATCACGACTACGGCGCCAACGACGCCGGGCGCACCTACCCCAAGCGCGACAGCAGCCAGCAGCTCCTGCTCGACTTTCTCGACGTGCCCGAGGACGACCCGCGTCGCACCCGCACGGGCGTCTACAGCAGCCACGTCTTCGGCCCGCCGGGCCGACGCGTGAAGGTGATTCTGCTCGACACCCGCTACCACCGCGATCCCCTCACCCGCGACCCACTGTCCGACCAGCGCTATTTCCCCAACCCCACCGGCGATCTCCTCGGGGAGGACCAGTGGAACTGGCTCGAACGCGAGCTGACCCAGAGCGACGCGCAAATTCACCTTCTCGGGACCAGCATCCAGGCCGTGGCCGAACAGCACAACTGGGAGAAATGGGCCAACTTTCCTGAGGCCCACCAGCGCCTCTACGACCTGATTGACCGGTCGGACGCCCCCGGCGTGCTCCTTCTGAGCGGCGACCGCCACATTGCGGAGCTTTCCCGCCACGACGACGCGATCGACTACCCGCTCTACGACCTCACGTCGAGCGGCCTCACGCATTACGCCTCCCCAGGCGAGGAAGCGAACCGGCACCGCGTCGGCTCCATGATTACCGCCCTCCACTACGGCCTGCTCACCATCGACTGGGACGCCGATCCGACCACGATCCGGATGGAGATCCGGGGCGAAGAGAACGAGGCCCTCCTCGACCGCACGGTGTCCCTGGACGCCCTGCAGCCGGCCGGGTAGCCTCCCCTACTCCACCCAGATCGTCTTGGCATTGACGAACTCGCGGAGGCCGTGGTGGGAGAGCTCCCGGCCGTACCCGCTGTCCTTGATGCCGCCAAAGGGCACCCGTGGGTCGCTCTTTGTCATCTCGTTTACGAACGCACAGCCCACCTCCAGCGCGCGGGCCATGCGCTCGCCCTTCTCGCGATTCTCGGTAAACACGCTGCCCCCGAGCCCAAACCGCGTGTCGTTGGCGAGGGCGACGGCGTGCTCCGCATCCTCGGCCACGACAACCGATGCCACCGGGCCAAAGATTTCCTCCTCGAACGCCACGGTTCCCGGCTCCACGTTCGTGAGCACCGTCGGCGCGTAGTAGACGCCGTCGCGCTCCAGTGTGTGTCCCCCCACGGCCGCCACGGCCCCCTCGCCGATGGCCCGTTCCACCTGGTCGTGCACCGTGTCGCGCAGGTCGGGCCGCGCCATCGGGCCAATGTCGGTGTGGTCGTCCATCGGATCGCCAACGGTGAGTCCCTCCACCGCCTCGATCAGACGATCGGTAAACGACTCCGCAACTGCCCGCTCCACGATAAAGCGCTTGGCGGCGATGCAGCTCTGGCCGTTGTTCTGCATGCGCGCCGTGCACCCGACCGATGCCGCGCGGTCGAGGTCGGCGTCGTCGCACACGATGAATGGATCGGAGCCCCCGAGCTCCAGGACGGTGGGCTTCACGTGGGCGGCGGCCTGCTGGGCCACGGCCTTCCCGGCCCCCACGCTGCCGGTGAGGGTGGCGGCGCGCACCCGCCGGTCCGCCAGCACGTCCGCCACCGTGTCCTCTTCGATGCGAAGCACCTGCAGCTCGTGGTCGGTAAATCCGGCCTCGGCCAGCAGGTCGGCAATGGCGTGGGCGCACCCGGTCACGTTGGGGGCATGCTTCAGCAAGATGCTGTTGCCCGCCGCCAGCGCCGGGGCCCCGAACCGGAAAACCTGCCAGAACGGGTAATTCCACGGCATAATGGCGAGCACGGGCCCCAGCGGCTCGTACGCCACGACGCTTTTCCGCGCGTCGGTCTCCACGGGCTCATCGGCCAGAAAGTCGGCCGCGTGGTCGGCGTAGTAGCGGCACACCCAGGCGCACTTTTTGGCCTCCCCTTCCGCCTGCGCCACCGGCTTGCCCATCTCCCGCGTCATCAGGCGCCCGTACTCGCGAGCCCGGTCCTCCAAGAGGTCGGCCGCCCGCCGGAGTCGCCGCGCGCGCTGCTCGATGGCCCGGTGTCGCTGCGCCTCAACGGCCGCCTCCGCCCGGTCGAGCCGCGCCTCAACGGCCTCTGGCGAGTGCACCTCGTAGCGCTCCAGTTCGTTTCCGGTCGCGGGATTGTTCGAGACAAAGGCCATGGCGAACACCGTGTGGATGCGAAAGAGATGTGGTTCTTTTCCACGACCGGCCACGGAGGGGTGATCCGAGACGGACGCCCCGGAATCCCATGCCCGGGACACTCGTACACGTCGCGGCGTTTTGATGAATCGCTCCCCCGCCATGCCTTCCCCTCCCGACCTCAACGTGTCGCGCGCCACCATCGAGCAGCTGGTGGGCCCGCCGGTGAACGATCTGTCTCTCTACCGACGGGCACTCACGCACCGGTCGCTCCTGCGGCGCTACCCAAATCAGGACCTGCAATCGAACGAACGGCTTGAGTTTCTGGGCGACGCCCTCCTCGATCTGGTGGTGGGCAAAATGCTGTACGAGCGCTATCCGGACCGGGACGAGGGGGACCTCAGCCGCATGCGGGCGCAACTGGTGAGCGAAGCCCCCCTGGCCCGCTACGCCCGCCGCATGGACCTGGGCACGCATTTGCTCATGACCGACAACGCCGCGGCGGACGGCGGGCGCGACAACCCCACCATCCTGGCCGACGCCTTTGAGGCGCTCGTGGGCGCCGTGTATCTCGACCGCGGCCACGCGGCGGCCTGCGAGTTTGTCCAGGCCCACGCCCTCGCCCCGTTCGACCTGGAGGAGATGCTGTCCCGGGACACCAACTACAAGAGCCAACTTCTCGAACACATGCAAGCCCAGGGGCGCCCCCAGCCCACGTACCGGGTGGTGAACGAGGTGGGGCCGAGCCACGACAAAACTTTTACCGTCGAGGCCGTGGTGGACGACGTGGCGCTGGGCCAGGGCACCGGTTCCAGCAAGCAACAGGCCGAGCAAGGGGCCGCCCGGGAGGCCCTGGCCCGCCGCCCCACGGACTCCACCGCCTCCTGATCCGCTCTTTTCTCCACCCGCCTCCCCTATGCCCTCGTACTCCGACGACCTGGCCCTCGCCCGCTCCCTCGCCCGCACCGCCGAAGCCGAAATCCTGCCCCGCTTCCGCAGCGTCGCCGTGGCCCGCAAGCCCGACGGCACCGAGGTCACGGAGGCCGACCGCGCGGCCGAACGCGTGATGCGCGACCGGCTGGCCGAGGAGCGCCCCGACCACGCCGTGCTCGGCGAGGAGTTCGGCGACACCGGCCCCGACGACGCCCGATACCGCTGGGTGCTTGACCCGGTGGATGGCACCGCCGGGTTCACCATCGGCGTGCCCCTCTTCGGCACGCTCGTGGCCCTGCTGGACGACGGGCGGCCCGTGGTCGGGGTCATTCACTTTCCGGCCCTCGACGAAACGGTCTTCGCCGCCGAGGGGGCCGGCTGCTGGTTTCGGACGGACGAGGGCGAGCAGCGAGTCCACGTGAATGCCGTCGACGCCCTTTCGGACGCAACCGTGACGACCACGGCCCTCCATAGCTCCGATGTCACGGCCACCGACGACCAGACGCCCTACCGCCTGACCGACCTCGTCCGACAGGCCGGCAAATTCCGGTTCGTTACCGACTGCCTGCAGCACGCCCTCGTGGCCCGGGGCCGCACCCACGCCGCCGTCGACACCCTCATGCACCCGTGGGACGTCGCCGCGCTGGTGCCCTGCGTCCGCGAGGCCGGGGGCGTCGCCGTGCCGCTCGACTCGTCCGCCGAGGACGTGGTGTTCGGCGGCAGCCTTCTCACCGCCAGCACCGAGTCGCTGGCCCACGAGGTGCGGCGCCTCCTCCACCCCGCTGGGACGACCGATTAGTCGACCTGCGCCGGGAACGAGGGCACGAGCGTGGATGCGTCGTGCGGCCCCGAGGCGTCGTAGAAGGTCATCGTGCCGTCCGGCGCGCACGTCCAGACCTCTTCGGCGCCCTCGTCGAGGTAAAGGCGACGCTTCTCGGCGATCTCCGCCTCCGTGTTGCCTTCCGACAGCACCTCGACGACGATCTCCGGCATGACCGGGCTTGCCTCCGCCTCTTCCGGGACCTGATGAAAACGGTCGTCGGAGACCCAGACCACGTCCGGCACCTTGACCCCCTTCGCCGTGGACACGGCGAACTCGACAGCGACGGCACCAGAATCGGTGTGCTGGTCAAATAATCGAACAATGCTTCCTTGGCGAAGGCCGTGATAGGGCTTGTGCGGACTCAAAACGATCTGTCCGTGTTCGTTCGTCTCTACTTTGTACGGCAGGTCCCGGAGCTGCGGATCGTTCAGCACGCGGTGCCAGGCCGAGGATGTTTTGGTGCTCATGGCCCGAGAGACTCTTGTGGAACGGGGCGGGCGCTTGCGAATGCCACGAGTGAACGAGGAGCGGCGCCTCGTTGATTCCATCTCCATACGACCCTCCTCTCCCGCGTCCCAATGCTTGACAACCTCCACACGCTCGACCTCCACTTTCAGGAGCACCCCCACACCATCGCGTCGTACCTGCTGCCCCATGCCGACGGGGCGACGCTGATCGAAACGGGCCCCGGCTCCACCTTTCCGATGCTCCAGGCCCGCCTCGCCGAGCACGGCCTCACGCCCAACGACATCACCGAGGTGCTCCTCACCCACATTCACCTCGACCACGCAGGGGCCGCCGGACGACTCGCCACGCACGGCGCGACCATCTATGTGCACCACGTCGGGGCGCCGCACCTGGCACATCCAGAACGGCTGCTGTCGAGTGCCGAGCGCATCTACGGCGACGACATGGACCGGCTCTGGGGCGAGATGCGCCCGGTCCCCGAGGAGAAGATTGTGTCGCTGGACGACGGGGACAGGATCGAGCTGGGCGACCGGGCGGCCCGGGCACTCGACACACCGGGTCACGCGTCGCACCACATGAGCTACGTGATTGGGGACGTGTGCTTCACTGGCGACGTGGGCGGGGTGCGGATGCCGGACGAGTCGTACGTCGAAGTGCCTCTCGCCCCGCCCGACATCGACCTCGCGGCCTGGCGGCAGAGTCTCCACACGCTCCGCACGGCCACCGAGCAGCACGGCGTCACCCATCTCGCCCCCACGCACTTCGGGCTGTACGACGACGTGACGGCTCACCTCGACCGCCTCGAACGGGTCGTCGACGCCGCGGACGATTGGGCGCGGACGACGCTCCCCGACCACGCCGACGACCCGGACGCCCTCCGCGACGCCACGACGGAGTGGATGCGCTCGCTCGCCGCCCAGGAGGGGGTCGAGGACGAGACGTGGGCCCTATACGAACTGGCCAATCCGAGCTGGATGGCCGCACTGGGCCTGAAGCGCTACTGGAAAAATGCCCTCCGCGCTTCCTAACCATCGGCCCACCGTAGCCAAAGGGGGTCCGTCGCTCTATTTCGTATTCCGTATTGCGTATGTTCGGCTTTTTGCCACCACGGAATACGAAATACGCATTACGACCCACAGCGAACGGAGCACTCTCGACGTGAGGCTGCTGCCCCTCAGTTCGTTCCTGCCTCCGGAAGTACAATCTCCGGCTCCTCGGGATGCGGACGGTAGAGGAGTGCCGTGCCGCCAATCGTGCGCACCACCTGCACGTCGTCGAGGGCCGCGGCCACGGCCTCCGCAATGTCTCGCACGTCGCGGGGCGCGTTGTCCAGCACACGGATGGTGACGAGTTCCCGCGTGTTGAACGCCTCCGCGACGGACTGCTCCACGGCGTCGGTCAGCCCCTCCTTGCCAATGTGCACCAGGGGATCCTGGCCGTGGGCGAGAGACCGAAGGTGAGCGCGCTGGCTTGAGGTGAGGCGGTCGGGCATGGCGTTGGGGAAAGCATGAGCAACAACAGAACAAAGGCCTCAACGAACACGGCCCCCGCAGGTGCCGACCCTCCCCCCGCGTCAGGCACAGTACCGGTGGGCCGCACGGGCCAGAAGCTCGGCCAGCTGCACGACGGAGTCGAGGTCGACCCACTCCTCAGTCGTGTGCAGCCCCTCGCCCCGCGGCCCCAACACCACCGCGTCCGTCCCGGCCTCCGCGAGGAGCGCCGCGTCGGTCCAGAACGTCTGCCCGGTATCGGGCGGCGCCGCCCCCAGCGCCTCCTCCCCCGCCGCCCGCACGGCCGCGGCCACCGCACCGCCGCGGTCCGCCTCAAACGGCCGGCGCGCAAAGGCAACCTCACCCGTCGCCTTGAACGCCGGGTCCTCCGCCGACAAACGATCCAAAAGGGCCTGCACCTCCTCCTGCACCTGCGCAACCGTTTCGCCCGGCACCGTACGCCGCTCCACCCGGAGCCGGCACTGGGCCGCGTACACGCTCGACGCCGTGCCGCCTTCGACCTGGGCCGCGTGCAGGGACGGCGCCCCCACGAGCGCGTGCCCGTCCCGCCGCCGGAGATCGGACGCCAGTTCGTCGAGGCGGGACAGCACACGCCCCATGTGCATGTTCGCGTCGATGCCCTCCGCCGGCCGACTGCCGTGCGCGGCCCGTCCCCGCGTCTCGATGTCGATCCACACGAAGCCCTTGTGGGCGAGGGCCAGCGCCAGGTCCGTCGGCTCCGTCACGACGGCCCCATCCGCGTCGTACCGCTCCACCACCGCCGCCGTCCCCTGGCTCGCATGCTCTTCGTCAATGACGGCGGCCACAATGACGTCGCCCGACAGCCGTACGTCCGCGTCCCGAAGCGCCCGCACGGCGGCCAGTTGGGCGGCCAGGCTCCCCTTCATGTCCTGCGTCCCCCGCCCGTACATCCGCCCGTCCTCGATTCGGGGCGTGAACGGAGCGTCCATCCCATCCACGCCCACCGTGTCGGTGTGGGCGTTCAACATCAGCGACCGCCCGTCGCCCGTCCCCGGCAGGCCCCCCACCACGTTCGGCCGCCCCGGCGTGGGCTCCCACACGTCGACGTTCAATCCGAGCTCTCGCATCGCCTCCGCGACATACGCAGCGATGTCGGCCTCACCGGTGCCATTCGGCACAAGCTCCGGATTGATAGAATCGATGCGGACGAGGCTCGCCAGTTGCTCAACCAGACGGGTGCGATCGATGGAGAACGAGGGCATAAGATCGGGCGGTGGGTCTACGGGCAGAAACCTAAGTAGAGACGCAAAAGAACCTTACCGATGAGTCATTCCGAGCGGAGCGCTGGGAGCGAACGCGAGGGCCGAGCAGCGCAAGGTCATGCTGCTTGCAGCACGAGTACTCCAGGGGGGCGAAGCGGAGCCGAGGCGCTGTGAACAGCGTGAACAAGTGCTCTCGGGGTGAATCTCTCCAAAGATCACCATAATCGACCGTCAGGCCGATGTCCCCCAAAATCAGACGC
>NCRB01000069.1 GCA_002894665.1 Salinivenus iranica
GAATTGGCGGCGGGGGAATTGGCGGCGGGGAGCGACCGGCGGGACGTCGTGGTGGAATCCGGTCTCGTCGGTCCGGAGGGCCTCGACTCAGAACGGGCGGGCGAACGTTCCGAGTCCGACGGAGAGGCCTGAGCGGAATCGGCGGGCGGCCCGGGGCGTCCGGCCCGGCTCGCCCCGGTCGGGGCAGCCGTCGAGTCTGCCGCCTGGCGCTCCTGGATCAGTTCGAGAATCGATTCGGCCCGGGCGGCCTGCGGCGCCTCGGGGTACCGGTGGGTCAGGTAGGAGAGCATCGCGTTGAGGGAGGCGTAGCGTTCCCGCGAAGACGGCGACATCCCCGTCGTATCGGGAGCGGCCGCCGTCTCCGCAGCGGGCGGTGCCTCTTCGTCGTCGCTCGCACACGAGTGCAGCCAGACGTCGTCCGGCAGGCGGTTCGCCCACGCCTCCCTCGCCGCCTGGGCCTCCTCCTCACTGGAAAAGCGGCCCAGTCCCACACGGTAGCGAGTCTCGTTCTGACAGAGGCGAACCGGCATGCCTGTGTCGGCCCATTGGCTGCGGGAGCGGCTCAGCGCGACCTGGGCCGACGTGTCCTGCGCCAACGAGGCAACGACCAGCATCCACGAACGCCGGGCCGCCCGGGAAGAGTCGGCCCCGCGGGCCGCCCCGGCCGTGGCGTCAACGACGGGGGCCGGGCGGTTCTCTGCGTCCCGATCGCTCCCGCGAGAAGAATCCGCTGGAACATCGTCGGCGGTGAGTGGAGCGGCCCGGCCGGTCGGGGACTCGGCCGCGTCGGCCGTATCGATGCTCATGCCCGTCGTGTCGATCTCCGAAGAGACGGCCGCCGAGTCTGGTGGCGGACCAGGCCGAGCGGACGGCTGCCCGTCGGAGGCATTCGCGCTCGAATCCCGCTCGAGTCGATCGGTGACGAGAGAGTCGAGGGCAGGAAGCCGGCGTCGAAGGCGATCGGGGGACGACACGGACGCCCCCGACTGCATCTGGCGCCAGTAGATGATGCTGGCGGCGAGGAGGGCCCGCGGTGCCGCCGACGTCTCCGGATAGCGATGGGCGAGGTCGAGCATACGAGCGAATGCTGAATCGGGGCGTCCGTGCTGCCAGGTGTCGTATGCCTGGGCGTACGCGGTGTCTGCCTCAGCCCCAGACTGCGCGTCGGGCCCGGTCGTCGTTTGCCCCAGCCGCTCGCGGGCCCGGGCGGCGAGGGACGAATTGGGGGCGGTCTCAACCACCGTCCGATATGCCGTGCGGGCCGCCGCGGTGTCTCCCTGGGTGCGACGCACCTCTGCCAGGGCGTAGCGGGCCCGGTCCGCCATCGGATGGCCTCCGTTTTCTTCAATGATGCGCTGGTACCACGTGGCGGCCGAGTCCGGCTGCTGGGCGGTCAGAAAGAGGGCATTCGCAAGTTCATACCGGGCCATCGTCCGGTCGTCCTCCATCTGCGCCTGGCTGGCCGAATCCCGTGGCACGGCGGAAAGGTCAATTCCGACGCCCTGCGCCGACTCGTCACTGCGTAGCGGCTCGTTCGCCCCTTCTCCCTCGCCCTCCTCTCGCCCAGCGTCCGCGTCGGCCGTCTGCTCTCGGCGAATGGCCGTCCGTCGGCGCCAATTGTCTGCGCGGGGCCGGCTGCCCCACGTCCGCCGAAACTGTTGCCGGCCTTCCTGGACGCGGGAGGGATCGTTATGGAACAGGAAGCCTGCCTCCGACTCCTGGGTTTGGGTGGCGGGGGCGGATTCCTGGCGCTGCACTGCCTCACGCATGCTTCCCTGCCCAAACCCCTGCCGGGCGGCCCCGTCGTCGCTCGTCTGTGAGGTTTCTTGCTGCTGGCGGCGTCGCTCTCGGAGGTTGGCGACAAACGACTTGAACTCTGCCTCACTCATCCGGCCCAGGCGCAGGAGGGAGTCCAGCCGCGCAACCTCGCGGGCCCGGTCGGCCAGATCCCGAAACTGGTCGGCCTGCGCCTGCACATCGGTTGGGGCGGTGGGGAGGCGGCGCTCGTCCGCGCCGGGCCCGTCCCCCCCGGCCCCGTCGACCTCCACCGAGTCGAAGTGCGCCGCCGCGGCGCTAAAGTCCTCGTACGCGTCGCGGTACAGCGTCGCCAGCTCGTACTGCAATTGCTCCTGCGACGGCCCGGACGGGGACTCCTCTCCGTACATCGTCGTTCGGAGGACGCGGCGGGCGACCTCCGGCCGCCCGTTGGCGCGCACAATGCGGGCGCGGACCAGGGCCATTTGCCCCCGCATGTCGTAGTTTTTGTCGTCGGACTCCAGCGCCCGCAACCGATCCAGCGCCGCCTCGGAGTCGCCGTGGCGGCCCTGCAGCTCCACGGCACTAAGGCGAGCCGCAAATTCCAGCGCGTAGCGCGGATCATAGTTGAGCACCCGCCGGTAGGCGTCGCGAGCCCCCTCCACGTCGCCGAGGGTTTGGCGGACCTGCCCGAGCAAAAAGGCCCCTCGTGCGGCCAACCGGTCGGGCAGGTCTCCCTCCAGCCCCTGACTGAGCGCCTGCTCGGCCGGCGTCCACTGTTCCTGCCGGGCAAGCAGCTCCCCGCGCGCCATTCGCATCTGAGCCGTCCATGGGTCCGGGGCGTCGTCCCGGCCGAGCCCGGCCGCGAGGACCTCATCCGCCGTGTCGTAGCGCTCGTTCGCAATCAGTGCACGCGCAAGCCAGAACCGCGCCTCTGCCTCGCGCTCGCCCCCCAGCTCGATGACTTCCCGGAATTTCTGGGTGGCCCCCGCGTAGTTCTCCTGGTAATAGTACGAGCGGCCGATCATCAGGAGGGCGTCGTCCACCCACTTCGACTGCGGGTGCTCTCGAAGCACGTCGGCACTTTTCTGGATGACGGTTTCAAACGCGTCCTCCGACGTGCCGGTGGGCTCCACAAAGAGCGACAGGTAGCGCGTGCGGTCGATTAAGCGGTCCGTCTCCCGAATCGACTCGACGTTCTCCTCGAAGGCCGCCTCTGCGTTATGAAACTTGTTGTAGTAGGCCGTAAAATCGTCGTACTGACGGCCCACGAAGGAGGATCGCCCACACCCGCTGAGGACGAGTGCCACGGCGAGAAGTGCGGGCACGCCCCATCGGCGGGCCCGCTGCCGCAGCCTCCAAGCAGAAAAGAACCGACGGCAACCTGCGCGCATGCCGACAGACAGGCGTATGGCGAAGGGGAACGGACCATTCCAATGGGAGGGGCAGGCGAAGGATCCGTCCCGCCCCGTCTGCGTCCCCTCAGCGCACCTTGCTCACATGCACGGTGTTGGTCCGCCCGCGCCTGGGCAACGGCATGCCCACCGTAATCACAACGTACTCTCCGACCTCGACCAGATGTTGCTCCCTCAGTAGACTCAACACCTGGGCAATGCCCTGGTCGGTGTCTTCCTGAAATGGGATGTGAAAGGCCTCGGTGCCCCAGAGCACCCCCAGCTGGCCGACCACACGGTTGTTGTCCGTGAAGGCGTAGATCGGCATGCTCGGACGGTGCCGGGCAATGGACCGCGCCGTGGCGCCGGAGTTCGTGAGACAGCAGACGGCCTTCGCCCCCACCTGTTCAGCCAGCCGGCACGCCGTGAAGCTCACACTTTCCGTTACGTTGCCGCTTTGCTCCAGGCGCCCCGGCGGCACGGCCAGGGACGGGCGGTGCTCCTTCCAGTGCGACTCTGCCTGACGGATGATCTGGTCCATGGCCTGCACCACCCGCACCGGATCCGTTCCCACGGCCGTCTCGGCCGACAGCATCACCGCATCGCTTCCGTCCAGCACCGCGTTGGCGACGTCGCTCGCCTCCGCCCGGGTGGGGCGCGGGTTGTCCACCATGCTCTCCAGCATCTGGGTGGCCGTAATGACCGGCTTCGCCTCGCTCATCGCGGTGCGGATCAGGTCCTTCTGCGTGCCCGGCACCTCCTCCATCGGCATCTCAATTCCCAGGTCGCCCCGGGCCACCATAATGCCGTCCACCCCGTCAAGAATGTCGTCGATGTTCCGGACCGCCTCCGGCTTTTCGATCTTGGCAATCACGCTCGTGTTCTTTCCCGCCTGATCAATGCGTTGCTTCAGGGCGTCTACGTCACTCCGCTCCCGCACGAAGGAGAGCGCAATGGCGTCCACGTCCATCTCAAGCCCAAACTCCAGGTCGTTCAGGTCCTTCTGCGTGAGCGAGGGCGTCGTGGTGCGGATGTTGGGGAGGTTGACCCCTTTCCGGGACCGGAGCGGCCCGCCCTCTTCTACCCGCGCGACCAGTTTGTTTTCGTGAACCTCCGTCACCTCAAGCTCCAGGAGGCCATCGTCAATGAGAATCCGCCCGCCCACGTCGGCATCCTGCGGAAGCGTAGGGTAATCCACAAAGAAGCGCTCCTTCGTGCCCTCCTCCATCGGCTTGGTCGTAATCACAACCTCCGCCCCTTGCTCCAGCATCACCGAGTCGTCCTTCATCTTGCCGACCCGAATCTTCGGTCCCTGCAGGTCCTGCAGAATGGTGACGACGCGCCCCTCATCCTGGGCCGCCGCCCGCACCGTCTCGATGCGCTCGGCGTGCTCGTCGTGCGTGCCGTGGGAGAAGTTCATTCGGGCCACGTCCATGCCGGCCCGGACGAGACGACGGATGGTGTCCGGGTCCGTAGAGGCCGGGCCGAGGGTGCAGACAATTTTCGTTCGACGATCCATAGATGATCTACTATCAGGGCAAAACCAGGCGAGGGCGGACCGGAGAGTTCCCGGGAACCGCGGGTGAAGGTAGGCGACGAAACCCGAAAATGCGTGATATGCATTCGGAAGCCTCGTCAAAAATGATGGGCCATCGCCTTCACCCTTTCCTCGGGCTGGGGGGCTCGTCCCCCTCCGGAGCCGACCGGATCGCCACCTCCGCCCCCTCGGACAAACGGCGGGCCGCCTGGCTTCGCTCGGCGCTGGAGACCATGATGTACTCCCCAACGTTTTCGAGGGTCAAGAGCCCGACCAGCTCCCCATTCTCCTCCACGGGCACGGTTGAGCAGTTCGCCTCACTCATTCGCTGGAAGACCTCGTAGAGCGGGGCCCCGGGCCCGGTGGTGATGACGTCCCGATCCGCTACCTCGCGCACGGCCGTGCTGCGGTCCTTCTGGGAGAGGGCCTGGATGAGGGCCTTCCGACGCAGGATCCCCACCACGCGCCCCTCGTCGACCACCGGAAAGTCGTGGTCGGTGCCGGCCAGCAGCTCGTCGACGGCGTCCTGGAGGGTGTCCTCCGCCCCCAGTGTTACGAAGCGCGTAACCATGGCCTGCCGCACGGGCGTGCCCTCGGTGAAGGCGCGGTAGGTGGCCTGCTGGGCCTCCTGCTGCGCCCCCACGTACACAAACAGAGCGATGAAGAGAAGAATCGGGTTGAACGAGATCAGACCAAAGAGCCCGAACAGAATGGCCATGGCCTGCCCCACGTTGGCCGCGGTCTGTGTGGCCTGGGCGTAGTCGCCCCGCAGGGCCAGTAGGGCCCGCAGGACACGGCCGCCGTCCATCGGAAAGGCGGGCAGCATGTTGAAGCCGGCCAGGGCCACATTTATCCAGAGGAGCGAGGCGAGCACGTGCTGCCCGGGCGCCTGCAACACACTCGGATCGAACGTCCCGCCCGTCGCGAACAACGCCGCCCCTAGCACAACGGCGATGGCCATGTTGACTGCCGGTCCCCCCACGGCAATCCAGAACTCCTTCATCGGCTCGGAGGGAATCCGCTCCAGGCGCGCCAACCCCCCAATCGGGTAGAGGGTGATGCTCCGGGTGCCGACCCCGAACCGGCGGGCCGTAAGGGCGTGGCCCAGCTCGTGGAGCACGACGCACACAAACACCCCCAGGATGAGCCCCATCCCGGAAACAGCCGCCACGACGTTCTGACTCTGGACGTAGTAGAAGGCGAAGATCGCCGCGATGAGGAGGAGGAAGGTCCAGTGCAGGTAAATCCCAATGCCGGCAACGGACCCGATTTTGAGCGACCGCTTCATCCGTGATCCATGAGCTGAGAAGAGGAATGATGAGGCTAAATGAACGGGAAGCTCCGCACGGGCGGTTCCGTCCGGGGCACGCGGACGCTACGGGCGCGCCTCAATCCGCTCCAGTCGAGGCCAGAGGTTCTCCTGCCAGTAGGCCGAGCGCAGGTGCTCGACGAGCGTCACCCGGTAGCGCCCGCTGGCGGCCCCCATTTTCACGAGCAGTCGCTGCGGACCGGCCCCCCGCCAGTACGTCTCCGTCGAGTCGCTTTCTTCTCCGACCATCGACGGCACGGGCGCATCGTAGCGCACTCGGATGCGCTCCGTCGCGAAGCGGCCCGCCGGCGTCTCCACCGAGTCGCGCCCGTCCAGCGTCGCCGTGGCGGGCACATGCTGCCCCTCCGCCGTCGCCACCGCAAACGACACCGTGTCCGCCTGCGTCAGGTCAAGCCCCCGCATCAGGAGCGGCACCTGGGCCACGGGGTACGACTGCGCGCGGCCCGGAAAGGCGTCGCGGCGGTTGCCGTAGTCGTCACTTCGCATCCGCACCTCGATTGGTCCCTCCGGCGGAAAGGCAAGTTCGCGGTACTGATTCGAGCACCAGTCGAAGCTGGTGAACGACTGCTTGAGGGGGCGGAGGTCCGACTGCCGCGCATTGACGACCCAGTTGCGCTTGTACTCGTACGATCCGCTCTCGAACTCGTAGAAGAAAGCGTACTTGAAGGCCGAGACCCCGCCCCCGTCCGTCACCTTCGTCATCTCCTCCGGGCTGAATTGATGCTTCACCAGATAGGTGCCCGCCGTGAACGACTGTGCGTCGGGCTCGCCGTACTGGTTGCGGGTGCGCTCAACCTGATAGAAGGCCACCTCCGCCCGGCCGTCGTTCCAGGTGTCGGCGGTCAGATACGCCCCCTCGGTAATGGGCTCCGGGGGGGCAGAGGGATCCGACCCTGACGGCCCACACCCCGCGAGCAGGAGAAGGACGGGACAGAAAAGCAAGAAGCGCGAGGACATCGGCATGGCAAAATCGGGGATGAAGTCAACGGAGGAATGGACCGATACCGCCCCGCCCCAACGTACCGGGACGCGACAGAAAAAAATCCCACCTGCCGGGTCAGCCGACAGGTGGGACGGGAAGAAGCGTCTATCGTTACGGTCCGTGTGGCGCGCAGTCATCAGTCCCCCCCGAGCCGCCGCACGATCCATCCAAGAAGCACCACAAGGCCGACAATCACCGCGGCAGCGAGAATCGGTCGCCGCCGCACGACTCGTCGGACCGACTGCGCGGGGCGCAGCTCCACGGGGCCCAGGTTCAGCGCACGGCTGAGCAGTCCCGGCTCGGCCCCGGCCCCCGCACGGGCAACCGGATCGCCCTGCAGCCGCACCTCCACCGACAGGCCCGTGCCCTCGAGAACGTCGTGGAGCCGAGTCATCGGGTCCGGGTCGGTCTCGAGCGCAAAGGGCCCCGAGCGCACGAGCCGGCGACCGGCCCGCAGGCTGGGAAGATCGACCACGAGGCGATCGCCCTCGCCCCGGATAGAGATTTCCTCCCCATCTACGGCGAGCTGCAGGTCGGCGAGCACTTCAAGCGGACGGGACATGGCGGGGCGGGTGTGCGAACAGGAACGGACACCGGTTGTGGGGACCCGGCGGACGAAGAATCAGGCCCTACGACCCGTTCTCCTTCGTGCGAATCTTCAGGGCGCCGTCCATCTTCCAGTGGGCGTACTCGGGATTGTCGCCCGCCTTGCTGGGGACGTACAGCTCAAAGTCGTCGAATTCGTACGTGATTTCGGCACCGCGGCCCGTGAGCTTGTCGTAGAGGCTGATGGCCAGTTCGGGCCAGGTGCGGGTTTCGTCATCAAGTTCGGCCATGGGGCTGAAGGGTGGAGTTGTGAAAAGATGTTAGAGGCGTCCGATTTTGAACGTCGAACCGGAACGGCAAGATACGAACGAGCAGGGCCCTCCGTGGTCCTCTTCGGATGGAACGTTCTCGTAATGGTGGCTTCTTTACGTGTGCGTCAGCCCGCAGTCCGCGGTGTAGGCAACCCGTTGCGCCCCGTTGTCGTTTGCGAAATCCAATCTATTCCCTAGCGGTTCCTACTCATGCCGTCCACCAACAAATCGACTGTACTGGTCACCGGAGCCACGGGCTACGTGGGAGGGCGCCTCGTGCCCTGCCTGCTGCGCGAGGGATACCGGGTGCGCTGCTTCGTGCGCGACGGGGCCCGTCTGCGGGCCCAGCCGTGGGGCGACCAGGTGGAGGTGGCCGAGGGCGACGCCCTAAAAGCCGACACCGTGCCGCCCGCCATGGAGGGCGTCGACGCGGTCTACTACCTCATTCACTCGCTCGGCTCCGGTGAGGACGAGTTTGCCGAACGCGACCGCCGGGCCGCCACCAACGTGCGGACGGCCGCCGAGGCCGCCGGGGTGCAGCGGATCGTCTACCTGGGCGGAATGCGGCCCAAGGGCGAGCGGCAGTCGAAGCACCTGCAGAGCCGGATCGAGACCGGCGATGTGCTGCGGGAGGGGCCCATCCCCGTCACCGAATTCCGGGCCGCCCAGATCGTCGGGTCCGGCAGCCTCTCGTTCGAGCTCGTGCGGTACCTCACCGAGCGGGTGCCCCTCATGATCTGCCCGACCTGGGTGCACACCCCCACCCAGCCCATCGCCATTCGAAACGTGCTGCAGTACCTGGTCGCCGCGCTCGACCGCCCCGAGAGTGCGGGCGAAATCGTGGAAATCGGGGGCAGCGACGTGCTCACCTACGCGGAGATGTTCGAGATCTACGCGGCGGTGCGGGGGCTGCGACGCTGGATCGTGAACGTGCCCTTCCTCACGCCGCGCCTCTCCTCGCACTGGGTGGGCCTCGTCACGCCCATCTCCAACGCCATTGCCCGCCCCCTCATCGAGGGCCTCGACAACGAGGTCGTGGTGGACGATCCCGAGGCCGCCCGCTCGCTGTTTCCGGACGTCGAGCCCCTTTCTTTTGAGGCGGCCGTGCGGCTCGCTTTGCGCCGGGCTGCCTCCGACGAGATCCCGACGGTGTGGAACAGCGCCGTCTCGTCCACTCCGGCCTCCACCGACACCGCCCAGCTCGACACCACGGAGGGCCTTTACCGCGAGGTGCGGCACGCCTCGGTGGCCGCCTCGCCGGAGCGGGCCTTCGACACGATTACGCGGCTGGGGGGCGAGACGGGCTGGCTCTACGGCGATGCCCTGTGGCGCCTGCGCGGGTGGGTCGACCAGCTCCTGGGCGGCGTCGGCTTCCGGCAGGGCCGCCGCGACCCCGACCACCTTCGCGTGGGGGACGCGGTCGACTTCTGGCGGGTCGAAACGCTCAATCAGGCGGACGGCCTCCTCCGCCTCCGCGCCGAGATGCGCCTGCCGGGCCGCGCGTGGCTCCAGTTCGAGGTCGGCGCCCCGCCCGAGACCGACGGGACCCGCATCACGCAGACCCTCTTCTTCGAGCCGAAGGGCCTGACCGGCACTGTCTACTGGCACCTGGTGCGCCCCCTCCACGGCCTTCTGTTTGACGGCATGCTGCGCGCCCTGCGCGACCGGATTGACGCCCAGGGGGCGACGCGTGCCGCGTCCGACGATGGCGTCTCCGAAGCCCCCTCGGCGACCTCCCGCGCGTCGTAGCGCGCCGTGGGGCCGGGGCCTCAGTTGAGGAGCCAGACGCCGGCGTTGAGCGCCGCGGCGTAGCTGACCCACAGCAGATACGGAACCATCAAGCCCCCGGCCGCGGCCCGGAGGCGAAAGAAGCGGTCGGTCGTCCAGGCGAGGGCCGCCCAGAGGGCCGCGATGACGATCAGGCCCAGGCCCGGCGAGCGCGCCCCGAAGAAGGCGAACGACCACGCGGCGTTTAGGGCCAGCTGCAGCCCAAACCATCCGAGAGCCGCCCGGACCGGCGCCCGATCAGATCCCACGCGCCACACCAAAAACGCCGCGCCCCCCATCATGGCGTAGAGAAGGGTCCAGACGGGGGCGAACAGCCAGTCGGGCGGCGTAAACCACGGCTTGGCGAGGGTGGGGTACCACGTGGTCACGGAGGTCTGGGTGGCCCAGCCGGCCAGCAAGCCCACGGCTTCGCACCCGAGGATGAATCCGAGAGCGACGAGCACGAGGCGCGAGGTGGAGGCGGAGCGGTCGGTCATCCGAAGGGAAGCTGCGTGGAGACGGTCGGTGGCACGGGCCGCCTGCGTACGGCGGATGGCGATGGCTGTGCCGGGTCGGCGGCACACGCCGTGGAGGCGCCCCGTCAGCGGGGGGTGGACGAAGCGGTCGTGTTTTCTTACGATACAGGATCGCCGGCGAACGTGCTCCTTGTCCTGTTCTGCTGATGCTTGGCCTTCCCCTTGGAACCGTCGCGGCACTGGGGCTGATGGGCGCCCTTCCCCTCCTGGCCTACGGGCTGTATCGCGTGGACCGCGAGCGGGACGAGGGACACATCACGATTTTGGGTCGCCGCCCCTCCTCGGACGCATAACCAACCGCCCCAATGGGCCTATCGATCACGTTTGGGCTGTACCTCGTCGTCCTGGTCGGGATTGGCGTGTACTTCTTCTTCCGGACCGAGACGCGACGGCTGAGCGACTACATGCTGGCCGGGCGCGACGTGGGCACCTGGCCGATTGCGCTCTCGGAGGTGGCGTCGGTGGCGAGCGGCTGGACGTTCTTTGCGTGGGTTGGGGTCGGCTTCACCACGGGCCTGCACGGCCTCTGGTTCTCGATGGCGATGCTCGTGGTGGTGCTCTTCCTCTACCGCTACGTGGCGCCCCCCTTCCGCCGACAATCGGAGCGCCTCGACAGCCAGACGGTGGTCGACCACTTGGCCCTGGCCTTCCGCGACGGCCCGTGGGGACCGTGGATCCGGTGGACCGCGACCCTGGCGGTGGTAATGTTCATGGCGTCGTACATCGGCGCGCAAATCATTGCGGTGGGCGAGGCGATGGAGACCGGCCTCGGGGTAGACTACGGGGTGGCGGTGGGCGCCGGCGGCCTGGCCGTGGCGGCCTACACCACGCTCGGCGGCTTCAATGCATCGGTGTGGACGGACGTCGTGCAGGGCCTGTTCGTCCTCGTGGCGGCTGTGGCCCTGCCGGGGGTGGCCATCGCGGAGATCGGGGGCTGGAGCGCATTTGTCGCAGAAGCCTCCGCCGTGGACCCTGCGCTCCTGTCGATGACGGCCGGGCAGGAGGGCGTGGCGCTCGCCCTGTCGGTGGGCGCGTGGCTCGCCTTTGCGCTGGGGGCCCTCGGCCAACCGCACGGCCTGATGCGCTTTCAGGCGATCCGGTCGGGGCGGCTGCTGAGCCGCGCCTCGGTGATAGCGATGAGCTTCCAGGCGCTGCGCCTGACCGTGCCCCTCTTCATCGGCATCGCCGGGCGGGTGCTGTACGGCTCGATTGGCGACCCCGAGTCGGTGGCGATGGAACTGATGGTGGAGCTCTTCCCCGGTTGGTTTGCGGGACTCCTCCTAGCCGGCATCATCGGGGCCATCCTATCCACCTCGGACTCGATGATGCTCGTGACGGCGGCGGACCTCACGCGCCTCTACGAGACGCAGATCGCGGAGCGGGTGTCGGCGGACCGCATGATCGGCCTCGGCCGCGCCATTGTTGTTGCAATGGCCCTTTTGGGCGTAGGCCTGGCGTACGGCCGGCCCGGGACGATCTTCACCATCATCGAGTTCGCGTTCGTGGGACTCGGGGCCACGCTGGGACTGCCGCTGGCCTTTCTGGTGCTCTGGCCGCGCACGACGGGGGCCGGTGTGTTTGCGGCGGTGGCGGGGGGTCTCGTCGCCGCCATCGGCAATCTCTACCTCTTCCCCAGCACGTTCCCGATCCTGGTGTGGCCCGTGACACTGGCGGCGTTCCTGGGAGTTAGCTACGCCACCTCGCAGGCATCGACGGCATCCGTCCCCGCCTCGTAGAACTCCCTATTCGTAGACCGCGTCCGGGTCGAACACCTGCTCCCCATCGGCCACGAGGGTGCCGTCCTCGGCCCGGCGGTAGAAGCAGGAGCGGTAGCCGGTGTGGCAGGCGCCCCCCTCCTGCGTCACCTTGAAGAGGAGCGTGTCGCCATCGCAGTCGAGCCGCACCGCCTCGACCGCCTGCGTGTGGCCGCTCGTCTCGCCCTTTGCCCAGCGCGCCTGGCGCGAGCGGCTCCAATACACCATGCGGCCCGTTTCTAAGGTCTCGCGCAGGGTCTCCTCCGTCATGTACGCCATCATGAGAACCTGGTCGGTCTCGGCGTCCTGGGCGATGGCGGGGACGAGGCCGTCGGCGTCGAACGAGACGGCGTCGAGAAGGGCGTCGGACGCGGGCATCGGAGGCATTCGTTATGGAGGATCACTCGGTCTTGTTCGAACCTGCGCCCGCGCCCGCTGTTCGAATAGGTGATGTGAACCCACCCATACGCCCAATGCGACGCGTCCTTTCGTTTCTGGTCCGGCTGCCGCGCCTGCTACTGATCGGGCTGGTGCGGGTGTACCAGTACACGATTTCGCCCCACCTGGGCCGCACCTGCCGGTTCCACCCCACCTGCTCGTCGTACGCGATCCAGTCCTTTCGCGAGTACGGGGCGCTGAAGGGGCTCGTGCTCACGGTCTACCGCCTGGCCCGGTGTCACCCGTGGGGCGGACACGGCTATGACCCGCCGCGGTGGTTTGGCGAGGCGCCCTCGGGGGAGACGGCCTCCTGTCCTTCGGCCGCCCCCACCTGCTCCTCGGAGCAGTACGGAGGGCATTCCGGCGACCAGACACAGGACCCTCGGGACCATCGAGAAACACGTCGACGGCAAGACGCCCGTCACGACGGCGTCCCTGAGTGAGGATGGGCCGCACCATCGCCCGGTACTGGGACGAGCTCCAGTCCCTCCGCGAACAAGCCGACCGGTGGGACGAGCCCGACGCGGACGGGTAGTGCCGTGTCAACCGTGATTCTTGCACAGAAAAATCGCCCCCTGTCATCCCGGGCGGAGCGAGCGTAAGAGCGGAGATCCGGGATCTATACGGCGGGAGAAGAGAGCACTCCGGGTTCCGCTCTGCCCCCCACAGGGCGATTCTTCCTCAGTCGAGCCCCATTGAGTTGGCCGGATCGATCCCGGCTCGGTGCCCCGAAAACCCCCGGGGCTTGGCCGGGATGACAAACACAACCTTGAGGTTTGACACAACAGTAGTCCGTTCCGCCTGCGTGCCCCCCTTTCCATGGAGAAGTCACGGCACAATCCCCCACGGACGGGGTACAGCCGAACGATCTGCCGCTTGTTCTCCGTCATCGGCTGTCTGCCTCGCATGTCGCCCCCCACGTTTCGCCTCTACAATACGCTGACGCACGAGACCGAGCCGGTCGAGCCCATTGAGGACGAGCACCTGCGCTTCTACAGCTGCGGGCCCACGGTGTACACCTACGCCCACATCGGCAACTTCCGCTCGTTTCTGACCGCCGACCTCATCCGCCGCACCGCGGAGGCCATTGGGTGGGACGTGACGAACGTGAGCAACATCACGGACGTGGGCCACCTCACGCAGGACGATCTGGTGGACCCGGGGGGCGAGGACAAGATGCAGCAGGCCCTGGAGCGGGAGGGCGAGCGCTTCGCCAACATCTACGACCTCGCGCGCCACTACACGGACGCCTTTCTGAAGGACTGGCGCGCCCTCAACCTGCGCGAGCCGGAGGTGCGCCCCCGCGCCACCGAGCACGTCACCGACCAGCTGGAGGCCGTCATTGAACTCGTGGAAACGGGGCACGCCTACACGACCGACAAGGGCGTCTACTTCCGCGTCGACAGCGTCGAGGACTACGGGCAGCTCAGCGGCAACACCGAGTCCGAACAGCTGCGGGCCACCGAGCGCGACACCGTCGACGACCCCGAGAAGAAGGACCCGCGCGATTTTGCGCTCTGGAAGCACGACCCCGACCACCTCATGCACTGGCACAGCCCCTGGGGCTGGGGCTTCCCGGGCTGGCACATTGAGTGCTCGGTGATGGGCATGCGCTACCTGGGCGAAAAGTTTGACCTGCACACCGGCGGTGAGGACCTCATCTTCCCGCATCACGACTGCGAAATCGCGCAGAACAAAGCCCTCACCGGCGGGCCGGCCGTCAACTACTGGGTGCACACCCGCTTCCTGCAGGTGGAGGGCGAAAAGATGTCGAAGTCGAAAGGCAACTTCTACACCGTCCGCGACCTCATCGCCCCCGCCCCGGACGACGACCACGTGCCCGCCCCCATCCGCACGCAGGGGGGCGTCGACCCACTGGCCCTCCGCTATACCCTCCTTCAGGGCCAGTACCGCAAGCCGTTCAACTTCACACTCGACACCCTGCGGACCGCCGCCCGCCACGTGCAGCGGTTCCGGGACGCCTCCGATCGGGTGGACGAGGCCATCGAGGCCGATGTGGACGGCCCCGACCCGCTCGGTCCCAAGCTCGGAGACTGCTACGACCGCATGCTGGCGGCCATGTGCGACGACCTCAACACACCCGCCGCCACCGCCGCCGCCCTGGAGGGCGTCAGACACATTGAGGACGCCGACACGCTCAGCGGCGCCGCTGCGCACAGTGCCCGGTTCTGGCTGGACCGGACAAACGACCTGCTGGGCATCATCGAGTCCGAGACTGAGGACGAGCCCCCCGCGAAAGAAGACACAAGCCCGCTTTCAGGCAGCCAATTCGCCACGTCCGTCGACGCCGTGCTCCAGGATCGCGAGGATGCCCGTGCGAACGGCGAGTATGCCCGCGCCGACGCCATCCGCGACACGCTGGAGGCGCTGGGGATCGAGGTCATGGACCGGCCCGAGGGCCCCGAATGGCGACGAAAAGTTGAGCTATAGGTCGTCCCACTCCCTCAATCGAGAATCCCCCCCGAATTCGACCCTCGACTCTCGACCTTCGCCCCCTCGCCTCTCGCCCCTCCCCCTCCGACCCTCGATCCTTTCCCCCTCGATCCTGACGCAATACGAAATACGCAACACGAAATACGCAACACGAAACTGCCTGCATTCCCCATGGCTCCCTCCTCCGAATACAACC
>NCRB01000070.1 GCA_002894665.1 Salinivenus iranica
CGCCACGTCGCTGTAGGTCAGGGCCTCGAAGGCCGTGGTGCCAACCTCGCCGATGTCGACCGTCGGGGCGTCGGTCGCGCCGTGTACGGGCCGGAGCCCGACGTCTCCGCTCGGGGCACTCGACTCCGCCCCCGACGCCACAAGAAACTCGAAGCCGATGTCCTCCCCATCCGGATTGTCGGCAAAGTTTGAGGAGTCGAGCACACCGTTTGCGACAATCGTGTACGCGGAGTTCGGCTCAAACGTCATCGTCTGCGTGTAAATGATGTCGTCGGCATCCTGTGAGTTACCAGGTGCCACGCCCACTTCCACCGACACTCCGGACTTTACGTCCGCAAGAGGTGTGGCCGACCGGAAGCTGAAATCGTCGACTTCACGCTCACCGTCGAAATAGATGTCGACCGTCTGGGCGTTTGGGTCGGCTGCATTGTGGATGAGTTGCGCCTGAGCGGCATCCCCTGCGTAGCCCTGAGTAATTTCCGAAATCTCCAGGAGGTTGTTCTGGTCCGTGCTTTCCTCAAATACACTGGTTGGAAACGTCCCTGTCTCGCTGGGGAGGAGTTCAAACGGGGTACCACCGTCAACATCTAGCCGGACATCAATTTCCAAGAAGTCTCCGCTGCCGGTTACGGGGCTATCACTGAGGTTGGTGACGCGGAGCGTATCGGTGTCATTTGCACAGTTCGAACTGTTGGTCTGCGATCCGTCGCAGAGATTCGACGTCAACTGGCCATTCCCAAATGACAGCTCCGCTCCATCTCGGACCTCTTCAATTGTGATGATTGATCCATCAAAGACAAACGACATACTGGTGTAAGAGTCCACCTCGTATCCCGCGAGATCTGCCTCAACCTTGAGGGTGATCACCTCTTCTGCCTCCCCCTCAACCTTTGGGACCGTAACGGAGATGTCGTCCTGCGCGTGGACAGCAGAAACTGAAAAGCTCAGGAGGAAGGATACAGCAAGCGCGATCAATGACCGAGCTCGAGAGGACGAACGTAACACTGAGTAAATCATAATCGGGTTGATCTGAAAGTGGATAGAAATGAGTGCCCAAACACCGAGGGGGTTTGGGAAGCACAAGCTCCCCAAACCCCCTGGTGCTCAGAGTATGACTCGCTGCCTTTCGCCACAGCTGGTTATCGGACCACGGTCATCCGACCGCTCTCCGTCCGGCTGTCATCTCCCATCTCAACCGTCACTCGGTAGAAGTAGGTACCAGTCGAGAGGTCCGAGCCGTTGATGCTGACCGTGCGTACAGCGCCGGCTTGCATCTCGCCGTCGTGAGCGGTCTTCACCTGACGACCGAGCACGTCGTACACTTCAACCGTCACGGTTGCCTTCTCCGGCAGCTGCATCTCCAGCGTGGCGGTCTCACTGAAGGGATTCGGATAGGTCCCCTCAAGGGCGAACTCATCCGGCACCGAGACCACCGACTTCGACTCCAGCTTCTGGCTGGCTCCGTCATTGACGGCCACTGTACCGCCCATCTTCGTCTCTACACCGGCGTCTTCCTGCTGAAGCGTCACCGTCGCGACCTCTCCGCTCCGGTCCAGCGGTGTCGAGCCAGCCAGGGCAATCCGCAGCGTGCCGTCGTCGGAGACCTCGTGCGTCGTCTGCCATCCATCCGGCAGTTGCGCTTCGACGGCCTCCACGCTGACCTTGTCGGGGTCCAGTTCCGTGCTCACTTCAATGGACTGCACCGAACCGTCCGTCTCCTTGAGGGTCAGGGGGACCGACAACAGATTGCCCTCATCGTCCGAGTCGCTGCTGCGCTGGCTCACCTCGCCCCAGGCGAAGGAGGCACCGGCTCGGTCCGATTCACCGCTGGTCTCTTGCGTGGCCAAAGCCGTTGAGTTCGAATCACAGCCCGGGTCCACAGGGAAGCAACCAACGCTCCCCACCGTGCGCTGGAGGATCAGTGAGGCATCATACGCTCCCACATTTCCGTCTCCGGAGACGTCCGCATGCGTCTTCTGAGCATCGCTGAGGTCGGTGGCTCCCACCGCGTAGTCCAGCGTCTCCGCGGCGTCGTCGGCTGTGACGCTCAGGCTCAGACCAACGTCCCCGTAGAGCGGAACGATCGACATCGTGTCTTCCTCCGCCGTCGCCGGCGGCTCGCCTTCGTTGAAGACCATCTCTTGCATGTCCATGACCATTTCTCCATGGTCAGGCTGTCCGGTGGCCTCGAGCGTGACCAGGACCCCTTCACCTTCGATGTCGAAGAGTCCCGGACCGTCGCCCGACCCACTGGTGTTGGCCTGGCTTCCGTTATCGGCCGCGGCGATGGTGACGGTCCCTTGCTCGTTGTCGATGTTCGAGGTGAGCGTAAGCCCATCGCTGAGCGTTCCGTCGGTCGTCACCTCATCCACCTGCATCCGATCAGCGTTGAAGCCCATCTCCATCTCGTAGGAGAAGACCTGCAGGTCGTCGAGGCTCTCGACGTTCATGTTGAGCGTGAACCCTTCGTTCGGATTCACCTCACCATTGCCATCGTGCTCGGGCGTCACGGTGAGCGACTCAATCACACTCAGCGTGAACGGCAGGTCCGAGCTCTTCGCGAGCGGATCGTTCGTCACGAAGCCAAGGCCCGACTCGTAGGTGTTCTCCTCGATGCCCGGCACGTTGGTGTCGACGGTCAGGTTGAGGGTATCCGACTCGCTGGGCGCGATGGTGCCGGACGTCTTGTCGACGGCCAGCCACTTGCCACCCTCGAACACCTGCACGTCGTCAACGGCCCAGCCGTTGATGTTGAAGGAGTCCCCTTCGAAGGTCCAGGCCACGTGGAACTCGTCGGAGCCCACGTCCTCATTGTCGATCGCGATCATCTCATCGATCGGGCCCACGTCCTGAGCCGGGAATTCCTTCACCGTGGTCCAGGTCTCACCGCCATCGCCGGTCGTCTCGAGACGGACCGTGAATTCGCCTTCGTTGAAGGCATCGATGATGTGAGAGAACTGGACGAACACCTGTCCCGCATCCTCGGTGTTGAGCTGCGGCGTGATCAGGCGCTGCGTGCCCTCCGTAGCGGGAGACCAGTAGAAGCACGCCTGCTCCGGGTCGTCGAAGTAGAAGCCGCAATCCTCACCTACCGTCGACCAGTTTTCGCCGTCGTTCGCACCGGCGCGGAACCAGTCGCCCGGCGGGAATTCTCCCCCACCAAAGCCTTCCTCAAGGAGGAGCGACTGCGCAGGCGGGCTGGACGGCAGTACCGCGAGGTTGTACTCCAGCGGGTTGCCGCCGGTGTTCGAGACCTCTACGGTTTCTTCCTGCGTCTGCCCGAGGTACGCCTGCTTGTCGAAGCTTTCCGGGTTGACGGTCAGCTCGGGGGCCGGAATGCCTTCACCCGTGAGGACAACCTCGCCGGAAACTTCTTCTCCGCTGATGGACATCGTCGCCGAGAACTCATCCTCGCTCTGCGGCGTGAAGGCCACCTCGAAGATTTTCGCGTCGCCCGGCTCGAGGGTGAATTCGCTTCCCCCCTCGAAGATGAAGTTGTCGGAGTCAATCGACACGTCGGTGATGTTCATGTTGGCGGCTCCGTCGTTTCGGAGCGTAACCAGCTGGGTACTCGACGTGTCATTGACGAACAGCTCACCGTACCCGAGCGAGTCCTTCGAGACAAACGCGATCGGTTCCGCTTCGACCGTGAGGTTGACCGGCAGGGATTCGCTCGGCTGTCCCTGAAGCTCTTCCCCAACGATGCTGATTTGGGCGTCGTAGTCGCCCTCAACAACGTCCGAGGCGTCGTATTCCGCCTCCAGCGTCAGGGATGCGCCGGCCGGGAGCGTTCCCTGCTCCAGGTTGGTCGCGAGCCACGAAACGCCCTGCCCCGGCGTCGCGAGCCACCCCATCTCGTCGGAGCCCGCGTCCGGGAAGGACCCAATCAGGTCCGTATTTCCGGTCTCGCGATCCACCTGGCGGAGCGTTCCACTGGTGCACCCGAAGATGCTGCAGTCGTGAAGGGCCGCCATGAGGATCTGCCCGGTCTCCGCGTCCCAGGTCATGCTCTGGGCGAAGTTGGCGTTGATGCCCGTGGACCCGAGGGCCTCCGCGTCAGCGTTCTCGAGGTCAACTTCGAGGATCTGATCGTTGGAGATGTCGTGGGCGTACCCCACGCCTTCGTCGTCGATCGCGAAGGCAACGACCAAGTCGCCGGCTCCGAACTCACCAACAAGTTCAAGCGTCGCGGTATTCTCGTCGAGCTCGTAGAGACGGTTGGTACTTTCCTCCCCAGTGGTCACGTACGTGGTTCCTGTGGTGGGGTCCGTCTCCATGTCCGTCCAGGTCACGTCCGACCCTTCGGGCTCCAGCTCCCCGACCTCCTCGACGCTTCCATCCTCGAGGACGTAGGTCTTCAGGGTGTTGTCCGTGTTGTCGATCCAGTAGACCTCGTCATTGTTGGCAAACGTGAAGTTCCCGGCGTAGGAGTCTACACCCTCGTCGACGACGGTGAAGTCTCCCGGGACGCCCACGTCGAAGGACACGATCTCCGGGGCCAGAATCTCATTTCCAAAGGCCGTAACGCCCGCCTCATCGAGAATCTCCGGGCCACTCATGATGCGAGCGGCCGCGGCCCGCGCATCCTTACTGTCCGCTCCTCCTTCCGGTGCCGGCTGGAGAGACGGCTCGAGGTCCGAGTTCGACTGGGGCTCCATCTGGTTCATCTCGCGCCAGCGCCGGAGCTCTTCGTCGGCCAGCTTCGGCGTCAGATCGATGGCATCTCCCTGGCTCTCCAGGGCCTCGATCAAGGCGATGAAGGGCAGGCTCTCATCGAACTCGTTGGTCACCGTGAACTCCTGGGTGGCCGTCGAGTCGCCGGTCGTCAGGTCGATCTCCTGATTCAGCTCCTCCGGATTGATCGACACGAACGGCGCGCCCTGTCCGGTCAGTTCGACTTCCTGGTCCCCGGCACTGCTCGCAAAGGAGAGGGTGCCGTTGTAGGCTGTCGATTCAGTCGGTTCGAAGGTAATCGGGAGGTCCATGCTTTCTCCCGGGTCGAGCACAAAGCCTGCGTCATCTTCCAGCGTGAAGGCCTCTCCGCTCAGCTCAAGGCTCCCGACCTGAAGGATGGCGTCCTCACTGTCGTTGAAGATGGTCAGCATCTCTGTGCTGGACGTGCCCGTAAAGACCTCTCCGAAGTCGAGCGGGTCGTCCGACACGCTCACCGCCGGATTCCCGTCGACCGTCAGCGTTACCGGAACCGTCTCCGTCGGTGTGCCCGGGTCGTTGCTCTCGACCTCAACGTCGGCGAAGTAGTCGAGGCCGCCCGTAAGGTCCAGCACGCCTTCTTCCTCGAAGGTTGTCTGGAAGGAGAGAGCAATCTCGTCGGAGTTTCCAGCCTCGATTGTTCCTTCGGTCGGATCGGCCGCGAGCCACTCGCCCGTGGACTGAATCGGCGTGGCCACCCAACCCAGCTGGTTGGTGCCGCCGGGCGTGTCTTCCCCGATGACGCCAACGAGCTCGGTATTCCCCGTTTCACGATTTACGGTGCGGAGCTCGCCCTGGAACGAGGTGTTGTTGAACGCCGCCATGATCATGACGCCGTTCTCCGCGTCCCAGGTCAGGCCCTGGCCAAAGTTGGCGTCGAAGCCAATGTCCCCAACGGCAGTCGCGTCACCGGTCTCCTTGTCAATCTCGTACAGCGTATTCGTCGAGACGCTGTACCCGTACATGGTTCCCGCTCCGTCGACGGCAATGTCGATCATGAGGTCGACGCCAAAGGACCCAATCTCCTCGGTCTCAAGGGCGTCGGGATCCAGGGTGTACAGGGTCGTCCCGGTGTTGACGTAAATCTCCCCACTGGTCGGGTCGGTGGACATTCCCGCCACGTCCGTCAGGCCAACATCGCCGAGATCTTCAACTTCACCGGTCTCCACGTCGAAGGTCCGCAGGTTCCCCTCGTTGTCGAGCTCGTAGACGAACGAATCGTCGTTCCGCGGGAAGTCGCCGGCATTGGAGAATCCGCTGCCCGGATAGCTGCCAACAGCCTCCAGCACCTCTGGATTACTGCCTTCGAAGGAGACGAAGTTGGTTTCATCCCCGGAGTTGACGCCGAAGTACATTGTCCCCTCCAGGTCGGCATTCAACGTACGCGGCGTGGACGCCCCCTCCACCGGCTCTCCGTCGGTCGGGGCGAGGCCCATGGCCGGTTCGTAGTTTCCTTCGGGATAATCGGCATCGGCAGCAGAGGGCGAACTGATCGGGTCGGAAACCTCAGATCCACCGAAGGCCGGCTGCAGGCTGTACTCCAGCGTGCCGACACCCTCGTTGAGCACCTCGAACATATCCGATCCCTCTTCGCCAACATTAAGGGTTTGGTCAACCTCCTCCGGATCAACAGCAATCGCCGGCGCCTCATCGGTGGTCGCCGAAGCGACGTTGGAGAGGTCCGACGTGTTGCCAAAGGTGTCGTCCGACTTGATGGCGAAGAAGTGCTCCGTTCCCGGCGTCAATCCCTCAACCGTGAACGTCTGGGTCTCCCCCGGCGCCAGGGGCGAGGGCGGATCCTCGACCGGCGTGGCGTTCTCAAAGTCCTGATCGCTCTCGATCGGGTCGGTGGAGTACCGAATGTCGTACACCGCCGGATTTCCCTCCGGAACGGTCCACTCCAGATCCACATGGGCCGCACCAACGCCGGGGACCGAGAGGTCCGTGATCGCCGCGGGCGGTTCGCCGTCGTCTTCCTGGAGCGCCTGGGCAAGGTTCAGCCGACCGGCCCCGATATTCACGGAAGCGCCAATATCGTCGGCCGCCTGCTCAAGCGTGGCCTCGACCTGGTCGGGACTATTGATGCCGGAGAACTCCTCCACGACGAGGGCCGCGGCGCCCGACACGTGCGGAGCGGCCATCGACGTGCCGCTCAGGAACTCGTAGTTGCTTTCCACACTGCCCTGTCCAGCGAGCCATGTGCTCAGGATGGACGTTCCCGGCGCAGCGATGTCAACCCATTCGCCATAGTTCGAGAAGGACGAGACGTTGTCGTTCTCGTCCGTTGAGGCGACGGCCACCACCGGGTCGTACGCGCCCGGGAAGTACTCGTCGCTGGAGGCATCATTGCCGGCCGCAAAGACGACCAGCCCTCCGTCCAATCGATCTCCACCGGCGTTGTCAATAAAGTAGTCAATGGCGTCTTCCATTGCCTGCGGGAAGACGCCGGGGCTGGTGTACCCCCAACTGTTCTGCGAAATCACCGCTCCGTTATCGGCGGCGTAAATGTAAGAGTCCTCTTCTCCAATGGGGGTCGTCACCATGTACCGGATGCCAGTCCCCCGGCCATTTTCAAATTCCCCGTCGCCGCCGGCCGTACCCGAAACCCCCAGGTCGTTGTTGGTGGCAGCCGCAACCGTACCGGTCACATGGGTGCCATGTCCATTGGTGTCCTGAATGTCGTCAGCAGCCCCGGAGAAGTTTTTCCCGTGGACGCTCCCGTCGTCTGGATCGCCTCCGTACCATATGTTCGGAAACAGATCAGGGTGGTCGAGCTCAACACCCGAGTCGTGGATGCTTACGACGAGAGTGGTGTCGCCCGTCTGCTGCGTCCAGCCGCCCTCCGCCTCAATATTCTCGTAGCCGTACTGATCGTCGTACAGCGGATCGTCGGGCGGATTAATAAGCGGCTCCGGGTCCGTTGCCTGCTGCGTACGAGCCTGCCTGTCAACATCGCCAACCAGCTGCGCCCGGGCCTTCCCTTCGGCAACGGTCACGTCCGCAGCACTTCCGTACGCCTCAACAACGTTTTCAACCCCGGCATCGGTCGCGGCCACGCCGTCTTCGAGGCGAATCTCGTACCATCGATGAAGACCATATTCCCGATGGCGCTCCTCGTATTCGCCTCCGACGCTGAAGACCGGCTCGATCGACGACGCATTGTACTCTTGATTGAGTGCGTCAATCGACGAGACGCCGAGCATCGCCACCCCGTTTCGTTGCATGGGGACCGCTTCGTCGGCCACCTCCGGGGAAACCTTAACCCGGATCACGTCATCGTGCCAGGTCCCCTCCCCTTCCTCTTGCTGAACAAACGCATCGGAGGGGTCGGGCTCCTGCCCGTACGCCACTCCTATCGGAAAGAAGACAAGTAGTGAAAGTACTGCCGTTATCCAGACTCCTGCGTATCGTATTTGCGACATGAAAGATTCTCAGGTTGACCAGAAGATAGCTGAGGTTCGACTGATTCAGATCTTAAAATACCCTACTGGTGGGAACGCACTCGATCACAACGCCCCAAAATGCGACATGAACAAATCCTCATGTGCCCGCTGTGACTGACATTCAGGTGAGATGAGAAACTGCTCTGAAATCCACGTTCATTTTATGGTGCTCGATTCTCTTTGTCAAATCCGCACGTAACGACGACCGGGTCGGCTCGTCCCATTTGGCTTTTGGCACTCGACAAACCGCCCTTGAGCGCCGCAGAATTCCGATTTGACACTCTTTCCTTCCGTAAATAGCGGAGGAGCTTTTTTCCGAAGGCGGAGGGAAAAGACTACCCAGCTCCACTTTTTCTATTGGGACGCCCCTGCCCGGGCCCGTCTCCATCTCGTGGCTGTCAGCCCCCCAGCCCTCTCATTCATACTCTCTGTGCGGGCTGCAGCGATTGCCCCACGGGGCTTCTCGCTTTCCCATGGTTCAGACTGCCAAACAGCGCCCCTAGGCGCGGCGTATGTAATGAGAAGCTGGTATGTTGATTTTCCCTCGTGAGAGGGGCACCTTCCCGGAATAGTCGGGAGAGATCCGAGGACGCTCGGACGGGAGGCGGGACCCCTGGTGAGAAGCTTTGGCCCCGATGCTTCGAGCATCGGTGAGCCCGTCAAACAGAATCAGGTCCTGCCTCCCATTTCGGTGCGTTCGACTCCGAACAGCATCATAGGGCATCGAGCCTATTTTAGGACATAGATCCTGCATTTACCAGCATGGAAGAAGCACCGAGCAGTTCGAGCAACTTGGCGTTTTCTCTGGGAATCGATGTTGGCAAAACGGCCTTGGAACTGGCCCTACGCAACGGAGAGGAAACTGTCGCCAAAACAACAGTTGCGAACGATTCAGGTGGACACGATGAGCTTTTGCGTTGGCTTTTAGGTCGGGGATGCGGGCCCGAAGAAACCCGCGTATGCATGGAGGCCAGCGGCGACTTCGAGAAGGCCATTGCCCAGCGTCTCTACGAGGAAGACTACCGAGTCAGCATCGTCAATCCGAGGCGAATCAAGGGGTACGCCTCGAGTCAGCTGCAGCGCACGAAGACCGATGCTGCCGATGCTTCCTTGATTGCTCGCTTCGGCCAGCGGGAGGAGCCGAGGCCATGGGAGCCGGCTTCAGCGTCGGAGAGCCGGCTTCAGGAGCTTACGCGGGCCCGACAGGCCCTCCAGAAAGAGAAGACGCGGACGCAAAACCGGTTGGATGAGGCAGAGGATGAGGCAGTGCGCCGGGCCCACCAGAATCTCCTCGACGAGATTGATGGGCAGATCGAGGATCTGGAGGAAGAGATCGAAGAGCACGTCGAGGAGAATCCGAAGCTAAAGGACCGATGCTCACTGTTGGACTCGATTCCAGGCATAGGCCTCCAAACCGCTGCGATCGTCGCAAGCGAGCTCGGATCTGCTGAGCAGTTCGAGAGCGCGCGTCAGGCGGCCGCCTACGCAGGCCTCGTGCCTCGCCACCGGGAGTCAGGCACCTCCGTCCGAGGCAACCCTCAGATGTCGAAGGTGGGAAACGCCAGGCTCCGTCGAGCAATGTACTTTCCGGCGATGAGCGCTCTTCGATGTAACGCAGCAGTCAAAGCATTTGGAGAAAGGCTGAAGGAGCGAGGGAAAGAGAAAATGGTCGTTCTCGGAGCGGCCATGCGGAAGCTCCTGCACATTTGCTATGGAGTTCTCAAGTCCGGTCGCCCATTCGATGCATCCCTACACCCAGGAGTCTGAAACGCTTGACACTCATCACAGCATCTGTTTGGCGGACGTTCTGTGGCCTGCGACTTCGTGGGTCTCGGCTGAACATCAATCCACCAAACAGCTTCTGACAGACTCACAGCGGCCTCTATTATTGGGCTCGCGGTTCTTTTGCCCTTTCCTTCCGACCATGAGCACCTGCGCCGGCACCAACCAAGACGGCTCCCCGTGCCACAACACGCCCATGTCGGGGAGTGCGTACTGCCACGTCCACCAGGACCAGGCCAACGGCGCCGCCGGCACTGACGCCAGCGGCGTCGCCCGTCGCTTTGCCCGCGGGCTTGCCCTGGTCGTCTCTGTGCTCTTTCTAATGGCCGTGGCTGTGCGGTGCGAAATGGATCATTGGATACTCGGCCTGTAGCCTCGGCCCGCCGACGTCCTCCCCCCGGATGCACAACGCGCGCTCGTCGTCCTCCTCCGCTTGTCCCCCCTTCCGCCATGAGCGACGCTTCGTCTACCGCCCTCTCCCCGGCCCGTACGGAATGGCGTACCCGCCTCCGAGCGGCCCGCGACGACGCCGTCGCGCAGGTCAAGGACCTCGGTCTCGCCGACCTCCGGGCGCTGCGCGCCACCCTCCAGGAGGAGCTCGACGCCCTGGACGCCCAGCTTCCCGCCCCCGGCCCCCTCGACGCAAAGGGGCCGAGGCAGCCGGAGACGCAGGCGGCATACGTGGAACGCGCCCTGCAGTACAATGCCGTGCAGGTGCGGAAGCAGGTGGTGGTCCACGAGCTGCGGCGCCGCGCCCTCGGCTCATCCGCCGGAGCTCAAGACATCTCCGTGCCGCCAAAGACGAAGCGTCTGGCCGCCCTCGCGTGGGATGTGATGGGGGAAGGAGCGGCCGACAGCACCCCCGCCGTCTACCGCGAGGTGGCCCGCCGGGCCGACGAGGACCTGCATCTCACGACGGTTGAGAAGTGGCTCCGCCAGGAAAACCCTCACCACCCCGAAGAGACGGAGGCCGGCTGGGCGGAGCTGCGTCGGGCCGTCCTCCTGGCCGCGTCTCCGTTGGAGACCGGGCGGCCGTAGCCGTCCGCTGCTCATCCGGAAAAAGCGAGCGGTCCGTGCCAGAAATCTGAACGGTGAGACCTCAGCCGTTTACTGTCCACGCGAATTGCCACTCGTCTCGGGCGCCGAGACTTCGTCCTCCGCCCCCCGCGACGCCTTCAGGCGATGCAGCAGTCCCCCCCGAGCCGCGCAGCCCCCACCCAGCAGCACCAGTAGCACCACGTACGAAACGGTGGTAATCTCATCGATCTCTGCCTGCGGCACAAATGGAAGGTTCAGCGTCAGCAGCCACCGCGCAAGAAAGTTTCCCTCCACCAGCAGAAGGGTGAGCAGAGCCCCAATTAAGACCCCGCGAACCACAAGGCCCCACCAGAGGTAGCCGCGCAGCACCTCTTCCCCGTGCTCGGTATCGCGCAGTCGATGGAGAAGCCAGGACATCATGACAGGAAGGTCGAAAAAGAAGGGCAATCGACGAGGCGACTGGACTGCCCCTCAAGGACGCTGCCGTGCGAAGCGTTCCCGGGATCAGACGCTCACGGAGGCGCCCCAAGGGATCCGTTTCGCTCGTTCCCCCGAACAACCCTCCCCCGCCTGTGCTTTCCATCCGCCGCCTCGGCCCGGGAGGCCCCACATTCTTCTGAACGGCCCGTCACACTGCCATGTCCGACTCGCTCCGCTCCTTTTCTGATCGCTCGTCCCATCCGACAAACAAAGTGGGCCACCCGCCCGGGTCCGTCGTCTTCACGGGCGAGGATCGGGACGAGCCGGTCCGCTTTTCGGTCTTCGACTACACAGAGATGTCCCTCGACGAATACGAAACCGGGGACATCGACGAGGTCCTCTCCTACTTTTCCTCCCCCACCACGACCTGGATCAACGTCGACGGCCTGCATGAGGAGTCGGTCATCCGCACCATCGGCGACCATTTCGAAATCCACCCGCTCGTGCAGGAGGACATCGCCAACACGTCCCAGCGGCCCAAGGTGGAGCTGCAGGACGGGCACCTCTACATCACCGCCAAGATGCTGTACCTCCAGGATCCGGAGCAGCCAACGCCCCCCGGGGCGGGAGTCTCCGCCGAGCCGTTCGAGGTGCCGGACGAGCCCGCGCTCCGGGCCGAGCACATCAGCCTCCTGGTGGGCCCCGGCTACCTGATCTCCTTCCAGGAGACGCCGGGCGACATCTTCGATCCCGTGCGCACCCGCCTCCGGAACGGACGGGGCCGCATCCGCACGAGCGGCCCCGACTACCTCGCCTACGCGCTTCTGGACGTCATCGTGGACCATTATTTTGTCGTCCTGGAAACGCTGGGCACCTGGGCGGAGGACCTGGAGGACGCCATCCTGGAGACGCCCGAGGAAGAGACGCAGGAGAAGGTGAATGCCCTACGGCGCGACCTGATCTTTATGCGCCGGCGCGCCTGGCCGGTCCGCGATCTCCTCTACCAGCTCACCCGGCTCGACTCGCCTCTCTGGGACGAGTCCACCGGCCCCTTCATCCACGACACGTACGACCACGCCCAGCAGGTGGCCGACCACATCGAGGCCCTGCGCGACACCACGAGCGGCCTCATGGACCTCTACATGAGTGCCCTGAGCCACCGCATGAACGAGATCATGAAGGTGCTCACGATCATCGGGACGATCTTCATCCCCCTCACGTTCGTCGCGGGCATTTACGGCATGAACTTCGAGTACATGCCCGAGCTCGGGTGGGACTCCGGATACTTCATCGCACTCGGCGTGATGGCCGGGATCGCCCTCGGAACGCTCGCCTACTTCCGCCACGTCGACTGGATCTGACGCGCCGCTACGCCTCGCCCGGGGCCTCTGCCGGCGCCGGCTCGGGCAGCTCCGAGGTGCAGTGCGGGCAGCGCGTGGCCTGCACCGGCACGTCCGACACGCAGTACGGGCACTTCTTGATCGTCGTGGGCGGGGCCGGCCCCTCGTCCGGGGCGCGCAGCTGGTTGATGTACCGCACCAGCACGAACACGGCGAACGACACGATGAGGAAGCTGATCACCGCGTTGACGAACAGGCCCATGTTCATCGTGATCGCCCCCGCCTCCTGGGCCGCCTGCAAGGTGGCATAGGGCGCTTCCGGCGTGCCGTCGCGAAGCACAATGAAGAGGTTCGTAAAGTCGGCATTGCCCGTAAGGAGGCCGAGCGGCGGCGTCAGCACATCCTTCACGAGCGACTGCACGACGGTGCCGAAGGCCGCGCCAATGATGATGCCCACGGCCATGTCGACGACGTTTCCGCGGATCGCAAACTTTTTGTACTCTTCGAGCATGGGAGGCGACACGTACATGCGGAAGACAACGAGTCTCCCCCGACAGGAGCACCGGGCCCGCAGGATACGATGTCCTCCCGCGAGCCGCAACCGCCGGGCAAAAACAAAGTGTGCGGGGGATGAGAGCCCCCGTCGGCTCGCCGGTTCTCCTTCTGTCCCTCCACCTCCGGGCATCTGCTCGACGCTACAGGGGGCCGGGACTCAGGACGTTGGGGGTCGTCCCTCGTCCCCCCTCCGCCAGGCCCGGAGGGCCAGGTCCGCCTGCCCCGATAGACTCGACCCAACGCTCACGGCCAGCTCCGGCGCGCTCGTGCCAAAGGCCACAACCGTGAGCCCCATCACGAGGGGCGACAGGCCGGCCCAAGGGCAAGCCGGGAGGCCCCACGCACAAGTGCCTCCGCCCCCACGGCGAGCACGAGAAGGCCCGTGAGCAGAAGAAAAGCCTTTTCGTAGAAGCAACTATTGCGAATGGATGAGCGCGCCCCCTCCCGGTGCCTCCCAACAGGGCGCACCTGTGACGGCCCCGTCGCCGACACCGCGTTCGTTCCACTGGGAAACGAGGTGGATCGCCGTGTCACTCGGAGCCTCCGTTCACCGAGGGACGACCAGGAATCGCGGGGAGGGACGGGCGGCGCCGCCGGCCCAAGAGCCCGACCGGGCCGAGTCGTTGGAAAGCAAAATATATGCGACCGCGTGGTGTTCGTCCATCGACGCCGCGCCATTGGTACCAGACGAGATTGCGAAGGGGCGCGATAACAAGGATTATGGACACAGCGACAACCCGGCGGTCTCTTCCCGCTGCGGACGACCTGGGCACGCCGTTCCCCTTTTCTGCTCTCGTTCCCCGACGCCCCAGCTCATGAGCTCTGTCTTTGTCCTCCCGTACGGCCCTCTCGTGATTTTTGCGCTCCGGATCGTGGACGTGTCGCTGGGAACGGTGCGGATGATTCTGATGGTGCGCGGACGGCGGGGGCTCTCCGCCGCCATCGGGTTTGTGGAGGTGCTCGTCTGGATTGTGGCCGTGGGCAGTGCGCTCCAGCATCTGGGCTCGTCGTACCACGTCGTCGGCTACGCGGGGGGCTTCGCCGCAGGCACCTACGTCGGCCTCGTCGTGGAGGACTACCTCGCCGTCGGCACGGTGGTCGTTCGGGCCATCATTCCCAACGAGGCCAGCGGGTCGACCGCCGAGCACCTTCGGACACAAGGGTTTGCCGTAACGGAGATTGATGGACGGGGGCGCTCCGGCCCCGTCGGTGTGCTGAACGTCGTCGTGAAGCGCGCCGAGGCGCCCCGCGTGGTGGAGGCGGTCGAGGCGGAGGTGCCCGATGCATTCATCACGGTCGAGGAGATCCGCAGTACCCGTCGGGGGCGGCTCCTACCGTCCCGCCGGATCTCTCCTCGTCTTTTTCGAAAGTAGGTGGGGTCGCCGATCCACAACGGGTCGAGTTCGCATTTCAGGAAGATCGGTCCTCCTCTCTCGCTTTTCGCGTCCTCCCCCCGCTCCCCGCCGGGACGCCTAGCTGCTGGCTCTCCCAACGCCCTTTTTAGACCTCTTTTCGGACACGGATACGGACGCGCCCCCCGCCGAGACCGACGCGGCGCCCCTCCCC
>NCRB01000008.1 GCA_002894665.1 Salinivenus iranica
CCCTTTTCGCCCGCCGTCGACCCGCTGTCCCCACCCCATGCTTGAAACGCTCCGATCCGTCGTCAGCATCCTCTCCTATTTTGTGCTCCCCGCCCTCCTCGTGGGCTTTCCGCTCTACGGCCTGATCAAGGGCGTACGGGTCTACGAGGTGTTCGTGGAGGGGGCGAAGGAGGGATTCGACGTAGCAGTGACGATTATTCCCTACCTCATCGCCATCCTATTCGCCATCGGGATGTTTCGGGCCTCTGGCGCCATGGACTTTCTGGTGAACGCGCTCGATCCGGTGCTGGGCGCCATCGGGGTGCCCGCGGAGGTGTTGCCCATGGGAATCGTACGCCCGCTCACGGGCTCCGGCTCGGCGGGCCTCGTGGCCGACATGATCAACCAGTACGGGGAGGACTCGCTGGTCGTGAAAATGGTGGCCACGATGTTCGGCTCCACCGAGACAACCTTCTACGTGATCGCCGTCTACTTCGGGGCCGTCAACATCCGCGACACGCGCCACGCCGTGCCCGCCGGCCTCTTTGCCGATTTCGTGGGCTTTCTGGCCTCGGTCTACGTGGTGCAGCTGCTGTTCGGTTAACGTCCCGCCGCCTGCCCCCCGGGCAGCGCCTCGGCGTTCTGGATCAGACGCATGTAGTAGCGCACGACGGTTTTGTAGTCGTCTACAGCAATTCGCTCGTCGACGCCGTGAATGCGGCCGCGGTCGTCGGGAGTCAGGGTGTAGGGAATGTGCCGGTAGACGTGATCGGTGGCGTCGGCGTAGTACCGGCTGTCGGTGGCGCCGGGCACCAGGTACGGGGCGACCACGACGGAGTCGGAGGTGACCTGCCGAATGGTGCGTTGCAGCAGGCGGAACGTCGAGTCCTGTGTTGCCGACACCGCGGTGGGCGGGCTCGTCTGTCCCGCCTCCACCGACACGGGCAGATCGCCGATGGCCGACTGGATGTGCTCCCGCACTCGGTCAATGGAATGGCTCGGAAGAATGCGGTAGTTGATCGTGGCGCGGGCCGAGGTCGGAATTACGTTATCCTTGACGCCTGCGTCCAGCCGCGTGGGCACCTGCACCGTCCGAATCGCGGCTCGGGTGGCGGCCTCCTGATTCAGCGCCCACCGGAGGCCCCAGGCGGTGAGCCACCGGTTCGCCAGGGCCGTCCGCATCGGCAGACTCATCTCCGGGGCCACGTAGTCGAGCGTCTGTCCCATCACCCCGTCGAGCCGGGCCGGCAGCGGATCGGCCCGCAGGCGCCCCAGGGCTTCATTTAGGCTCTCAATGCTGGTCTGGGTCGGGGGTGCCGACGAATGCCCCCCGTCGCCCGTGGCCGTAAGCTCCACGCTCAGATACCCTTTCTCCGCGATGCCGACCACGGCGAGGGGGCGGTCGAGACCGGGCAGGGCCCCCTCCGTGAGTGCGCCTCCCTCGTCCACCACCAGTGCGGGCGCCAGGCCCTGATCTAGAATGCGGTCGGCGAGCGCCTTAGCGCCGCGCCGTCCCCCTACCTCCTCGTCGTGCCCGACGGCGATGTGGACGGGCCGGTCGGGGCGCACGCCCTGCGCCAGGAGCGTAGACACGGCCTCCAAAATCCCGACCGCACTGGACTTGTCATCGAGCGCACCGCGCCCCCACACATAGCCGTCGGCCACCGTGCCGCCGAACGGCGGGTGCGTCCAGGCCGAGTCGGACTCGATGGGCACCACATCTACGTGCGCCATCAGGACGACCGGCGCCCGGGTTGGATTTGTCCCGGACCACGTATACAGGCGGCTCAGGCCGTTGACGTGCGTGGTATCGAGCGTTTCGTGAACCTCCGGGAAGGCCCGCTCTAAATCGGCGTAGAGGGCGCGGTAGGCGGCGCTGTCCAGTGCCGACGGGTCCCGCTGCGTGACGGTGGGATGCCGCAGGGCCGAGGCCAATCGGTCCACCGCCCCGGAATCAACCGCCGCGAGGGCCGGCTCTCCGGACGCCACCTGCCGGCTGTCAAGACTCAGTGTGCGGGCGAGAACGACCCCGACAAGCAGGAGCAACAGGCCCCCAATCCCAAGGGCGCCCCAGCGAACCATTCGGTACATGCGGCGAAGACAATCATCGAAAGCAAACCGTCCGCGACGGGCCACGGAGCGGGTCCCTGCAGGTTCCGGCCCGCTGGTGAACGGCCCCTTCCCCGAGGCGTACAAACGGATCCTTTTCCGCTCCTCACGTCTCCACCGCCATGCCGCCGAAGTTCACCCAGGAGCCGCCAGAACTGGGCAATCAGTACGACGACGATCGGGTGCTGCGGAGCTACCTCCGCCGCCACCTGCCCGACGAGGTGCACGAGGAGGTGACCCCCTCCCTGCGCACGATGGGCGAGCGAGCCGGCGGCGAGCTGTATGATCTCCAGCAATCCGACCTGCAAAAGGAGCCCGTCCTGACGCGTTGGGGCCCGTGGGGCGAACGGATCGACCACATCGAGGTCACCGACGTGTGGAAACGGGCCCGAACCATTGCGGCGGACGCGGGCGTGGTGGCCGCCGCCTACGAACAGACCCACGGGCGCTTTAGCCGCATCTACCAGATGGCGCTCGCCTACCTGTTCATCCCGTCGACGGACATGTACGGCTGCCCGCTCGCCATGACCGATGGGGCGGCCCGCACGCTCCTGGACGTGAATGGGGGCTCGCTGGCAGACGCGGCCGTGCCGCACCTCACCCACCGCGACCCCGAGGCGTTTTGGACCGCCGGGCAGTGGATGACGGAATTGGCCGGGGGGTCGGACGTGGGCCGCGCCCGCACCACCGCCCATCGGGAGGAGGACGGGACGTGGCGATTGCGGGGTCGCAAGTGGTTCACCAGCGCCATCACCGCAAACATGGCCCTGGCCCTCGCCCGCCCCGACGGCAACCCCGACGGCGGCCGCGGCCTCGCGCTGTTCTACGTCCCCATCCGGGACGGAGACGAATTGTGCGCGGGCATCTCCGTGAATCGGCTCAAGAACAAGCTCGGCACGCGCAAGCTGCCCACCGCGGAGCTGGAGCTGGACGGCGCTCGTGCCCACCTCGTCCCCGACGAACCGCGGAATGGCACCCGACACATCGCCCCGATGTTGAACGTGACCCGGACCTGGAACGCCGTCACGGCGGCGGCCCTCATTCGGCGCGGCCTGGCCCTCGCCTGTGACTACGCCCAGAAGCGCACGGCCTTCGGACGCCCCCTCATCGACCACCCGCTCCACCGGGACACGCTCGCCGACAGTCAGGCCGTCCTGGAGGGCACCCTGCACCTGGCCTTTCGTCCTGTCGAGTTGCTCGGGCGCACGGAAACCGACACCGCCGACGCGTCCCACCAGGCCGTGCTGCGCCTCCTGACCCCCATCGCAAAACTCACGACGGCGAAGCGCGCCGTGGCGCAGACCAGCGAACTGCTGGAGGCGTTCGGCGGGGCCGGCTACGTCGAAGACACCGGGCTGCCCCCCCTCCTCCGCGATGCCCAGGTGCTGCCCATCTGGGAGGGAACGACCAACGTGCTGGCGCTTGATCTCCTCCGCGCCCTCGACTCCCCCGCCGGGATCGGGCCGCTTCAATCGGAGGTCCAACGCTGCCTCGATCCGCTCCGAGCGCCCCTGCGCAGGATCGTGCAGCCCGCCCGCGACGCCTTCGACAGCGCCGTGGACTGGTGGAACGCACACACCGACGGTCCCACCGACGAGCACACGGCCGACGCCCGCCGGTTCGCTCTCACCCTGGGGGCGTGCCTGGAGGTGTTCTACACCGCCCGCCACGCCCAATGGGCCCTCGACACCCAGAACGACCCCCAGTCTGCCGCCGCAACCGAACGACTCGCCGCCCGTCGCCTAAACTGCCTCGACGCACGACCCCGACCCAGCACGCGGAACCTCGCCCAGGACACGAGTCTGATGGACGTAAGCAATTGGACGACATAGATGGACGTCTCATACGTTCATCTACTGTCTCTCCGCCCTGCCCTCCCCGAACCGCCTGTTTTTCCCTTTTCCAAACCAGCCCCTTTTTCCATGCCCTCGCCCGGCGCACTGCTCGACGACCTTGTGGACCAGTACTGGACCACCGCCGCCCGCCACGCCTGGCGGCAATACAAGGATCGCGGCCGCGGCGCCATCGTGTTTACCGTCGACCCCTCCGCCCCCGACAACGAGCGGACGCCGCTCCGCTACCTCACGTTCACCGACGAGGCGGCCGCCGAGGACGGGGCCTTTTCGAAACTGCACGAACTCGTGCGGTCGTACGACCCCGAACGCGAGGTCGTGGTGGCCGCCGTCCTGCCCGACGACCGAACAGTGTTCGACGTCCATGCAGACACCCCGGCGCCCCCAGACGCGGTGTGACGCAGAGACCGCGCTCCCCGTCGGGCTATCTCATCACCAAGTACCCCACGTAGCCCAGGTACGAAAGCAGCAGGACCCCTCCCTCCATTCGGCTGAGCGTGTAGGAGGAGCGCAAAAACGGCACGGCCACCACAGCCAGCCCAAGCATGATCCCCAATTCCATCCAGCCGAGGGACGTGGTCGAGAGCGGATGAATCAGCACGGTCACCCCCAGGATGCCGAGGAGATTGAAAATGCTCGACCCAAGGGCATTCCCGACCGCAATGTCGCCCTGTCCCCGCCACGCCGCCACCACGGACGTTGCCAGCTCGGGCAGGCTCGTGCCCACCGCCACCACCGTTAGACCAATCAGGACCGGGCTCACCCCCAGGGCCGCCGCGACGTCGATCGCGCCCGTCACCAGAAGATGAGCCCCTCCGACGAGCCCCAGAATGCCGACCGCAATGAGCCCCCCATCCAGTACCCCCGAATGCTGGCTCGGGAGGCCCCCGTCGGCCCCCTCCTGCACACTGGGCCCCCCCCGTTCTGCCAGACGAAAGGAGTAATAGACGTACGCCACAATGCCCGCCGTGAGCAGGAGTCCATCGGGTCGGCTCAAGCCGCCGTCCCACACGAGCCCGATGAACCCGAGAGAGACGACCACGAGGAGGGGAGCGTCCATCCGTACGGCTTGCGCCTGCACCGCTATCGGGGCAATAAGCGCCGCAATGCCCAAAATCAGCGCGATGTTGGCGATGTTCGACCCAACCACGTTGCCCAGAGCCAGGCCCCCACTTCCCGAAACCGCCGCCTCGACACTCACCACGAGCTCCGGCAAGCTGGTTCCAATCGACACCACAGTGAGCCCGATCACCAGAGGCGAAAGCCCGAACCGACGCGAAAGAGAGGCCGCCCCCTGCACGAGCACCTCAGCCGCGATGGTCAACAAAAGAAGCCCGAGCGTGATGTATGCCAGGGAGTAGGTCATAGACGTCGAATTAACGAGTCATGAAAATCATCTGCCCAACGACAGACAGGCCGCTCGGATCCAATTTGAAACCGCCCCCGAGACAGCGATGCTTTGGCGTAGGCAGACCGAACCTACGGACGGGCGATGCGGCGTGAACAAGTCCGGGCGCGGCGACGGGACGAACCAAGCGGCGGTGGGGCAGGCACGCCCCGAGGGGATCCGCTGTCCGTCCCCGGGGCGCACTAAACGCAGCGCGGCCGTACAAAAGGGACACATTTGCCTTCCCTGCACTGGCGTCCGCGGTGCAAATGTATTTTAGCCGTTGAAAGTATTGCTGAATGGCCCTGGGGGTACGATTGTCGGAAACAGTAGCGGAACCCGTCGGGTGTGGAGTCAGACCCGTTTCCCCAGTCGTGCGACACACCAACCCACGGCCCTGCCCCCTTGACGCCCCTTCCCGGGAGAATACAGTTTGGTCTGCACATACAGACTCGAGTCGCGTACCGCGTCCGACATAAGCCACCCGCACTCCTCTTCTTAATTTTCAGCATCCAATGCCCCTTACCCACGATCAGCAAGTCGCCGTCTCGCAATATCTAAAAAACACGGCGAGCCCCCCACAATGTCCGGTCTGCGGCGCCTCCAACCTTCGGGTCCAGCCGGATCTCGTTCAGCTTCCGTCCCATGATGCGGCGGATGGTCATCGTCCCGTCGTGGAGGTCGAATGCCAGTACTGCGGCTATCTTCTGCACTTCTCACCGGGCGTGATGGGACTCGTGCTCGACGAAGAGTCGAAGGAGGACGCACCCTAAAATCAGTCCGAAACACTCCCTCGGCGTCGTTTTTCTCTCCAGCTCCGCCCAACGTTGGCTATGCCTCGTTCCTTGGGACTCTGTCGGACCGCTCCCCTCCTCCTACTCCTTCTGCTTCTCCCCGGCCCCGCCCTCGACCCGGACGCCCTGACGCGCGACGAGTATACTCCCTTCGGCTACTACCTGGCCGCGGGGGCCGACGTGGCCTCGTCCCACCAGCTCCTGGCCCGGATCGACCGGTACGCCCCCGACGTCCCCGGCCAGACAGCGTCGGAGCATCAAGGGACGCTCGGCTACAACTTCTTCGCCACGTCCGGCGTGCGGGTCCTCATCAATTACCAGGCCCCGACCACCGACCTAGCCGCCGGGGTCATCACCCTTCGCCTCCAGGCCGCCCTGCAGTAGCGGCGGTCCAGAGGGACGCAGGTACTCCCCCATCGGTTAATCGTTGAGTCGATCGATCAAAAGGTACGTGCTCACCAGCGACGCCAAGGTTCCGGTCACCTGTGAGATGTCACGCCACGTGAAGCGGCGCCGGGCGATGGTTTCAATCACCAGAATGTCGCCTTCCTGAATCTCGGGATAGGACAGCGTGCGGGAAAAGAGGTCATCCATACGCGCCTCAAAGAACGGGTCGCCCCGCCGGTTCTGATTTTCACGGTACAGCTTGAAGACCTGGTAGCTCCGAACGTCAGCGTTCCGGTTGTTGCCCGCAGTCCGCACTGCTACACTCAAGAACTCGAGGAGGTCGGTGCCCTGCTCCACGCTCCACACCCCGGTGTCAGCAGTTCCCCAGACATAGACGGTCACTTTGGCGTACCCCGGTCGTCCGTAGGTTTTCACGGTGGGGCCCGTGACTAAGTCTTGGTCAAACTGTGCCGCGGTCTCCGCGGGCCAAGCCAAAAGAAGGAAAGACAAAAGAAGAGGAGCGGAGGCTCGTGTAAAGATCGACATGAGAGAACGGAAAAGAAGGGGATGAAGAACAAGGTCGGGCCTCGCGTTCGTCCGCGGCGCCCCGACCGGAAGCACACAAAGCGTCGTTAGTGGGTGGCCAGCTTGCCCTCGGGCGTGTAGTCGTCGTATTTGTAGTCGTATCCGTAATTGTACCCCCTTCCATTTTTGGACACGTCGTAGCGGTTAAAAATGACCCCCCCGATGGATACGCCCACGGCCGACAGGGTGTCTTTCACCTGCGCCAGCGCACGGAAGTCGGTCTTGTTGGCGGACGCCACAACCAGCACCGAGTCACACTCCGGGGCCACAACGACGGCGTCGGTCGCCGCCAGGACCGGGGGCGTGTCGACGATGACCACGTCGAACCGGTCGCAGGCCTGATCGAGCAGCGTTCGCATCCGCTCCGAGTCCAGCAGCTCCGTCGGCGGAACCGACGGCACCCCCGCGGGCAGGAAGAACAACCCATCGACCACGGTCCCCTGCACGATGTCGTCGGCCCGTCCGTCGACGAGTACGTCGGCAAGACCCGGGGTCCGCTTCACCCCGAGCAGCTCATGGCCCTTCGGCCGCCGCATGTCCGCGTCGATTAGCAGGACCGAGCGACCGCTCAGGGCCATGGTGATGGCCATGTTTGCGGCCGTGGTGGTTTTTCCATCGCCCGGTTCCGGGCTCGTCACCATTAGGAGTTGGGGCAGCTCCCGGGAGCCGTTTCCGTTCTGCGAAGCCGCAAACTGCAGGTTGGCCCGCACGAGGCGGTAGTTCTCCGTGACGGGCGACCACGGGTTGAGCAAGGGCAGGAGCCGGGTGCTCATCATCTTGCCCTCCATTTCCGCGGTCTCCTTGCCATTGAAGTGCTTCTTGATCTCGCGATCCATTTTCGGGATCACTCCCAGGAGGCTGTACCCCCGCGCCTGAATGTCGGTCGGCTTGTAGATCTGCCAGTCCATCGATTGCCGGACGAACGCGACCCCAACGCCCAGGCCCAGGCCCAGCAGAAGACCGAGAATCACGTTCACCTGCATGTCCGGACTTACCGGAAGCATGGGGGTCACGGCGGCCCGCATGATGGTCACGTAGCCCAGCTCCGACTCCTCGGCCACGACGGTGCGCTGCAGCTCCATCGCAATGTCCTTGTGGAACTGCTCGGCCTGAGTCAGCCGGCGGTCGAGTTGCTCGCGCTGAATGGTCTGGCGCGGAATGGAGGCAATGCGGCTCTGGTAGCCCTCAATCCGAGTATTGAGGCCGCGGATCTGCGCCTTGAGCTGGCCGACTTTCATCTCCTGCTCTTCAATGCGCGCCCGCTGCGTGCCGGCCAGTCCGATGGACGCCATGCCCTCTCCCGCCAGGTTGTTCGCCTCGGTGACTTCCACGAGCTCTTCCGTCAAGTCGTCTTTCCGGGACTCGAACCCATCCACGCGGCGCTTAATGTCGGCCAGTTCCGACACCCGATCCTCATTGCCCCGAAGGCTCGGGTCGTTGATGTAGTACTGCTCCGCGAGGGTCTTCAGATCAGCGATCTGATTTTCGAGGGCCTGGATTTGGGTGCGGAGACTTTGGGCCCGTTGCTCCTCACGCACCGTACTTCGAAGGTTCGGCTGGATGGTATTGAGCTGCTCCTTCTGGTGCGCAAGGATGCGCTCCTCCTGCTCAAGCTGAAAGACGAGAGCATCTCGCTGCGTCTGCAGATCGGCGTACTCACGCGCCACATTTTGGCCCGTCTCGCCATCCGTGGCCACTGCATTGTTGCGGGCGAACTGCTCCCATTCGGCCTCAATGGCCTGGATGTCGTCCTTCCGCTTCTCAAGTTGGTCCGCAAGGAACTCCCGAGCCGCCACGACTCCGGAGCGCGCCATTTCCTGGCTAAACTGTCGATACTCCTGGGCAAATACGTTGGCCAAAACCGACGCTTCGACCGGATTCTCGCTCTCGGCGGTAATCTCGATCAGGCCCTTCTCATCGTCCGCCTCGAAGCTCATCATCTCTTGAAGGCGCTCAAGAACGGTGTACGCATCCGCGGGCTCGTTCTCATCCACCGGCGCAAAAAGGGTGAAGGGATTGCCCTCGGTGGTGTCGGCCATTGTGCGCGCCGTCGCCACCACCCGGCGCGACAGCTCGCCCGAGTTCTCCAAGATGCCAATCTCCGCATTGAGCTCGGGGAAGGGGGCATAGCCCGCCAGGGTGGCCTGGGCCGTGGGGTTCGCCTCCACCGACACGACCGACTGGGCCTCGTACACCTTCGGGAGAATCCACGTGATGCCCGCCGCGCCGCCCGTAACAAAGAGACAGATGAGCAGAATTAACCACTTGTTGCGGCTAATGGTAGCCCACAGGTCCTCAAGGTCGAGCGACGAGTCGTCGGCGCCATTGAAAGTCGGGGTGGGGGCGCGGAGGCCGATCGGTTCCGCTTTCAAGCGGGGCCGGTCCAGCGCCCGGGAGTGAGAGTCCATGAGTGGTCCTACAGAAATCGAGAGGAAGGGGGGATGGGGGCGGTCACGCGGCCCCGTCGCCGGTAAAGACGACGGGCACCGTGCGAACCAGGAGATACAAATCCAGCCAGGGCGACCAGTTTTGGATGTAGTGCACGTCCAGACTCACGCGATCGGAAAAGCTCAGGTGGTTCCGGCCCGACACCTGCCAGAGCCCCGTAATTCCCGGTGGGCTCTGGAGAACGGCCTGGGCCAGCCCGTTCATCTTCGACAATTCGGCGGGCATGTACGCGCGCGGCCCCACCAAGCTCATGTCGCCCAGCAGGACGTTGAACAGCTGCGGCAGCTCGTCGAGGCTGTACCGACGGAGCAGAGCACCTACACGCGTAATTCGGGGATCGTCTTGCAATTTGTGAAAGCGTTCGTATTCGCGTCGACGCTCGGGGTCATTCTCCAGAATGCTCGTGAGTTGACTGTGCGCGTCGGTGTACATGGTTCGGAACTTCAGTACAGTAAAGATTCGCCCGCCTTGGCCCATGCGTTCTTGGCGATACAGGACTGCGCCTGAGGAGTCGAGTCGGATCAGCAGCGCAACCACGGCCATGATGGGGGCCAGCAGACCAAGCGCCAGGAGTCCTCCCACGAGGTCACCCAATCGTTTGACGAACCGGGCGCCGTGACGAAGGGACGCGTGGCGCACACCATACCCGAACAGCCCGTCCCCCGACTGCCCGGTGGTCCAGAGCGCGGGCGCCCCGGCCGGATCGGCCACCACGAAGACGTGGTCGAAAAACTTGCTATACTGCGTCAGCAGCTTGGCGCGGCCCCGATGCGTGAGTTCGGGCATCGCAATAATGGCATACGGCACCTTGCACTTGCGAGCCAGGCGCGGCGCCAGGTCGTATCCCCCCTGTACGGAGGGGCCGTTTTCCTGTACGGTGCCCGTATCCGTCAGGAGGGCGATGGGCCGCACGCCGATTTCGGGCCAGCGCTCCAGCGTATCGAGGATGGTCGTCGCGCTTCCCCCCGACCCCACAACCACCGCCGGAAGTCCCCACCAGGGCGCCCGGGCAAAGAGGATGCGGAACAGGGCCCGGCAGAACGGGAGAACGGCGGCGCCCACAACCCCCCCTCCCGCCACGACCAGGGCAAGGGCCGCGTGCCCCAGGGCCAAATACACCGTCAGCGCGGCGGTCCCTCCCAGCATGAGCGTGAGCAGGCCCACCCGCTGCATCTCCAGGGCGGGATGCACAAAGCGGCGCTGGTAGAACCCGAGCAGAGCATACGTCCCCAGCACGCCCCCCAGTACAAGCGGGAGGGCCTCATAAATGGTCGTTGTAAAGGCCGGGGCCACCCAACTCGCCCACAGGTGGGTCGTCGCCATCACCGAGAGCACCCCTACGACATCCCCAAGCACAAACGTCGCGACGGTGGCCCAGGACGATGCCACAACCTGCGCGTCGGTGACGGCCTCCTCAGACCCGGAGCCCTGCGAGGACTCGCGGGCCTCCTGCTGAGGCTCCTGCACCGGGGAAAACATGGAAGAGAAAAACACAAGAGGAGCTCGTTAAACGGTGGAAAGCGCTCGGGACGGACAGTCCACGGCTCGAATTTCGTCGGTCGCATACCCATCGACGAAGTCCGCGTAGGCATGCTGGACGATCTCTTCGAACCGTTTCCGGAAAACGGGGACCGCAAATCGCTCGGCCTGCGCCCGCATGTCCGCCGGATCCAATCCCGGCCGGATGTCCTCGAACTCAGTGACGGCGGCCCGGAGGTGATCGACCGTCTGCTCGGCAAAGAACACCCCGGTCGTGCCCGGCACCACCGTTTCCTGCGCACCGCCACGCCCGTAGGCGATGACGGGAGTGCCGCAGGCCTGGGCCTCGACCGGGACGATCCCGAAGTCTTCCTCCGCCGCAAACACAAAGGCGCGGGCGTTCTGCATGTAGTAGGTGACGGCATCGTCCGGCTGGTACCCGAGGAGCGTGACATTGGGACCGGCCCTCCGGGCCAACGTGTCGTACTCGGGCCCCTCGCCGATGACGACGAGTTCTTTCTCCGGCATCTCCGCAAAGGCCTTCACGATCAAACCCACGCGCTTGTAAGGGACCAGGCGCGACATCGTCAGGTAGTAGTTTTCCTTTTGATCTTCCACAGTGAACCGATCGACATCCACCGGCGGATACAGAACGTGGGCGCGCCGTCGGTACGTCTTCCAGATGCGACGCGCCACGGTCTGGGAGTTAGCGACAAAGAGATCCACGCGAGAGGCGGCGGTCACGTCGTAGAGGCGTAGGTAGTGAAGCACCAGGCGGGCCACCGCGCGGCGCAGCCCCCAGGACATCCCCTCCTCCATGTACTCGTGGTAGAGGTCCCAGGCGTACCGCACGGGGCTGTGGACGTAACTGATGTGGAGCTGGTCGGCCCGCGTCAATACGCCCTTGGCCACCGCGTAGCTCGAGGAGACGACCACGTCGTGATCCGTCAGATCGAACTGCTCGACGGCAAGCGGGGCGAGGGGCAGGTAGTGCCGGTACAGTCGCCGGGCGAAGGGCAGTCGCTGGATAAACGAGGTCTCAACAGAGTGTCCCTGCAAGAAGGCGCGTTGGTCCTCCGGGACGAAGTCGATCAGGCTGTAGAGAGCGGAGTCGGGAAACACCCGAATCATCTGCTCCAGCACGCGCTCCGCCCCGGCGTACACCGGAAGCCAGTCGTGCACAAGCCCGACGCGCTTGGGGCGCAGCGCCGCGGGAGCCCCATCGCCTCCGTTCGTTGCCAGATCGAAGAACGGGGCGGGAGAGAACCGCGGGTGGGACGGTCGGCCGCCGGAGCGAGAGTCATTCATCGGATCACAAAAGAGGCGAGGGGAACGGGATACACAGGGTACGACACAACATGCCCCTCACCGGCCTGTGAGAAGCGCATATGAGACGGGCACTTTGGCCCGCCCCACATAGTCCTTGTCCGTACAGCTCCGCCGCCACATGCGCCAAACCTCCCGTGGAAATCAGCAAGGAACTGCGTGGGCAAGACACGGCACTTCCTCCCTACTTCCTGGACCCGCTGAGGGCGCTTGGAGAAACGACCGACGCCCACCGAGGCGTCGGATGCGCACGAGCGAGTCGATGCCCGGTCCGCACCGACCTGCCGACGACAAAACCGACCAGCGGTCCGCTGCTGCCGTTCAGCGCGCGGTCGGGATGGAAATGAGCTCTCAGTTGTCGGGGGCGGGATCCGGCTCCCCATTCCCGTTGTTCGGGTCCGAGCCCGGGACAGACGAAGGGTCGCGCTCCCGACCGTAGGCCCACTGCACGGCGTACTGGAGCAACTCTGCGACGGTCTCAAAGTCCAATTTCTCCTTCGCCCGGCGCCGATAGGTCTCGATTGTTTTTCGACTCAGCTCCAGCTGATCCGCAATCTCCCGGACACTGAGCCCTTCGCCGAGCATCTCGAAAACCGTCAATTCCCGGTCCGTCAGTCGCTCTACATCCGAGCCCTCCAGGTAATCTTCCTGGCGGATCACCTTGCCCAGAATGCGAGACGTAATGCGTTGACTGAGGTAGACCTCGCCCTCGCTTACCGTTTGGATGGCATCCACCACCGTCTGGGGCGGCTCCACCTTCATCACGTATCCCGAGGCGCCGGCTCGAATGGCTCGTTCGGCGTACACGCTCTCGTCGTGCATCGAAAACACGACGACGCGCACGTCCGGGTGTTGGCTGCGGATGTCGCGGATGAGGTCGAGGCCGTGTGCATCTTCCAGCGAGATGTCAACCACCACGATGTCCGGCGAGTGATGACTCAGAAAGTACAGCGCCTTGTCGGCGGTGGCACTCTCCCCCACCACCTGCATGCTGATTTTGCTATTGATGGCCGCGGCGAGGGCCTCACGGATCGCGGGATGATCGTCTACCAGAAATACTTCGGTGCGACGCTTCAGAGACGACTCGTGGGAGGGGGCCGGAACCGTGTGTTCCTCACTCATTCTATGGCGGGAGATGGATGTGGCCGCATATTGTCCTTCTCCCTGGTTGTCAGGAGGGAAGACACCGGACCGGTGATGATTGAGGGCCGACGTACCTGAGAGAGGCCAGCGCTACACCGTCGGGAGAAACTGACCTCGGGTCCTCTCCACAGGTCCCAGAAACGCTTCCCCCACGCGGTCAATGCGAGACCGGTCCCCCTTATTGGCATACGGGATTCTCGGAGAACTCGCCCTAACGGAGTGGAGCACGCTCAATCTGGCTGACACTGCCTCAGTCGTCGGATGGGATATCGTACCTGTACGCAAGGAACGATCCCCCAAGCAAAACAGACACAAGCAACGGCGCATGCGCCATCCACCCTCGGCTCAGACCCAACTGCGCCACGCACCAGCACCCATCCCCGACTTCTCCGTACCACTGCCCCAAAGAGCTGAACCGGCCACCACGCGGACACCGGTTTGGGGACCGCCGATCCGACCCACAGAAATGCGGGCGGGCCGCGCCCGACTGTAACAGTCTGGGGCAACCAAACCGCCCCCATCTGGCCGCCGCGAGACCTCCACGGAGGGCGTTCCGACAGTCTCCTCCCCTCCAATACAGACGGCCTCCCGGGCCCGTCTCCTACCCTCCGAGACGTACGACCGTACGACCGCCCTGAGAGGCCCCCCGCCCCTTCGGTAGATGTATTTATTCCTCGGATGTGTCCGCCGGAGCCTGTCGGGACTTCTGCTGTGCCCCCTGGCTATACGTCCACTGCACCGCATACTGGAGCAACTCCGATACGGTGTCGAAGCCCAGCTTTTCCTTCGCTCGGCGGCGGTAGGTCTCAATGGTTTTTCGGCTTAGGCTCAACCGATCCTGAATTTCCTGTACGCTGTAGCCCTGCCCCAACATCTGAAAAACAGCCATCTCTCGGTCAGTGAGCTCATCAATCGCAAAGCTCGGCTCCGACGAGTGCCCCTTGGCCACCTTGTTCAAGATGCGCGAGGCCATCCGCCGGCTGAGATAAACCTCCCCGTCGTCCACGCTTCGAATGGCCTCCACGATGTTCTTGGTCGGCTCACTCTTCATGAGGTACCCAGAGGCGCCCGCCCGGATGGCCCGCTCAGCGTATACGTTTTCGTCGTACATCGAAAAGACAACCATCTCAACGTCCGGGTATTGCGACCGCACGTTTTGCACAAGGTCAAGCCCATGCGCATCGTTGAGGGAAATATCGACGATGGCCACGTCGGGATTCAACTCCTCAATTTGGTGAAAGGCCTCGTCCGAGGAGTCGGCCTCGCCGCAGATTTCCATGTCAATGGTGTCCTCCACCGTGTCCCGAACGGCCTCTCGGATCGCGGGGTGGTCGTCGACAAGAAATACGCGGATGTGATCTGTTTGGCGTTCGGAGGACATATCAGCAGAAGGGAAGTCGGAGAGAGGAACAGGCGGTGTCAATCAACCCTGCACGAGAATGGAAGGCGGCACATTCGTCATAGATCAGTCTGAACCTGCAGACCGGCTAATGAGGGAAGCACCCAGAGTGTAGATGAACCTGCAAGAACAGGATCAACACATCGAAGCACATTTTTTCGGCTCTATCTACACTTTTTTTTCACACAACCGGGCATATGTCTGATAGATGCCGCTGGACGTCTCCGGTTCCCCCAAACAAAAAACGCGAGGCAGACCCTGACGGATCTGCCCCGCGTTGCGGAGCGGGCGATGGGATTCGAACCCACGACCTTCTGCATGGCAAGCAGATGCTCTGCCACTGAGCTACGCCCGCAGTGTCGTGTGCCAGTAAGTCGGTAGTTGAGACAGGAGCCAGGATGAACCGTTCCGTCAGAATCCGATTTTTTTCGTTCCTTCGTCGTCTCCTTCCGCCTCAGGCGCCCCGGGGCAATCCATGGTCAGCGTAATCGTCATCGGCCGGGCCTCCTGCGCCGCCCAGAAGTCCCGGGCGGGGGTGTTGGCCGCCAGCACAGACAGGCGGATGCGGCGCGCGCCCAGTTCATCGGCCCAGTCCCGCACCGCAGACACGAGGCGCGTGCCCACCCCCTTCCGGCGCTCGTCGGGGACCACGTAGAGTTCGTCCAAGAACACCTCGTCCTCTTCTTTATAGATCGGGGGCGCTCCCCATCGGCGGGCCGACACGAAGCCCACGATGGCGTCCGCGTCCGCCACAAAAATGCGCCGGGTTTCGTCCTCGAGCCACATCGGAAAGTCATTGCTCCACCGCTCCCGGGCATCCTCCGCCACCCCCATCCGCTCCTCAAGTGCCGCCTGCTCGTCCAGCAGCGTCGCCCAGAGGGTCCCAATCGCCTCCTGGTCGTCTTCAGTCGCGCGGCGGATGGTTTGTTCAGGCATGGGGGAAGAGGGTCAGAATTTAGGAAACACGCGAACCGTCCGGGGTCACCGGCCCGGCGCCGCGGCGGGGGTCGCCGTCAGGTACCCGCGGTCGACAAGAAGCTCGGCATTCAGGATGGCGCCGCCGGCCGCCCCTCGCACCGTGTTGTGCGAGAGCAGGACGAACTTGACGTCGTTCACCGTGCAGGGCTGGATGCGCCCCACGGAGACCGTCATGCCGTCCCCGGCCTTTACGTGGCGCTGTGGCTGGGGGGCGTCCGGCGCGTCGAGCACCTGAAGGAAGGGATCCGGGCCCGTGGGAAGATCCACCTCCGCCATCGGGGACCGATACTCCTTGAGCGCCCGTCGCACCGCCTCGGCGCTCACCTCCTCCCGAAAGCGGACGGAGGTGCAGGCGAGATGCCCATTGCGCACAGGAACGCGGGTGCACTGTGCGCTCACCGTGAGCTCGGACGGGACCACCTGTCCCTCCTGCAGCGTGCCGAGAATCTTCCGCGGCTCGGTCGCCATCTTCTCTTCTTCCCCTCCGATGTGGGGCACCACATTCCCCACGGCGTCGAGCGCAGACACCCCCGGGTAGCCGGCCCCCGAGAGGGCCTGAAGCATGGTCACCTGTACGGCCTCCACGTCAAATGCTTGCATCAGCGGGTGCAAGCCGCACACGAGGCCCACGGTAGAACAGTTCGGGTTGGTCACAATGAACCCTTCGCTCCCCCAATCCTGCTCGTCGATAAGGGCGAGGTGATCGGGGTTCACCTCCGGAATCAACAGCGGGACGGCCTCGTGATGCCGGTAGTTCTTGGCGTTAGAGACCACGGGAACCCCCGCCTCCGCAAAGTCACGCTCAATCTCGCCCGCGACCGACGAGCTCAGCCCCGAGAACACGAAGTCGCAGTCCAGGGCCTCAGGGTCGGTCGGCTTGACCGTGAGATCCGCGACGTCGTCCGGAATCGGCGCGCCGCTCAACCAGTTTACGGCCTCCCGGTAGGACGCCCCCGCTGATCGCTCGGACGCGGCCACGTCGGTGACGGTGAACCACGGGTGATCGGCAAGACGACGGACAAAGGTTTGCCCGACCGCTCCGGTGGCCCCGAGCAGCCCGACACGATAGGTTGGTGTAGCCATCAATCCTCGTTGTTGCAGATAAATCGTAGGAGCCGCCGGTGGACGTCGCTACGGAAGCGACGACGGCGCTATGGCCTCAACGGGCGGCGTGAACAAAACGTTCGACCGGTCCGCCGGCACGATTTGCGTTCCGGTTCCGTCCGGGGCGTCGATGGACCGAACCTGCATCGGGATGCCGGCCTCGGCGAGGGGGCGCAGGGTTTTGGGGTGCATGCCGAGGCGGCCTGCTTCGGTACGGGCAAAGGCCTCCTCCATCGACAGCCGGTCGAGCCGCTGAGCCGTTGGGTCGGTCTCGGGATCGGCCGTGTAGAGGCCGTCCACGTCCGTGTAGCGGGTGAGGCACTGCGCCCCCAGGATGGACGCGAACAGGGCCGCTGAGTAGTCGCTGCCCTCAAACCCGAGGGTCGTGGTACGCCCGTCCACGGTCGCCCCGATAAATCCGGCCACCACGGGGACCGCGTCCGGGGAAAGGCCCGCGTACCAGGCCCGCACCCGCTCCGTTGTTTCTGTTCGATCCACATTGGCCTCCCCGAAGGTGGCGTCCGTCACTACGAGGGCGGTCGCGTCACAGAGCGGCGCCGTACAGCCCGCCTCCCGGAGGGCGAGGGTCACCATGGGCACGGACAGCTGCTCTCCGGTGGCCAGTACCGCGTCTCGGGCCGCGGGCGTAAAGCCGTTCCGCTCCACCGTTCCAAACACTGCCCTCAGGGCCTCCAGTCGTTCCTCCATTATGTCCTCGTAGAGCGCGGCCCTCTCCGGACTCAACACGTCCTCGGCCTGCGACTGGTGTCGGGCCCGCAGGTCCTCGACGAGGGCATCCACCACGTCGGGGCGATTGTCGGGCTGCGTCGCAAACGCCTCCAGGGCCGCCGAGAGCCGACGGGTGACCTTTCCCTGTGCGGACACGATCACCACGACGCGGCCTTCGCGCGCCGTCCGGCGCACAATGTCGATCACGGTCCGGAACCGCGAGGCCGTCCCCACCGACGTTCCCCCAAACTTGTAGACGACGTGCGGAGGCTCCATGCAAACGAGTTGGGTGGGATGAACACGAGCGATCGCGGGGTCGAGCCGCGCCTGCAACCGCTGGTTTTCGGGCCGTGTTCCCGTCTTCGGTTCGCCGATTCCCCACCAAAGCTTTGCCGTCCGTCGTTTTGTGAATCCGCGCGCCCTTTGTACGTTGGAAGGTCCGCCCGCCGTTCAAATACGTGCTCCACTATGCCTGCTTCCTCTTCCGGCTCGCTTATCGACGGTCGTGCACTGGCCCAGGACGTAAAAGACGACGTCCAGTCCGCGATCGAAGACTGGACGACCCAGGGCCATCGTCCCCCCTACCTCTCGGCTGTCCTCGTCGGAGACAATCCTGCGTCCGCGGCCTACGTGCGGGGCAAAGAGCGCGACTGCGCAGAGGTGGGCATCGAGACGAACACGCACTCGCTCGACGCCTCAGTGTCGGAGGCCGCGCTCCTGGACACCATTCGGGACCTGAACCAGGACGACGGGGTCGACGGCATTCTCGTGCAGTTGCCCCTCCCCGGCCACATCGACGAGCAGAAGGTCATCGACACGATTGCTCCCCACAAGGACGTCGACGGGTTTCATCCGGCCAATTTGGGGCGCCTCTTGCGCGGGAACCCCGCGTTCATCCCGGCCACCCCGTTCGGCATCCTCGAAATGCTCCGACGCTCCGCCATCAACCCGGACGGGATGGACGCCGTGATCATTGGGCGGTCGAACATCGTGGGCAAGCCGCTGGCCGCGCTTCTCATGCAGCGTACCGCCAACGCCACCGTCACCGTGTGCCACAGCCACACCGAGGCGCTTGCCGACCACACGCGCCGTGCCGACCTGCTCGTGGCCGCCCTCGGGCAGGCGGAGTACATCGGGGCCGACATGGTGCAGGACGGAGCCGTCGTCATCGACGTGGGGATTAACCGGGTCGACGACCCGTCGAAAGACCGGGGCTATCGGCTGGTTGGCGACGTGGACTTCGACGCGGTTCGCAAAAAAGCGGCCCACATTACGCCGGTCCCGGGGGGAGTCGGACTCATGACGCGCGCCATGCTTCTGAAAAACACCCTCACGGCGGCCCGACGCAACGCCGAGTAGCGTTCTTCGGCCCGTCCCATTCTCTGCGATCCTGTTCGCGGTGCTATGCCTTTGGCTTCTTCTTCCCGACCGCAGTCCGTTGTCCAGCAGCAAGCGGCCCCGGCCGACACGTCGGCCCAGTCGGCCTCGACCGACACGACGGTCATGGACGAGGCCGTCAACCAATTCAACAACGCCTTTAGTCATGCCCTTCGGCTGTTTCTCGATGGGGACTTGGGGGCCCTCTACGACCACCTGACAAACGGCGCCCTCTACTTGCTGGGGCTCTTTCTGGAGCGGGGCCTCCAGGCCGTCGCGGCGTTCGTGCTTCTCTACCTGATCTATCGGCTGCTGGCCACCACCCTCTTTCGCGTCCTGGATCGCAGCCCCAGCATTGAGCCCGGCCTGCAGAGCGTGCTGCTCAAAACGTTCCGGGTCGTGACGCTCGTTTTTATCGGGACGATTGTCCTCGACCAGCTGGGGCTCAACGTCACCGTCCTCATTGGAGGGCTGAGCATCGCGGGTGTGATTGCCGGTTTTGCCGCCCGCGACTCGCTGGAAAACTTCATCTCCGGCATCACGATCCTCGTGGACAAGCCCTTTCGGGTGGGCGACTACATCGAGATCGGCGACCAGTACGGGGAGGTGGACGAGATTACGCTCCGCTCCACTCGCATCCGCACGGTCCGCAACGAGGTGATGATCCTGCCCAACGCGCAGATGATCACGCAGGAGCTCATCAACCACACCAAGCGCGGGGTGCTCCGCATCGACATTTCGTTCGGCATCGCCTACAAAGAATTCCCCTCGGAGGCCCGCGAGGTGGTGTTGCCGTTGACCCAGGACGACGACCGGGTGTTCAATGAGCCCGCCCCCTCGGTCGTGGTCACGTCGATGTCGGACTCCAGCGTGGACATGGCCTACCGGTTTTTCATTCGGGAGCCGAGCCAGGAAGTCCCCATCCGGTGGGAGTACACCGAGAAGGTGCGGGAGGCGCTCCGCGAGGCCGGCATCGAGATTCCCTTCCCTCACCGCCAGCTGTTCCTGGATGAGGCGAAGGCGTTCGACAACCTCCCGCGCCCCCCCTCTTCGATCCGGGACGACAGGGGCGAGGAGGAGTCCGAATGAGCGCCGGCCCTACGCCTCTCCGCGTACCGTCACGACCACGGTGCGGTCGCGCGGCTTCACGTCGCACTCGAGGTGAAAGATTTGCTGCCACGTGCCGAGGATGGGCGATCCGTCCCCTACGGGCACGGTGAGCGACGGGCCCAGCGTGGTGGCCTGGACGTGAGAGTGGCCGTTGCCGTCGTGCCACCGCTGCTCGTGGGCGTACGTGCGCTCCGGCGGAATCAGTTCATCGAGCACGGCGGGGAGATCCTCCTGCAGTCCCGGCTCAAACTCGACCGTTCCCACGGCCCCCGTGCTTCCGACATTGTGCACGTGCACCAGTCCGGTGGAGATGGGCGAGGCCTCCACGATCGACGTCACTGCGTCGGTCAGATCGTGCATGTCGCGATGCCCGCTCGTCGAGAGTGTGATCTGCTCTTGATGTGTCGACATATCGAAGCGGCGTGGCCCTCAAATTATTCGTCCGAATCCCAGCTCCAGTCCCGGAGGTCCTCCAGCGCATCATGCGCCGTGAGGTCGTGCTGCAGCGGCGTGACCGACACGTATCCGTTCTCGATGGCGCGGGTGTCGGTCTCCTGTCCCTCGTCCAGGTCGACAAACGTGCCGGCGAGCCAGTAGTAGGATCGATCGGCCGGATCCGTCCGCTCTTCAAATCCTTCCTCCCACCGCGAGCGCGCCTGTCGCGTGACGGCCAATCCCTGAATCTCGTCGGCGGGGCGGGCCGGCACGTTCACGTTCAGGAGGGTGCCCTGCGGAAGCCCCGAGCGCAGCACCGTCTTCGCCACTCGCCGGGCCCACCGCCCCGCGACCTCAAAGTCAGTGGCCGACCAGTCGCAGAGCGACACGGCCACGGCGTCCATTCCCAAGATGGACGCCTCCGTGGCGGCGCTGACGGTCCCGGAGTACAGCACGTTGACGGCCGTGTTCGGCCCATGGTTAATGCCGCTGACCACAAGCGTGGGGCGGGCGTCCAGAAGCTCGTGGCACGCCAGCTTTACACAATCGGCGGGCGTGCCCGTGACGGCGTATGCCGGAATGGACCCCGACGGGACCGAAAACTCAACCGCGTGGGCCCGCACCGGATCGCGCGTGGTAATGGCGTGCCCCACCGCGCTCTGTTCGGACTCCGGTGCCACGACGACCAGGTCGCCCAGCCCATCGAGCGCCGCGGCCAAGGACTGCAGGCCCGCCGCTCGAATGCCGTCGTCGTTGCAGAGAAGGATGCGGACGGGCGCATCCGAAGATGAAGGTGCCATGGGGAAAATCTATTCGGAGAAAGTGTAGCGCATCCCGGGGCCCCGACGCTAATAGCTTTCCGAGTCATCGGGAAAGCGGCGGCTCCGCACGTCGTCCACGTACTCTTCAACCGCGTCGGTGATGTGCTCATCGAGGCGGGCGTACCGACGAACAAACCGGGGCTCGAAGTCCGTGGAGAGACCCAGCGCGTCATGTGACACGAGCACCTGCCCGTCCGTGGCCGCGCCGGCCCCGATGCCAATGGTAGGAATTGAAATCGCTTCGGAGACCTCTTTGGCCAAGGCGGCGGGGATTTTCTCCAGCACAAGGGCAAAGCAGCCGGCCGCCTCTAACCGTTCAGCGTCGCGGCGCAATTGGTCGGCCTCCGCCTCTTCCTGCGCCCGTACCTGATAGGTGCCGTAGTTGTAAATGCTCTGCGGCGTGAGGCCGAGATGGCCCATGACCGGCACACCCGCCGTCACAATGCGCTCGACGGTTTCCGCTACGGGCTCGCCCCCCTCCAGCTTCACGGCGTGGGCCCCCGTCTCCTTCATGATGCGAATCGCCGAGCGCAGCCCCTCCTTGGGCCCCTCCTGATACGACCCAAAGGGCAGATCCACCACGACCAGGGCCCGGTCGCTGCCCCGCACCACACACTGCGCGTGGTACACCATCTGGTCGAGCGTCATGGGAAGGGTCGTCTCGTGCCCCGCCATCACGTTGGCCGCTGAATCCCCCACTAGCAGAACATCCACGCCCGCACGATCGAGGAGACGGGCGGACGTGTAATCGTACGCCGTGAGTACCGCGATCGGCACGTCGGCCTCCCGCATTTCCTGAACGGTTTTGGTCGTGACGCGCGATACGTCGGCAGGGCCGGGAGGAGAGGAGCCAGAGCTCATACAGTAAAAACCGAAGTTGAGCGGAACACAGGGAAGGCCTCAGGAGGCGCAGCAACGGACCCCCAACGTACAAAGACGCCCGGTCGTCCTCCAACTCGTGCACTTCTTCGATATAGTGGCCGGCACCGTCAGCCGTGAGTTCCGCTCTACTGCTGTCGGACACACTGTACAACCGCTGTCCAGCGGATCCTACAAAACAACTGAGCCGGACCCATCACAGGTCCGGCCCAGCACGATCGGAAAAGCCAACGAAGCCAGCACGGGAAAAGGACTACTGTCCTCCGCCGCCCGCCGGGGGAGTATTCGTAGGCTGCTGTACGGACGGCGAGGGCTCGCCCGGCGCCTGATCCAGGTTAATGCCCAGCTCTTCCGCGACGTCCTGAGTGATATCCACAACCGAGTCACTGTCCTGATTGACGTAGAGCAACGCCTGCGTTCGCATCACCACGTCGAGGTTCCGGGCCGCCGAGATACTGTCGATCGCGCCCTGCAGATCCTCCAGTAGCGGCTGCATCAGTTCCCGCTCGCGCTGCCGAAGCTGCTGCTGACGCTGCTGGGAGGAGCGCTGCAGCTTGGCCTGCATCTGCTGAAGCTCCTGCTCACGCCGGGTCTGGGCCGAATCCGACAGCAGCGACTGCTGTTGCTGAAACTGCTGTACCTTCTTCTGGAAGGCCTGGCGCTGCTGCTGCAACTGCTGCTGCTGCTCCTTGGCCTCCTGCTGCAGTTGCTGCTGCACATCCTGCATCCCCGGCATATTCGCCAGAATGGCCTCCTGGTTGGTGTAGCCAATGCGCTGGCCGTGCGCCGCGGGGGCCAATACGAGGGCGGACAGTGCAAGCAGCGCGGTAAAGATTTGTAGGCGTTTAAACATGGTTGTGGGTGTCTTCTCAGAAAAATGGTGAATGCCGATGACGAAATGGCCCCTGAGGGGGCAGCGGTCGACTCAGCAGCAGGCTACTCCCCTGCCCCCGACTGATCAACATTAATGCCAAGCTCACGGAGGACCTGATCGCTCAGGTCGTGCTCATCCCGGGCAAAAAGGAAAAGGGTGTCTCCTTTCCGGTCGAGAACGTAGTCGTAGCCCGCCTCCGTCGCCACACTCTCCGCGGCGGACAGGACGCGCTCCTGAATGGGTCGCATGAGTTCTTGCTGGCGAGTGTAAAGCCGGCCGTCCGGACCGAAGTACTGATGCCGAAGCTGCTCCACTTTCTTGCGGGCCTGCTGAATCGCCTCCCGCTTTCGCTGGCGCTCCTGATCCGTGTAGAGCACCTCCCGCGCCTCAAACTCCTCCTCGAGGGTTTCCACGCGTTCCTGCTGACTCTGAATTTCCTCGCGCCAGCGCTGCTCCAACTGATCGAGCTTCTGCTGCACGGAGGTGTACTCCGGCAACTGGTTGAGGATGTACTCCGTGTCGACGTAGCCGATGCGCTGTTGGGCCCGCCCCTCGGAGGCCGTCGCCAGCAGTCCCCCAATTACCACCGCGACCAAGGCGGCGTGTCTCCACGACACACACCGAAAAACCCAGGAGTTCATGCGAGCCACGATTCAGAGAGGTCCATGGAGTGTGCGCAACGGACAAGCATCTTCTGCCGGGGGCTACCGACCACCACCGCCGCCCTGTCCCAGCGAGAACTGGAAGGTCCAGCCCGGCATTCCGTCTCCCGACTGAAGCGGTTCGTAGCGGTCGAAGTTGTACCCGTAGTTGAACTCAATCATCCCGACGATGGGCAGGAAGAGCTTCACGCCGACGCCGGCGGATCGATACAGGTTCGAGGGGTTGTAGGACTGGAAGCTGTCCCAGGCGCCCGCCGCGTCGAAGAAGACGTACGGCCGGGCCTGGAGCTGCTGCGACTCCACGGCCTTCCATCGAATCTCCGACGTGTACTTGTTGAGCACCCGACCGCCCTGGGGCTGCAAGGAGCCGCCGCGTCGCACCTTCGGGCCGATGACTCCCCGCGGGTACCCCCGCATGTAAATCGGCTCCGTACCGAAGTTGCGCCCCTGATAGTCGAACGCCGTGCCTCCGACCTCAAACCGCTCGAAGCGAACCGGGTCGCCCGTGATCGAGCCAATGTAGCCGAACTCCGTGCCCATCCCCACGGAGAAGTTTTCGCCGAGCGGGACGTTCCAGGACGAATTCAACTTCCACTTGTGGTACTGCACAAACTCGCCAACCGGGGGGGCCACCTCTACCGACAGCTCCACGTTCGACCCCGCCCGCGGGAATCTCGGATTGTCCAGGGAGTTGCGTACAAGAGACTGCTTGATGGTCACCGACTGATTGCGCCCCGAAGGAATGCTTCGGAAAAGCCCCACGTTCTGGCGAGTGCCGCTCTCCGAAGTTGTGAAGCCCTGGTTGTTGTAGAGCTGGTATCCCACCGACAGTCCCGCCTGGAATTTGTCGTCCGGCCAATTGAGTCGCTGACGGACAAAGAGGTTGCCCGAGAAGTTCTGGAAACTTCCCCCGCTCACGCTCTCCCCTCCGTAAAAGCTGCGCGTGTACTTCGAGTACGAGATCGATCCGCCGACCGGAGTCGGGCGCCCGCGGAACCAGGGCTCGGTAAAGGAAAGCGAGTAGTTCTGATAGAAGGTGCCGTTCGTCCGGACGTTTAAGGACAGCTTCTGGCCGTCCCCGGAGGGAAGCGGACGCCAGGCACTGCCGTTAAACAGGTTCTGCGCCGAGAAATTGTTGAACGTAAAGCCTAGTTGCAGAACCAGTCCGAACTGCCCGAAGGTGCCGGAGAGCTGAAGCTGATCGCTCCCCACCTCCTTCACGCTGTAAGTGAGATCGGCTTCCTTCTCCTCCTGGTCGACACTTACATCAGGCCCCCCCTGGAGCGACTGCTTGCTGAAGTAGCTGAGCTGGCTGAGGCGCCGAATCGACTCCTGAATGGCACTCCGACTGAATCGCTCGCCGGGGACCGTGTACAATTCCCGACGGATGACATAGTCCTTCGTCTTGTTGTTGCCCGTGATGGAGATGTCCCCGAACGTGTACACGTCTCCTTCCCGTACGTCAAACGTGATGTCGAGGGAGTCGTCGCCCACCACACGCACGGTCGGCTGCACGTCGGCCCGCATGTATCCGCGGTCCATATACATGCCGAGCACGTCGGTGCCCTGCCGATTGCCATAGAGGTTTTCGTCGAGGGCCTTTCCATTGTACGGCTCCCCTTCCTGGAGCCCCAGCTGCTGCGTTAGCGCCTGGTCGGGATAGACCGTGTTGCCCTCCCAGTCCAGGTTGCGGATGTAGTAGCGATCTCCTTCCCGCACCTCCACGTCAATTGCGAGCCCCTCGTCTCCAATGTAGTACGTCGAGTCGCGAACAATTTGGGCGTCGTAGTATCCCCGCTCCCGGTAGAAATCTACGACGCGGTCTAGGTCCTCCTCGTAGAGGGTGCGATCGAACTTTTCCCCCTTCCAGAATCGCCACCATCGATTTTCGCGGGTTTCCTCCATGGCCCCGCGGAGGTCTCCGTCGTCGAACTGTTCGTTGCCCTGAAAGCGAATCCGCTCCACCTCAATCTCCTGGTCGCGGTTCACCTTGAAGGTAAGACGGACCTGCCCTGCGTCGTTCGTCTGGCGGTCCACCTCCACCGAGGTCCGGAGGTATCCCTTGTCCGAATAAAAGTCGCGGATGATTTGCTTCGTCCGTTCCACCTCCGAGGGGCGGGCCGCCTGCCCCTGCACCAGCGGAATCTGTTCGCGCAGATCGTCCTCGTGGCGCCCCCGAATGCCCTCAAGCCGGTAGCTCAGAAGAATCGGGGACGAGGTTACCTCGATGACGAGGTCCACCGCCTCCGCGCTCCCGCTCCCCTGGCGTCGGATGGCCACGTCGGAAAACCGGCCGGCCTCATACACCGACCGGATCGCCTCCGCAATGGCATCTCCCGCGGGGAGCGTGACGCGCTGCCCGGTCGACAGCCCGCTGGACTGGATCACGAACTGCTTCATGCGATCATCCTCCACCCCCTCCACCTCAATGCTCCGAATCTGATACTGAGGCGCTTGGGTGGCCGCTCCGCCTCCCCCCATCCCCGACGGGGTCTGTGCCTGCACCACTCCCACCGTGCATCCAAGAAGAAGACCGAGAACTGTAACCAAAAGACGCGAACGCATGCCGCTGAGCAACTCGTCAATAGAAGGCGAGCACGCTTTTCCGTACCAAAAAACGTGCAACCGGGGGCCAAACCAGCGGTTTCGCCCCCATTACATCTATGCTTTTGTAAAACGGAGCTTCCCCGAGAATTATTCTCTCCTCTCCCTCTCTTCTCCGGCGACCCGTCGTGAAATTTCGGGAAGACCCTCTCCCCTAAGTAGAGGACAACCGATGCTGCGCGTTACGAGGAGGACTGTTCGTTGTACGCCTCCTGCTCAATGCGCCCGAAGCGCCGGTCGCGGGACTGGAAACTACGAATGGCCTCGTAGAGGGCCGGGCGGCGGAAAGAGGGCCAGTGCTCCTCCGTAATGTAGAGTTCGGTGTAGGCGCACTGCCAGAGAAGAAAGTTCGACAGGCGATACTCCCCGCCCGTCCGAATCAGCAGATCCGGATTGGGCATCCCCGCCGTGTCGAGGTGCTTCTCGATGGTGGATTCGTCGATGGCGTCCGCCTGAAGCGTGCCCTCCTTCACCTTCTGTGCGAGGCGACGGGCCACCTGTACGATCTCGTGTCGCCCGCTGTACGAGAGGGCGAGGGTGAGCGTCATCGCAGTGTTTTCGGCGGTCGCCTCTTTGGTCCGATCCAATGCCTCCCGGCACGCCGTCGGGAATTCGGACAGGTCGCCGATGGTGCGCAGGCGAATGTCGTTTTCGAGGAGCGTGGCCCGTTCCTCCTCTACGGTGTGCACGAGAAGCTCCATGAGCGCATTGACCTCCGGATCGGGCCGCTCCCAGTTTTCGGTGCTGAAGGTATAGAGCGTTAAATGATCCACCCCAAGCTCCGCACACGCCTCGGTTACCTCCCGGACCGACGAGACCCCTTCATGGTGTCCGACATAGCGGGCCTTGTCCCGCCGCTGGGCCCACCGCCCGTTCCCGTCCATGATGCAGGCGATGTGGGTCGGAATTTGGCCGCGCTGCTTCAGGGCCTGCTGCCGACGAGCATCTTCGTCGTCGGACAAATCCGAAGCGGTCGAATCAGAGGTTTGGGGCGTCGACGGCATGGAATCAGGTCAGAGGACACGAACAAAAATCGACCGGTGCACCGCCCTGAGGACCCTTCTGAGGTCGAGAGCAGGCCTGAAACGGACTGGTAACATCTGAAGATCCCGCCCCACCGATTGATGAACTGCGAAGGGGCGGCGCGTCCCCTCAGGATTAGAGACGCAGGATGTCGTTAAAGATGACAAAGGCCATAAAGCCGAGGAGCAGGATCATTCCGGCCTGCTGGGCAATGAGCCGTACCCGCACCGACGGGGGACGCCGCGTGATGCCCTCGTACACCAGAAACATGAACTGGCCCCCATCCAGGGCGGGGATCGGGAGAAAGTTCATGATGGCGAGCGTGACGGACAGAAGCGCCACGAGACGCCAGAAGGGCACCAGCCCGGCCTGGGCGGCCTCACTCGTGACTTTCGCAATCATCACGGGCCCGCCGATGCTTTGCCGAAAGTCGTCCCGCCCCGTGATGACGCGCTGCAGTGTGACCACGATGTTGCGACTCGTTTGCCAGGCCTCCGCCGTCCCGGCCCGGAGCGCTCCGAGAACCCCAAATGCTTCCTGCTGAACCCCGATCTCCCTGTACAATAGCTGTCGGCCCGACGGGGTGTTGGACGGGGCCATGATGCCCAGCAAATGGCGCTCCTGTTCCTCGTTGTACATCGGCGTCACGGACGCTTCGAATACCTTCTCCTCCTCGTCCGACCGCACGAGGCTTGCTGTCGTCTGCAGAGAATCGACCTGCAGGGAGTCCGGCCGACGCCAGCGGAGGCGGAACGACTCCCCCTCCGTCGCCTGAATCATGGTCACCATTTCCTGCCAGAAGCGCACCGTGTCCCCGTTGATCGACAGGACGCGGTCCCCGGTACGAAGCCCCACGGAATCCGCCGGGCTCCCGCGCTGCACCTGCCCGATCAGGGGAGGATAGTAGCCAAGCCCAAAGCCCTGCCCGCTGTTCTGGGCCTCACTCAATTGCGTGATGATGTCCGGGGGCCCAAGCAGTCGCTTCTCCTGCCCGTCGCGCTGCACCGTAACGGTGAGCGAGTCCGCAGAAACAATGGCGGGCGGGGAAATCTGGTCGAAGCGCTCGAAGGGCTTGCCATTCACCTCCAAAATACGATCGCCGGTCCGGAGGCCAATGTCATGGGCCACCGACCCCTCCTGCACGTACACCTGCTCCACGTTCTGGGCTGGGATGTAGGTTTCTCCTTCCGCCCACTTAATTCCCGCGAAGATGCAGATGGCGAGAATGACATTGAAGATCACCCCGGCGCTAATCACGACGATGCGCTGCCACACCGGCTTCGCCCGGAACTCCCAGGGCTCGGGCTCCTGCTCCGTGTGGTCGGTATCGAGGCTTTCGTCGATCATCCCGCTGATCTTGACGTAGCCCCCAAGCGGGGTAGCCCCCACCGCATATTCCGTATTCCCGTAGCGACGCCCCAGCAGGGTGGGCGGAAACCCAATCGAGAAGCGCTCCACCCGCATCCCGAAGTACTTGGCTGTAAGGAAATGGCCCAGCTCATGGACGAACACCAGAATGGTGATCGCCAGCAAAAACCAGAGCGTGGACGTAACGAGGGTTAGAAGCAACTCCATTCCGAGCAGTCATCGTGCAAAAGAAAGCGCAGCCACGGGACCGCCGCTTCTTCCCCGGCATGCGAGAGGCGGTGTTCAATTTGAGGGAGCGCCCAGGAGTTCCTGCACGTGCTTTCGGCTGCGGGCGTCGGCCGCGTACAGGTCGTCGAGGACGGGATCGGAGACGATGGGAACCGACGCGAGGGCCTCCCCCACGAGCCGCGGGATGTCGGGAAAGGAAATCCGCTCCCGAAGAAATTGGTCGACCGCCGCCTCGTTGGCCGCGTTCAGCACAGCCGGGGCCGAGCCGCCCCGCTCCAGCGCGTCGTAGGCGTGGCGCAGGCAGGGAAACTTGTTGAGATCCGGCGTCTCAAAATCGAGCCGGCCGAGGGTCGTCCAGTCGAGGCGCTCGTGGGGCGCCGGCCAGCGCGCCGGATAGCTGAGGGCATACTGAATCGGCACCTTCATGTCGGGCACCCCCAGCTGGGCCTTCACGGCCCCGTCCCGAAACGACACCATGGAGTGCACGATCGACTGGGGATGGACCAGCACCTCAATCTCCTCCGGCGCGAGATCGAAGAGCCACCGGGCCTCAATTACCTCCAGCCCCTTGTTCATCATCGTGGCGGAGTCAATCGTAATCTTCGCGCCCATGGACCAGTTGGGGTGATCGAGGGCCTCGTCCACGGTGATCGCGTCGAAGGTGTCCGCCGATCGGGTGCGAAACGGCCCGCCCGAAGCAGTCAGGACCACCTGTTCGACGTTGTCCGACGACTCTCCGCTGAGGCATTGAAAGATCGCCGAGTGTTCGCTATCGACCGGCAGGAGATTCCCCTCCCCTTCCGCCAGCGCCGCCTGCACCAGGGGGCCGGCGACGACGAGGGTCTCCTTGTTGGCCAGGGCCACCTGCTTGTCCTCGCGCAGAGCGGCCAGAACGGGGGCGAGCCCCGCAAAGCCCACCACGGCCCCGACCACCACATCCACGGTCGGGTGCGTGGCAACCCGACACAGCCCCTCCTCGCCCACGTGCACGGTGACGGACCCGTCGTCGAGGGCCGCCCGCAGATCGTCCGCCCGCTCCGCGTCCCCGACCGCGACGTGCTCGGGCTGAAACTCACGGGCCTGTTCCGCCAGCAACTCGACATTCCCCCCACACGCCAGCGCATGCACGTCGAACTGATCGGGAAAGAGCCGAACCACCTCCAGCGTCTGCGTGCCGATGGAGCCCGTGGCCCCGAGAATCGACAGCGATCGGGGGGCGTCGGGCGAGGGCGTCGGAAAGGACGTCATGAAGCGAATCGGTTCGTTGGGGGAAGTGTGGAAATCGCGTAACACCTCGCGGAAGGGCAGCGTCCGAACGCGAACGCACCGTCCGATGGCGGGGAAACGTGCCCTGCAGACGTATCGTAGAGGGTTAACCGTTGTCGCCTCGTTTTGCTTCGCCTCTCCGTCCGCTTCGTTCCCCGAACGCCGCATGGCTCGCAATCGCCCAAGTGCATTGGGGCCCGCTGGTAGGCTGCTGGCTCGCCTCGCCGTCACTGGATGTGTGCTGTGCCTGGGGCTCGGCAGCATCGGGCCAATGCCGGTCCACGCGCAGTCCCCCGACAGCACCCAGCGCCGGCTCCTCAACCGCGCCGCGTCGCTCCTCGACTCCGGCCAACCCGACTCCGCCATTCGCCTGCTGGAGTCGCTTCACGACGAGGCCCGGGCCTCCGAGACCATCTTTGAACGGCTGAAGGACGCGTACGAAGAGACCAAGCAGTACGAACGTGCGATCGCTCTGGTGGACGACCGAATCGATCGCCAGCCGTCGCCGGCTCTGATTGCGGAAAAGGGGCGGCTCTTATATCAGAGCGGCCAGCGGGACCGCGCCTCCGCGACCTGGGACGAGGCGCTGACTCTTCGTCCCGGAGAGATCTCTTCCTATCGGGTGGTGTACCGCACGCTCATGGACCTCCGCCTGTTTTCGCAGGCCATCGACGTGCTCACGAAGGGGCGTTCAGCCCTGGATCGGCCCGACCTCTTCCGCTCGGACCTCGCGTCCCTCTACAGCCTCGACGGGCAACACGCACAGGCGATGCGCGAATATGTGGCCCTCCTTTCGGAGGCTCCCGACCGGGCGGACTACGTGCGGGAGCGGCTCCAACCGTTTGTGGATCGGGGGGAGGGCATCGCCGCGGGCATCACCGTCCTCCAATCCGCCGTAGACGAGGCCTCCGCGAACGCGGCCTACCGCCGGCTGCTCGGGTGGCTCCACATGAAAAACGACGACTACCCCGCCGCGCTTGGGACCTACCAGGCGCTGGACCAGCAGCAAGAGCGATGGGGCCGCGCATTGTTTTCGTTCGCCCAGCGGGCAACCGACGCCAAACAGTACGATGCCGCCACGCAGGCCTACGAAACACTCCTCGACCGCTACCCTGAGAGTCCCGTCGCCCCCCAAGCCCGGAGGGGCCTCGGGGACATGTACCGCCGATGGGCAGAACAGTCCCCCGGCGGCCCGCCCCCCACAGACACCACCAGTGCCCGCGCTCGCCGCTACGACGCCGCCCGCACGGCCTACCAGACGTTCCTCACCGAGCATCCGGCGCACCAAGCCGCCCCCGAGGTGCGCACCGCTCTCGGCACCCTCCAGCTCGACATCTACCACAACCTGACGGCCGCCGCCTCGTCGTTCCGCACCGTGCAGGAGCGCGCCTCCGACTCGCCCGCCGCGCGGGAAGCCGAGTTTCACCTGGGCCGCATCGCCCTCCTCCGGGACGCCTTCGACCCGGCCCGCCGCCGCTTGGCCCGCCTGGCCGAGGCCTCCCCGGAGGGACATTGGGGCCAGCAGGCCCAGTTGGAGTTGGCCCGCCTCGCCTATTATCAGGGCGCCTTCGACGATGCCCGTTCCCGTACCGCCCCCCTCACGGCCAACCCCGGAGCGGATGTCGCCAACGACGCCATCGACCTGAAGGTGCTCATTCAGCAGAACCGTGGCCCCGACTCGCTCGACAGCGCCCTCCGCCTCTACGCCGACGCCCAGTTTGCCGAGCGCAAGCGGGCGTACGACACCGCCGCCGCCCGCCTCGACTCCCTGCTACAGACACACAGCCGGCACTCCCTCGCGGACGATGGACGATTCCGAACGGCCCAGATCCACCTCGCTCAGGGCGACACCACGACGGCCCTCCAGGTCTTCGACCAGCTTCCTCAGCAACATCCCCAGAGCCCCTACGCCGATCGGAGCCTGTTCCGGCAGGCCCAGTTGCAGGAAGCCCAGGGCAACCTCGGCGCCGCCACCGACACCTACAACCGCCTCCTGACCGACTACCCGCAATCGCTCCGTGCCGACGACGCCCGCTCCCGCCTCCGCACCCTGCGCCGCCGTCAGGGCTCGTAGCATACTCGCAGCCCCCCTCCGCCATGCGTGTCCGTTCGGTCCTCTACGCCTCCCTTGCCGCGCTCCTCGTGCTTGCGGCCCTGCCGTCCCCGGTGGCCGGGCAGAAGCTGTTCATCCCCATGGACAAGCAGCAGAGCGACCACCTGAAGGCGTACGGGGGCGTCTACACGGCCCTCCAGGAAGGACAGACAGTGGACTGGCTCCTCAACTACCGCGGGGGCTCGTTTCTGACCCGGGCTTCGTCAACGATGGTCAACGAGCTTCGCTCTCGCGGCGTGCAGTTCGAGCGCGTCTCCGCGGCCCAAAGCTCCAAAATCGTCGCCGAGGTCGAGGCCGACGGCAGCAACATGGCCGTGGTGCCCCTGGAGAAGGCCCCCGAGATCGCCGTGTACGCCCCCGAGGGGGCTGTGCCCTGGGACGACGCCGTGCGGCTGGCCCTCCGCTACGCCGACGTGCCCCACGACGTCATTTACGACGACGCTGTGTTGAATGGGGAGCTCGAACAGTACGACTGGTTGCACCTGCACCACGAGGACTTTACGGGTCAGTTCAGCAAGTTCCTCCGCTACCGGAACGAGCCGTGGTACATCGAGAAGGAAAAACGCGCCCGGGCCGCCGCGGAGAAATTCGGCTTCCAGAAGGTGAGCGAGCTGAAGCTAGCGGTCTCTCAGCGCATCCGCGACTACGTGTCGGCCGGCGGCTTTCTCTTCTCCATGTGCTCCGGCACCGAAACCTTCGACCTCGCCCTGGCGGCCCACAACACCGACATCGTCCCGAAGCCCTACGACGGCGACCCGGTGGCCCCGAACGCCACGGAGAAGCTCGACTACAGCCAGACGCTCGCTTTCACCAACTTCCAGCCGAACTACAACCCGCGCGAGCCGACCCACTCTACCATCGACACGGGCCGTCCCCCCGCCGACATCCGGGACCCGTCCCTCGACTACTTTACGCTCTTCGACTTTAGCGCCAAGTGGGACCCCGTCCCGTCCATGCTCACCCAGAACCACGTGGCCACCATCAAGGGCTTCGTCGGACAGACGACCGCGTTTGAGCAGGACGTCTTGAAGGACGATGTGGAGATTCTCGCCAAGCCCCCCAACCGCTCCCAGGCCCGCTACATCCACGGGTCGCTCGGGCAGGGCACCTTCACGTTTTACGGCGGGCACGACCCGGAGGACTACCAGCACTTCCTGGGCGACCCGCCCACCGACCTTTCGCTTCACCCAAACTCTCCCGGCTATCGGCTCATTCTCAACAACATTCTGTTTCCGGCTGCGAAGAAGAAAAAACGCAAGACCTGATCGCGCCTCTTTCGCCGTCCCGCCGGTCGTATGTCGCCCCCTCCGCCCCTGTCAAAGCCCGTCTCCGCCTCCACGTGCATGATGACCGAGATCGTGTTGCCGAACGACACGAACGGTCTCGGCAACATGATGGGGGGTCGGCTGCTCCATCTGATGGACAAGTGCGCGGCCATCTCCGCCCAACGACACGCCAATCGGGTCTGCGTAACCGCCTCGGTCGACAACGTTGAGTTCCAGTCGGCCATTCAGGAGGGGGAAGTCGTCGTCATCGAGGGGCAGGTGAACCGGGCCTTTCACACGTCGATGGAGGTGGAACTGAACGTGTGGGCCGAAAACCCCCGCGAGGAAACACACCGCAAGTGCAACCGGGCCTTCTACACGTTTGTGGCGCTGGACGAGGAGGGCTCCCCGGTCGCCATTCCCTCCATCGAGCCGCAGTCGGAGGACGAGCAGGCCCGCTACGAGGGGGCCGCCAAACGACGCGACATCCGCCTCGTCCTGGCGGGTCGGAAAGACCTGGAGGACGCGGCCAGCCTCAAAGAGGACATGCTCTCGGCCCTGACGCCCTCGACCGATGACGTGGACTGAGGCGCTTCCCGCCCGCGTCCCCTCCTGCCGGCCGACTGGGCTGGTGCTTGTCGTCCTCCTCGGCCTGCTCCCCGCGGAGCCGTCGGTCGCCCAGCGCAGCGTAGGCACCACCACGTTTGGGGTGCAGGTCGGCCAGCCCGGCGGGGTCACCGGCAAGCTGTATCGGGCGTCGCCCATCGCCTACGACGGCCTGTTCACGACCGATGGCAACGACTTCGTCTCGCTTTACGTTCATCGGCTGTGGGAACGGCCCCTTCCCGACTCCCTCGTGCACCTGTACGCCGGCCCCGGACTCCTTCTCGAAGGCCGGTCGCTGCAGACCACCCCGACCCCGCAATTCGGCCTGAGCGCCGAAGCCGGCCTCAACTTTTTCCTTAAACGCTTCGAAGTCTTTCTTCACGTTACGCCGTCGCTCCGCCTGTACCCCGATCAGGGAACGCGATGGGGCGGAAGCGTCGGCCTCCGCTACCGCCTCCACTGATGCGTCCCCCTCTCTCCCCTTCCGACCTCGGCTCCATGCTGGGCACCCGCGTGCTCGTCACCGGGGCCAACGGCCTGCTCGGACAGGCCCTCGTCCGTCGCCTCGCGCGGGCCGACGAGATGACCGTGCTCGCAACCGCCCGCGACGACGCCCTCCGCCCCTCCATTGCGTGCGACTACCGCCCGATGGACGTCACCGCCCCCGACGCGGTGGAGCACACGTTCGACGAGTTCGAGCCCGACGTGGTCGTCAACTGTGCCGCTCTGTCGGACGTAGCGGCCTGCGACACCGACCGGAACCGGGCCTGGGCGACGAATGCGCGCGCCGTCAAGCGCCTCGCCCGCCACTGCAACAACACCCGTGCCCGGCTGGTGCAGGTCTCGACCGACTTCGTCTTCAACGGCAACCGCGGCCCCTACGACGAAACGGCCCGCCCCGACCCCGTTAACTACTACGGTCGCACCAAACTCGCGGCCGAAAACCACGTGCGGGAGGCCGGACGCGACCGCTGGACGATTGCCCGCACGGTCCTGCTCTACGGCACCGGAACCAACCTCAGTCGGCAAAACGTCGTGCTGTGGATGATCAACCAGCTGCGGCAGGGCGAGCCCCTCCACGTCGTCACCGACCAGCGGCGCACGCCCACCTACGTCCCCGACCTGGCCGAAGGGCTGTACCGGATTCTCGATCGGGAGGCCACCGGCATCTACCACCTGTCGGGGCCCGACCCCGTGTCGATCTACGAACTGGCCGGGGCCGTCGCCGACGTCTTTGGGCTGGACCCCGACCTGATCCACCCCGTCGAAAGCGACTCCTTCGACGACGCCGTGGAGCGCCCCCCGCACACGGGCTTCTCCCTCGACAAGGCCCGATCCGAGCTGGACTACGATCCCCACGGCCTCCGCGACGGCCTGCGCGCCCTGCGCGATGCCCTGGCGTCGCAGGACCCGTAGGCCCTCGTGACGCACCGGGTTTTCGACGAGAGTTTGACGGAGCGGGTGGGCAGTGGACGTGTCGCCCGCTATGTTCAGTTTGTACACATCCCTCTGTTCATCGACCGGCGCCCACGCCATGCTCGATATCGACGCCATCCGCTCCGATCCTCAGCGCGTCCGGGAGGCCCTCCGGGCCAAAGGGGCCGGCGACCCGGCCCTCGTCGACACGCTCCTGGAGGTGGACGAGGAGCGACGCGCCACCATCACCGAACTGCAGGAGACGCAGGCCCGCCAGAACGACTTGTCGAGCGAGATCGGCGCGCTGAAGCGCGAGGGCAAGGACGAGGAGGCCCAGGAGCGAATTGAGGACACCAGCCGCCTGAAGGAAAAAATTCAAGAGCTCGAAGATCGGGTCGATGACGTAAAGGCGCGGCAGCGGGACCTTCTCCTCAAAATCCCGAACGTCCCGCACCCAAGCGTGCCGGTCGGGGCCAGCGAGGAGGACAATGAGGTGGAGGACACGATTGGGGAAAAACCCGCGTTCGACTTTGAGCCGGCGCCGCACTGGGAATTGGCCGACACGCACGACCTGGTTGACTTCCAGCGCGGGGCGAAGGTCACCGGCAGCGGCTTTCCCTTTTACACCGGCCGGGGGGCCCGCCTGCAGCGCGCGCTCCTCAACTTCTTCCTCGATCGGGCGCGCGACCGAGGGTACAAGGAGATGCAACCGCCCAAGTTTATCAACCCCGAGAGCGCGGAGGGCACCGGGCAGCTCCCCGACAAGGACGACCTGATGTACCGGATTCCCCGGGACGACTTCTTCCCCATCCCCACGGGCGAGGTCCCGATGACCAACTTCCACCGGGACGAGATTTTGGACGTGGACGACCTGCCGCTCAAATATTGCGCCTACTCCCCCTGCTGGCGCCGCGAGGCCGGCAGCTACGGCACCGACGTGCGCGGCCTCAACCGCCTGCATGAATTCGATAAGGTGGAGCTCGTGCAGATCGTGCACCCCGACGACAGCTACCGCGCCCTGGACGCCCTCCTCGACGACGCCGAGAGCGCCCTCGACGCGCTCGGCCTGCCCTACCGCCGCCTGCTCATGTGCACCGGCGACATGGGCTTTACCCAGGCCAAGAAGTACGACCTGGAGGTCTGGAGCGCCGGGCAGGAAAAATGGCTGGAAGTCTCCTCGGTCTCGACGTTCGAAGCCTTCCAGGCCCGCCGCATGCAGATCCGCTACCGCCCCGAACCGGAGGCCCGGACCCGCCTCGTCCACACCCTCAACGGCAGCGGCCTCGCCTTTCCCCGCGTCCTGGCCGCCCTGCTCGAAAACAACCAGACGGCCGACGGCCGCATCCGACTTCCCGATCCCCTCCGCGAGTACGTCGGCTTTGACTGGATCGAATAGCCGCCCCTCAACGCCTACTCCTCCGCAGCCTCCCTCCGCGTATGTCTCCCTCCGAGTCTGCCGTGTACGAACGCGGCGACGCCCTTGACGAGCTGGAGCTATCCACCGAAAACGACGCCCTCCCCGATCATCGTCTCGTGGAGCGATCCGACGTCTATGAGTTCACGGAGGACGAGCACTGGGCATGGCTCATGTCGATCATGGAAGACGGCGCCGAGCTGAACCAGCACCTCGGCGACCTGCTGGATCGCGTGTACGCCTGCGACCCGTCCTTCTACAGCCTCCGGGGGCGGAAGCGACTGCACGCCCTTCTCGACGAACTCAACGAGGCCCGCTCCTATGTGCAGGCCTACGAGCGGGACGTGGAGGAATTGACTTACGTATTCGCCAAAACGGGACAGATCGAAAACACGGCGGCCGACGGGGCCGAGCTCACCCTCTCGAGCGTCAAAACCACCTATGACCGGGCCTACGACCTCTGCCTCTACAAGCTCGACCGCATGAGCAACGGCTGGATCACCGCGTCCAACTTTCTCATCAGCATCATTATGCTGGTCGTCACCATCCTCTTCTGGATGGAATTCCGGTAGCCCGCGTCCCCCCGATTCCGGCGTGGCCTGCGGGACACGAGACTCTCTTTTCAATACCGGTGGGGGAAAGACGGGCCGGCCCCCACCTTCTATCCCGAGACGCCACGCCTCCACAAAAGAAACGCAGCACCCGGCGGACCGGATGCTGCGCTTGATCGTTCGTCCAGAAAAACAGCCGGCTACTGCGTGGCCTCCTCTTCCTCACCCGAGGTGGGCTGCTGGGGTTCGGCGGGCGCCCCGTCGCCACGCTCCCCCGATGGCACGCCGTCCGTCACCTCGTCGACGTCGAGGTCGGCGGTCTCTCCCGGCTTGCGGTCAATCTCGCGGGGGTCTTGGCCCTCACCGTCGAACTGCTGAATGTATTCGCTCGGCGGCGTCTTGCCCGCGTCGCGGCCCAGCGGACTGCCCTCGTGGATGTAGAACTCATCGTCGGGCAGGGTGTCGTTGTAGGAGCGTGCGGCCTCGGCGGCCTCCCGCATCGTCTCGTCCGCGTTGTCGGCCATCTCGCCGCAGTTGCGGTGGATTTCGTGTGCAAACCAGTCGAAGAGATACTCGAATGCGGCCCGATCACGCTCAAACTCGGGGCCGTACTCGCCGCCCCGCAGCTGATCGTCCATCTTCGAGAGCGAGGCCGAGAGGGCAAACAGGAACATCGCGTTGTCCGCCACGCGGGCCTGCTGGGCCTGATGCTTCACGATGTCCTCGCGCTCCCACTTGCTCACGAGCTTGAAGTAGTGCGAGTGCTTCTGGATCAGGTCCGAGAGCCGGTCGGCCTGGTCGCGAATGGCCGGGTGCACGTTTCGGATGTCCGGGGCGCTCGGCTTGAGGCCGAGGAACAACTGCCCGGCCAGCGGAAGCGCCTTGCTCATCACCGTCGGGTTGGTCGCCGCCGTGAGGATGCGGCTCAGGTTGTCGCCAATCGACTCGTCGGTGTCCCATTCCAGGGCCTCCTGTACCGAAATCATCTGCTCGGCGAGCTGCTTGCCACCGTAGGCAAAGATGAAGCCCTGCATCACCTCGTTTGACCCCTCCACAATGCTGTGGATGCGGTTGTCGCGCCAGGCGCGCTCGACCTCGTGCTCGGTCATGTAGCCTTCTCCACCCATGATCTGCATCACCTCGTCAATCACCTTCCACCCGTAGTGCGAGCAGAAGACCTTGGTGATGGCCGTCTCCACCATGATGTCCTGATCGCCCCGATCCAGCATCCCGGTCATCATGTACAGCATGGCGTCCATCGCGTACGTGACAGCCGACATGCGGGCAATCTTCTGCTGGACCAGCTCGAAGTCGGCGATGGGGCGGTCGAACTGGTAGCGCGTCTGCGCCCACTTGATGCCCTGCTCCTTCGTGGCTTTCGCGGCGCCGGTCACGCCCGCGCTCAGCGTGCAGCGGCCGTAGTTCAGGCACGAGAGCGCAACCTTCAGGCCGGCGCCCTCCTTGTGCAGAATGTTTTCCTGTGGCACCCGTACATCATTGAATCGAAAGCGCGCCTGCCACGTCCCCCGGATGCCCGTCTTGGCGCGGTTGTTCTCGAACACCTCCACGCCGTCCATGTCCGGCGTCACGATGAGCGCGTTCACCCCCTTCTGCTCCAGCTCGCCCGTCTCGGGGTCGCGGACCATGTTTTTGCACATGACCGTGAACAGCCCGCTGAACGCCCCGGAGGTCGACCACTTCTTCTCCCCATTTAGAATGTAGTCGCCATCCTCCGTCTTCACCGAGAACGACTCCTGGTTGGCCGCGTCCGACCCCACGTTCGGCTCCGACAGGCAGAAGGCCGACACCTTCTCCCGCGCCACCATGGGCAGGTACTCTTCCTTCTGCTCGTCCGTCCCAAACATGACGAGCGCCTTGCACCCAATCGACTGGTGCGCGCTCACGAGCACGGCCGTCGAGGCGCAGTAGCGCCCAATCATCTCCAGCACCCGGTTGTAGCTGGTGACCCCCAGCCCCAGTCCCCCGTACTCTTCCGGGATGATCATGCCCATCACGCCCATGTCGAACAGGCGGTCGATCACCTCCTCGGGGATGTACTGCTCCCGGTCGATCTTGACGCGTGGGTGCTCGTTTTCGAGGTACTCTTCCAGCTCCTCCAGGAGCGCGTCGCACTTTTCCTTTTCCTCGTCGCCCTCGTGCGGATAGGGAAAGATGAGGTCCTCGCGGAACCGGCCCCAGAACATATTCTTCATGAAGCCCATGTCCTCGGGCTCCGGCCCCATCATCGTCTCGATATTCTCGATCATCTTCTGATCTTCCTTCGAGACGCCCTTAATGTTGCTTAAGCCTTGATTTGCCATGGTACAGGGGGGATTGGTGACAGTGGCCTACCAGACGCGAGTGCCCACCGACAATCGGGGAGCGCGAGCACTCGGAGTAGGACGTGATATCGCGATGGAAGTGCTTCCAAAATCCAGGGGTGGTTCAAAGTCCGAGAACCCTCAGAGTTCCTGTGCACTGCCGCCCGGGGACGGCGCGGCGCCTCCTCCCACTGTTTGCGCCTGCCTGGGATGCTCGTCACATTACGGGTGCTCGGTTTTTTGCTTTCAGCCCGCCTCTCCATGTCGTTCTCGTCCCGCCTCCGCCGCCTCCAAACGCAAAAGGACACGGTCGTCTGCGTAGGCCTGGACCCGGTCCCCGCCCGCCTCCCCGGCGCGCTGCGGGACGGCCGCCTGCCCACCGAGGCCGTCCGCACCTTCTGCGCCGACATCATCGAGGCCACGGCGCCGTACGCCTGCGCCTTCAAACCCAACCTCGCCTTCTTCGAAGCGCTGGGGCCGGCCGGACACACGGTGCTCGCGCAGGTCCTGGCGACCGTGCCCGACGACTGTCTGGTCGTGGCCGACGCCAAGCGGGGCGACATCGGCCATTCGTCCGAGGCCTACGCCCGGGCCCTGTACGACACGTTCGACGCCGACGCGTGCACCGTCTCTCCCTACCTGGGCCGCGACAGCCTCGCGCCGTTTCTGTCTGAAGCGGACCGCTGCGCGTTCGTGCTGGCCCGCACCTCCAACGACGGGGCCGCAGACCTGCAGGAGGCCTGCACCTGCGACGGCACGCCGCTCTACCGGCACGTGGCCCGGACGGTGGCCGATTGGGACGACGCCGCGGAAGGGACCGCCGGGCTCGTGGCGGGCGCCACGGCCCCCGAGGCCCTGGCCGAGCTGCGCGAGGATGCGCCCTCGCTGCCCTTCCTCATTCCCGGCGTGGGCGCCCAGGGCGGCAACCCGTCCGCCGTCGTCGATGCGGCCCAGACCGACGACGGCCCCATCCTCGTCAACAGCAGCCGCAGCATCATATACGCGTCCGAGGGCGACGAGTACGCCGACGCGGCGGCGGACGCGGCGAAGGCGCTGCGGAACGCGCTCCGTGCTTAACATCGCATCACCGCCCCGGCCAGCTCTCTTGATTCTCCGGGCGTCAGGCCCGTCGTTGTGAACGCAGAGAGTCTCCCTCCGACAGAATGACGGGACGTGGCGGGTGCCAGTAGCGCTCTCGCCAGCGTCTCGGTGTTCTCTGACATTCTGTAGCAGGGTAGCCCCGCATCCGCGGGGATAGACCCGACCCGCCCAAATACGTAGCCGATGCGATTCGGTAGCCCCGCATCCGCGGGGATAGACCCCAGCAGAAGGTAGAGGGTGGTCATGAGGCTGTGGTAGCCCCGCATCCGCGGGGATAGACCCGGGTGTGTCCTGGGACAAGTGGGAAACGGTGTGGTAGCCCCGCATCCGCGGGGATTGAAAGCATGAGACGTTATAAAGCATGAAACGGTTGTGTCTACGGAGCAGCACCTCCTGCCGCTCGTCGTCTCGTGCCTATGCCTGGTTCCGGCGCCCCCGTCTACACTACGGACGACACGTCCCCATTTCTTTTCGAGCCCGACCCGAGGGTCGAGGTGCCCGAGGCCCTCGTCCACGACCTCTGGCGCCACCAGCGCTTCGAGACCGAGGACCTCGCCACCACCGAGGGCACCCCGATCACGGTCTTCGACCCGGGACGGCTCAACGAGGACGCCGGCCCCGACTTCGCCAACGCCCACGTCCGCCTCGGCGACATGGACTGGCGCGGCGACATTGAGCTACACACCCGCTCCGGCGGCTGGTTTGAGCACGAGCACCACACCGATCCGCGCTACAACCGGGTCGTCCTGCACGTCACCCTCCGCGCCGACATGTGGACCGGCGGCCTCCTGCGCCCCGACAAATCGCCCCTCCCGGAGCTCGTCCTCGCCCCTCGCCTCGGCGCGCCGCTCCGCTCCCTCCTCCGCGCCTTCCACACTCGTCCAGACGAAGACGCCCTTCCCTGCGCGCCGCGCTGGGACGAGGTGCCCGAACCGCTCATCCGCGACTGGATCGCCACCCTCGCCACGGAGCGCCTGCGCGAGAAAACGCACCGTCTGGAGGCGAACTCCGATTCGTCGCTCGAAACGGCCCTCCACGAACGGCTGTACGCCGGGCTCGGCTACGCCAAAAACGACGAGCCCATGTCGACTCTGGCCACGCGCCTGCCGCCCGCCCTCCTCCGCTCCCTCGACACGCCCCGCGAGCGGGAGGCCCTCCACTTCGGCGTCGCGGGCCTACTCCCGGCCCCCGGCGACCTGCTGGAGGCCGACCGGGAGACGGCCGACTACGCCATGGCACTTCGTGATCGCTTCCGGCGGCTGCAAGTGCGCCTCGACCTCCCGGTGATGGAGGAAACGAACTGGACCTTCTTCCGGCTGCGCCCCAACAACTTTCCCCCGCTCCGCATTGCGCAGGCAGCCGCCTGGTACGACGACGGACACCTGCTCTCTGAGCCCCCCCTTCCTCGCCTGCGCTCCGCCCTCCACGACGACGCCCCGACGGAGGCGCTCCGAGACGCCCTGGCCGCCACCCCTCCGCCGTTCTGGCAGACGCACTACCACCTCACCAAGCCCGCCTCGGAGCACGATCCCAGCCTGGGTGCCTCGCGCCGCGACACCCTGCTCATCAACGCGGTGGTCCCCACCCTGCTCCTTGATGCCGACCTGCGCGACGACGACTCTCAGGCCCGCGCCACCCGGGAGGTGATCCGATCCCTCCCGCCTTCCAGCGACGCTGTCGTGCGCCGATTCGAAGACCTGGGCGCCGAGCCCCAGTCGGCCTACGAAGCGCAGGGCCTCCACCACCTGTACCGTGCGTACTGCACAGAGGGCCGGTGCCTGGATTGTGCCATCGGCCAGCACCTCCTCGACGTGTGATGCGCCCCGATCTCGCCCCCGCAGGCCTCACTCCTGTTCCTCTTTTGCGCACGCTTTCTTACATTTGGCGTCCATCGCACCGCGAACGAATGCTCGCTCCCCGTGCTCGTCCGGATTGTCCGCATGACCTTCCGCCCCGACACCCTCGACGCGTTCCTGGAGCAGTTCGACGCCTCGGCCCCGAAGATTCGCTCGTTCCCGGGGTGCCTTCATCTCGAGCTGTGGCGCGACGCCGATGCCCCCGTCGTCTGTACAACCTACAGTCACTGGAAAAATGAGGCCGCCCTCGAACAGTACCGCGAGAGTGACCTGTTTCGCTCGACCTGGCGCACCGTAAAGCCGCTCTTCGGGGACCAACCCGTAGCCCACAGCTACGCTGTCCTCCGCCCGGCCGACGCCATCGGTACAGCCTCGTCGGATCCCCCGGCGGATCGCTAGGAGCACGTGAACCGCCACCAGCGGTCCGTGCTTTGTTCCGCCGTACAGGTGCCTTCAATATTGCAGAGGCGTCCCACCGAGTCGGGGGCAATCGCGCCGCTGGACGGGGCCGTAAGGAACCCGACGGCCGGCCACAGCCCTTCCCCGCCCCACACGCAGAGGACGTCCGCCCCTCGGTCGTAGCGCAGGTGGTCGATGCCGAGGTCCAGCATGAGCGTGCGCCCCTGTGCGGGCCCCGTGTTGCGGAGCCAGAAGAAGGAGGTGTCGGGCCGGGCCTCCGCCTGCGACACCACGACCTGAACGAGCTGATTGTACTGGGCCGGGGCCTCTCCCGGCGGCGTGGGCGATGCCCCACAGGCCGCGACCCCCAGCCCTACCAACACCCCACAGGCGAGTCGGACGAAGGACCAGTGCATTGTACAGAAACCGTTCGGGTTGGGGAGCGTCCCGGCGGGCTACGCTACTCCTCCGGCGGCTGAAGCCCCGGGGTGCCCGTGACAGGCCCCAGCGCGTCCGTCATAGAGACCTCCCCCTCCCGCCGAGGGTCCGGGTAATCCACCGGCGTGATGGTGTAGGAACTCGGGCTTTGCACCTTCGGCCCCGGCGCCGACGTGTCCCGAACGGCGGCGTAAACCTGCCGAACGGTTCGGGTGTACTGTTGCCGAAGCAGTTTCTGGTCCGTAATCATCGCGCCGTAGGCACGGTGGAGGGTGCGATACGACGCCTCGGCGGAGAGCGTATCCACGCGCTGCCGCTGCGCGGAGATCAGCGACTCGTGGAGTCGGACCAGGTCGTTGTACCGATCAGCCAGGGGCACAAGCGACGAATCCTGTTCGACCGCCGCACGCAGCTGCTGCAAATCGGACTGCGCAGACTCAAGGTCCGTTTCCAGCTCATTTACGGCCGCCTCCATTTCCTCGTACGTCTGCGCCTCGGTGCCGCGCCCCCCGTAGGTGCGGCACCCGGCCAGAAGCACGAGAGCGGACAGGCCAGCGAGTACCAGAAAGTGGGCGGTCGTGCGCATCGGCGCAGGGAAATGGTGTATAGAACGAGACATCCCGGGACTCGGGATCAAAGGCATCAACGTAAGATCTCGGTGCTACCCGATTCTGTCACCTGGGACGCCGGGAGTTCTGTCCTTTTTCATGCATCCGGCACCGACGCTCTTCCGACGCCTGCTCCCGACGGGCCTTCCGCTGCGGAAACACCCCTACAGCCGGGTGGTACCCACGAACGTCTGGGACAGACGCCGCCGGGCTGCCAACAGGAATGCAGTCCCCTGATTCGGAGACGCGGTCCCGTTCGTTCCGCCGCGCGCACCTGAGATCGTCATGAGTGAACAGACGGCCCGTCTCGTCTCCCGCCTCCGTCGCCGCCTCCAGCATACGGCCCGGCGCATGACGCGGGCCGACCTGGCGTTTGGACTCGTCGTCGCCCTCGGGTCGGCGACGGGCATCTGGCTTCTGGCAACCCTCCTTGAAGCGAATCTGTGGCTGGGCACAACGGCCCGCACCGCCCTCGCCGCCGCCGTCTTCACCGTGGGACTGGGAGTCAGCGCCGCCGTCCTGGCGCGTCCCCTCGGGCAGTGGCTCGGGGTGCTTTCCGGCCCCTCCGAGGAAGACATCGCCCGGGCGGTGGGTCGCCACCATCCCACCGTGTCCGACCGCTTGGTAAACCTCCTCCACCTCGCCGAGGGCAAACGAAGCCACGCGCCGGCCCCGATGGTGGACCGGGCCGTGCAGCACCTCGCCGAGGACCTGGACGACGTGTCGTTCGACGACGTCGAAGACTACGGCCGAGCGCGTCAGGCCCTCCACCTCGCCTCCCTCCCCCTCGTCGGCGTCCTCGCCTTCCTGCTGGTGGCCCCATCCACGTTCCTGAACGCGTCGGAACGCCTGCTTGCCCCCGGCACCGAATTCGAGCGGCCCGCGCCCTTCGAGCTCTCCGTGCGGCCCGGCGATGTCCAGATCGTGAGGGGAGACACCCTCCAGATTGACGCGCGGGCCACCGGCACGGCCCCGGCCCGCGCCCAATTGCTCTTGCGCGACACCACGGGCAGAACCGAGGAGGTGACCCTCGAGGCCGACTCCCTCGGCCGCTTCCGTCATGCGGTGCCCAACGTGCGGCGCCCCGTTCAGTACCGGGTCGTCGCCCCTCCCGTTCGCACGCCGTGGCACAACGTGGACGTGACCGCCCGCCCCCTCGTCCGCCAGCTCCAACTGACCGTCTCGCCCCCCGAATACACCGGCCGGTCGCCCCGAACCCTCGATCCCAACGTGGGCGACGTAACCGCCCTTCCCGGGAGCCGCGTCGAGCTTGAGGCCACCCTGGGCGGCGCCGACGTTGCCCAGGCCGTGCTTGACTTTGAGGACGGCGCGGCCGACACCCTGTCCGTGCGCCATGACACCGCCACGGGCGCTTTCACCGTCCAGCACGAGGAGACGTACCAGCTGCGGCTGCGGAGCCCCGAGGGCATTCCCAACCGCAGCCCCATCCGCTACCACACGGCCCTTCGCACCGACGCCGCCCCCTCCGCGTCTTTCGTCTCGCCGGACAGCCCCGCCGACCTGGAGGCCGACCTCGTCCAACCCCTCGAGGTCCAACTGAGCGACGACTTCGGCTTCCGTCGGGCGGCCCTCTTTTACCGGGTGGTCGAGGAGCGCTTTGGCGACGGGCAGTCGGATTTTTCCTCGATCGAGCTCCCCCTCTCCGCGCCCGATCAAACCAGCCAGACCCTCTCCCACGAGTGGCTTCTGGCGCAGGAGAGCGGCCTCGACCCGCAGCCGGGCGACGAAATCGCGTATTACGTGCAGGTGTGGGACAACGACACCGTCAACGGCCCCAAAAGCGGCCGCACCCGCACCCAGCGCCTCCGCATGCCGTCCCTCTCCGACCAGTACGAGCAACTCGAACGCGCCGAGGACACGGCCCGCCAACAGCTCGACGCCCTCCAGCGGCGTGCCGATTCGACGCGGCAACAGTTCGAGCAACTCCGCCGCGAGCTCCGTCGCTCCCGCGAGGCCGACTGGCAAGATCGCCGCCAGCTCGACCAGCTCCAGCAACAGCAGGCCTCGACCCAAAAAGAGGCCGAGGCACTGGCGCGCACGATGAACGAGATGACCCGCCAGATGCAGCAAAATGAACTGTCAAGCCCGAAAACGGCGCAGCAGTTTCAGGAACTCAAGCGGGTGGCCGAGGAGATGTCTTCCCCTCAGTTGCAGAAGGCCCTCGAAAAGCTCAAAGACGCCCTTTCCGAAGACAGCTCCCCTCGGCAGCGGCAGCAGGCCCTCGAAAACGCCCAGCAGCGCCAGCAACAATATCAGCAGCAGGTGGAGCGCACTGCGGAGCTGTTTGAGCAACTGAAAACCCAGCAGCAGCTGGAGGAGCTGGTCAATCGGACGCAAGAGCTGAGTGAGGTGCAGGACTCCCTCGCCGAACGCACCACCGAGCGCATGGCCGACTCCCTCGGAGCGGACGCGGACTCCTCACGATCGCCCCTCGCGGACTCGGCCCACTCCTCCTCGTCGCCGTCGTCCCCCCCAGACAGCACACAGGGCCCGCCCGACGGGGATCCGTCTGCCCCCGACTCGTCGTCCCACGACGGGTCCGACGCCTCCCCGGACCCGCGCCCCGCCAATGAGGACCTGTCTCGCGAACAGGAGCGCGCCGCCGAGGAAATGGAGCGCCTGCTGGAAGAAATGGAGCAAGCGCGGAAAGAGATGAAGAACGTGTCGTCGGCCCCCAAGGAGCAAATGAAGCAGACGCAGCAGCAGATGCAGCGGCAGAACATGCCCCAACGGATGCGCGAAAACAGCCGCCAGCTGCGCAACAATCAGATGCAGAAGGCACGCCAGGGCCAGCGCCGGATGCAGCAGCAGTTGCAGCAAACCCAGCAGCAGCTGAGCAAAATGCAACAGGGCATGCAGAGCAAGCAACAGGGCCTGAATGTGCAGGGCCTGCGCACGGCACTCGAAAACACCCTCCAGTTGTCGAAGGAACAGGAAGATCTCCGCCGGACAGTCGAGGACCTGTCGGAGGACGGCGCGGCCCTTCGCCCCCATGCTCGTTCGCAGAAGTCCCTCGTCGACGGCCTCGAATCCGTGACGGACTCTCTGGAGTCGATCGCCCGCCGCTCCCCCACCATGACGCAGGCGGTACAGTCCGAAACCGGCCAGGCCCTCCGAGCGATGGAGTCGGCCATCTCGGCCCTCGACGAGCGCGACGCCAACGTGGCGGGTCGTCATCAGAAAACATCGATGACGCACCTGAACGAACTGGCCCTCCGCCTCTCCGACCTGCTTCAACAAATGCAGAACCAGCAGCAGCAAATGGGCGGGCAGGGCATGTCGACCCAGCAAATGATGCAGCAAATGCAGCAGGCAGCCGGGCAACAGCAGAAACTAAACCAACAAATTCAGCAGCAACTCAACCAGGCACAGGGCAAGCGTCTGTCGGGCGAGCCCTCGGAGCGCCGGGAAAAACTGGCCCAACGGCAACGCAAACTGAAGGAGCAGCTTCAGAACATCGAGTCAGAGGCCGGAAGCGACGCCCAGCAACAAATCATGGGCGACCTGTCCAAAATCCAGGAGCAGATGGAGGAATCCGCCCGCGAGATGGAGCAAAACGGAAATCGCGAGGACATCCGCGAGCGCCAGCAACAAATTCTGACCCGCCTGCTCAACGCCCAGAAATCCCTCCAAACGCAGGGCAAACAACAGGAGCGTCGCGGCCAGGAAGCCGAGAACGCCCCCGCCTCCCGCACTCCAGACGATCGACCGACGCCCGACGACACGGAGGCGCTGCGGCGCGACCTCATTCGCTCCCTGGAGATGGGCTACACGTCCGAGTACGAGGATTTAATCCGCCGATACTTCGACCTGCTCGACGAAGAAAGCGACCGTCCCTCCTCCTCCTCGAATTAAAGTCGGCCGCCCCCCTGGCCCGGCTTCAGCGTGCGGTCTCCGGCGCCCTCTACGCCCCAACGGCATGTAAGAATCGTTAATTCCCACACTCTTGACGCTCAAAAGGCCCGTTGCTTCCGGAAAATATTGATTTGGGGGCGATATTTGAGTAGAGTGAGAATCCGTGCTTATAATAGTCTATTTTCGTGCCCCGCGACGGGTGCGGTCTTTCGGCCCTCAGTGTCATTCCTGAAGGGTTTCGTATTGTCGACACCGCCCCAACCAACAGAGCTCGTCCAGTCGCATGGCCCAGTCGAAGCGTGTCTTGTTCGTCGCCGGTGAGGTTACCCCCTTTGCTGAAACGACGTCTATCGCCTCCCTTGCCCGCGCCCTCCCCGAACAGCTTCAGAACGCCGGCGACTACGAAGCACGGGTCATGATGCCCTGTTACGGCACCATCAACGAGCGAACGCACAATCTGCACGAGGTCATTCGACTATCGGGCACGGAGGTGCCGATGGGGGACCACACCGAAACGGTCACGGTCAAGGTGGCCTCGGTCCCCGAGGTTCGGCTCCAGGTCTATTTCATGGACCACGAGGACTATTTCGAGGATGGGGGGCTCCGCCCGGACGACTCGCAGTCTCCGGAAGAGGTCGTCCGACGAGCGCTGTTCTTCAATCGCGCCGCGCTGGAAACCATTCGCAAACTCCGCTGGGGCCCCGACCTGGTCCACGCCTTCGGCTGGATGGGCGGCCTCATTCCTCTCCTGCTGTCCAGCGATTACGCCGACGCCGAGCACCTGAGCCCTTCGAAGGTCCTCTTCACGCCCGACAACGACGACCCTGGGGCCGCCATTACCGATGACCTTGCGGATGGATTGGGTTTTTCGCTAAACGGCACGGACGCCTCCACCTTCTCCGACGCTGGCCTCAATCAGGCCGACGGGTCGATTTACCCCCCCGGTCGTCCCCCCACCAATGGGACCGTTCAGTTTGCCGCCGATACGGCCGAGCACGGCGAACAGCTGGCCGGCCTTTATGATCAAATGCTAAATGAAGTCCCGGCGTAGGGACACGAGAAGCGGAAACACCCCTTCTCAGCGGTTCATTCCACGCACGGGTTTCGTTGATCAGGTCCCTGGGACTCAGCTTGGCGGTCATCCAGGCGGTGCCGGGGGCCGCCCCCCATCGGAGAACCGAATTGTCCTGCGGGGAGCGATCACCGCGTAGGTGCTGCCGGTTCACCGGGAGGCTTCACCGGATTTCGCCACTGTCTACCGTGTCTTGTATGACGTACTTCCGCCTGTCGGCCGCGCTGGGAGGCTTTCTGTTACTCGCGACGCTGGTCTCCTGCTCCGACCCCTCCGGCGTCGGCCTCGGCGTGGGAGAGGATCCACTGGAAGGGGGCGATCCGACCGTCGAAACCGTTCTGCCCGACACGATCTACACGGAAGCCTCCGCGCCCCGGACGGGACTGAGCGGTGCCCAACAGACCTGGCGGTTCCTTGCGGGGGCCGTCTCTCTCGGCGGCACAAGCAATCCGTATGGGCGGGTGCAGGCCAACGGATACTTCGACGTCCAGGCCCCAGACAACATCCCCACCTCAATCGCCCTCGCTAACCCGGACTCCCTCGACGCAACCCTACGCCTTCAGACAAACTATGTACACGGGGACACCTCCTCGGAGGTCTCCTTTCGCCTGCATGACCTCGCACAGGAGGCAGAGATGAACGAGGCGACAGCCGATACCACGTTCCCCGTCGGGGCGGAGGTGGCGACGTACACCCGGTCGCCGACGGATTCGTCGGTTGCTCTCTCGCTTCCGAGCTCCTGGGTGCAGAACAACGCCGATCTTCTTCGGGACACAACCCGGGTGGGGCCCGACTTCCACGGCTTTCGGCTTTCGGCCCCCGACGCAGAGGCCGCGGTCGGCTTCGAACACGCTACCGCCCGGCTCGAGCTCTCCCTCGCCGGCAGCGACGAGAGCGTCACCTACGCCGTGGAGAAGACCTTCTCGAACGTCCGTCGCTCAACCCCCGCCTCTCCCCCCGAAGACCGCCTGCTCCTCCAGGACGGCGTGGGCGATCAGCTTGTGGTCGAATGGGATGAGGCTCGACTGGACTCTCTCCGGGGCTCGCCCCTGAATCGGGCGTCCATCATTATTCCGACCGATCCGGACACCGCGTCGCTTGGCGAATCGTTTGTGCGCCCCACCCCCGACTATCGGGTGACGGCCACGCGGGAGACCAGCGCCCCCTCCTGCGGGGCCCTTCAAACGTTCGAGGTCACGTCGGAAGGCGACGTGTGCGGCCTCCCCCTGCCCACGGACACCCCGGCCGACGCCGACATTCGGGTGGACGAGCGGTCCTCGTTCACCATCTTCGAGCGCCTGCTGGTCGATACGGAAGGGCCGCTCCCGTCGACCCTGTCCGAATATCGGGCCCAGGTCGTAGACCGCCCCGGCACGCCCCAAAATGCCAGTGAGACCGTCCAGATCGGTCTGCCAAGCACCCTCACCACCCTGATTCCCCGCCCCCGCCCGGACTCGTCGATGGCGCCCCGACTTGAACTCACCGTGACGCCTCTGTAGGGACGCTCCTGCTGTGTGATGTCGTACTCTGTTTTCTCTCTTCCCCCCAGTTCCATGCGCGCCCCCTTTCTCCGCGCCGTCCGCGGAGGACTCCTCGCCGTCGTTCTCTGTGCCGCAGCGGGCATGATGTCTGCCCCGGCCCTTGCACAGTCCAATGGAGACGGAACGATCTACTCCCGCTACGGGCTCGGCAGCCTGGAGACGTTCTCGTCCTCGCAGAGCGCGGCCCTGGGAGGCGGAGCCTACGCCCTGCGCTCGTTGAACTATACGGCCATGGCGAACCCCGCACTGTGGAGCGACCAAGTGTTTACTCGCCTCAGCGCAGGCGGGTCTTACGAGCGCATTCAGGCCACGAGAGACGGCAATCAAACCAGTCATCTTTCCTCCGGATCGGTGGAGTCGGTCCAATTTAACTTCCCCCTGTATGAACGAGAGCTTGGGGTCGGCCTCTCCTTCCAGCCGTACTCGGTGACCAACTACCGAGCCCTGCGCACAAACGACGCCCCCTCGGGCGACCTCCCGGCCTACGAGGTGGACTACCAGGGCACAGGTGGACTGTACTCGTTCCGGGGCGGCCTGGGCTACAAAGTGAACGAAATCCTGCGGGTTGGGGCCAGCGTCGATGTCATCTTTGGCATCGTGGAAAGCCAGCGGCGAACGGAGTTCGAGGTGACGTCCACCTCCCTGCGCAACACCGTGGTCTCCGACGCCACCCGTCTCTCCGGCGTGTCGGGGACGCTGGGGGCCCACCTGTCCTTCGCCGACGTGTTTGCCGCTGAGGATGCCTTTTCGGTTGGGGGGGCCGTGGAGTTGCCGACCACTCTTTCCGGTCGTCGCATCCGCACACTGGATGAGGATTTGGCCCGCGACACCCTCTCAAATGTGCAGGGGGACGCCTCTATCCCCTGGCGGGCCCGCCTGGGGGTCGCCTATCAGCCAAACGAGCGCTGGTCGTTTGTGCTCGATGGGGACTTCGAGCCGTGGAGCACCTTCAGTTCCAGCTTCAATTCCTCGTCCGAGGGCACGTTTGGACGGCAGTTTCCCGTAGGCGGCGACGGGAGCCTCACCGATCGCTGGCGCCTCTCCGCCGGGGCCGAGGTTGTGCCCGCCGGGGAAGGCGGCGGCCTGTCCGGGTTCTTCGGCCGTACGGGCTACCGGTTCGGCGCGTACACCGAACAGCTCTACGTACAGCCCAATAACAACAACGTCCAGGTATACGCCGCCACCGGTGGATTCAGCCTGCCGACCTCACTTCCTGGCACGCGAATTGATCTCAACCTGAGAGCGGGCGTCCGAGAGCCCCGGGGCGACTCCTTCGTCCGGGACGTGTTCTACGGCGTCTCCGTACACGTGAACTTCGGGGAGCGCTGGTTCCAGCAGCGCAAGCTCCGGTAGCCCCGATCGTGCAATAGGCTGGTCTGATCGGCGAAACTCCGCCCTGAGCGTCCAGTCTAACACCAAGGCCTGTTCAATATAAGAGACAGATGAAATATCCAGACATGCCCCTCCTCAATCGCGCACCGACTGCAGCTGTCTTCTCTCTTGGGGCGATGCTGTTGGCCCTCGGGTCGTGGGTCTCAACTGCGCAGGCCCAGGACTCCCAGCCGAGCCAGCAGCAGAAGGCGATGCACTACAGCCTGTACTACGAGAACTTCAAGAACGACGACTTCCAGAGTGCCAAGAGCGATCTCCTCTGGATCGTCGAGAACGCGCCGGGCTTTCCGAAGGGAGACGACCGGAATTTCGAGCGCCAGTTTGAGCTGTACGAGGGCCTTGCCCAGCAGGCCTCAAGCGACGACAAGCGAATGGCTTACCTCGACACGGCCGCCACGGTGCTCTCCTCGGCTCCCCAGAAGATGGAGGAGCAGGGCCTGAGCTACGAGCCGTTCGAGTGGGAAATCCTGAAGGGACGCTTTCTGCAGGAGTACGAGGACACCCTTCCGGATCTGTCGTCCACGTCGCTTGAGGATCCGGTGACGCATTACCGAAAGGCCTTCGATCTGGCCCCGACGGAGATCAATCCGTATTACATCCGGCAGATTATTCGGTCGTACGTTGAGAACGGCGAACAGCAGAAGGCCCTCTCCTTCGCCAACACGGTGGAGCAGAAACGGGGCGACGACGAGGAGGTCGCCAAGGTGCTCTCGTCGGTCCGCGACGACATTTTTGGCAAGAACCCCCAGGCGCAGGTCACGTACCTCGAGGAGCAGTTCGAGGCGAACCCTGACAGCCTAGCGCTGATGCAGGAGCTGTTCAATGCGTACGTCAAACAGGGAAACACCAGCAATGCCGCGGAGCTGGCCCCGAAGCTCATGGAACAGGACGTTCCCGCCGAGACGATTCGCGAAATCGCACAGATGCGGCTTGAGGACGGACGCCCGGAGGCCGCCATTCAGGCGTACGAGAAGATGGCCTCCGACACCGACGCCTCGCTCACAGCCGAGGACTACTTCCGCCGCGGGCAAGCGTACCAGCAGATGGACCAGTTCTCCAAAGCCCGCGCTCAGTTCCGCCGCGCCATTGAGGCGCAGTCGGACTACGGCCAGGCCTACATTGCCATCGGCGACCTCTACACGAGTGCGGTCAGCGATTGCAGCGGAAGCGAGCTCGGTCGCAGCGACAAGGCCGTGTACTGGGTGGCCGTCGACAAGTATCAGAAGGCAAAACAGGTGGACTCGTCCGTTCAATCTACGGCGAACAGCAAGATCAAGACGTACCGCAAGTACTTCCCGACCCAGGAGGACATCTTCTACCGCGACGACTGGGAAGAGGGGAGCAGCTTCACGATCGATTACGGCTGCTACTCCTGGATTGGCGAAAGCACGACGGTGCGCCGCGCCTCGTCGTAGTGCCCGATCGCACGATTCGATTCCTATTCGGCCGGTGGGTCTTCCGACCCATCGGCCGTTTTTGTTTTTATGCCTGACTTCTCGGCTCACCCTCACGGAGGGTTGACGTGATTCCTGTTGAGCTTCTGCGCACTCGTGGGCTACATTGGACATACGGTTGAGCAGGGTCTCCCGCCCCCCCCCACTCTCGTCTGCCTTCCTTCCCTTCCCGCTTCGCCCATGGCCTCCATTCAGCACATCACCGCCCGGCAAATCCTAGACAGCCGGGGCAACCCAACGGTCGAGGTCGACGTCAGCACCGATGAGGACGTATTTGGCCGTGCCGCGGTCCCGAGCGGAGCCTCTACGGGTGCCTACGAGGCCGTAGAACTTCGCGACGGAGACGAGACCCGGTACGGCGGCAAGGGGGTCCAGCAGGCCGTCGCAAACGTAAACGAGACCATCGCGCCCGAACTGCGCGGCATGAGCGTCCTGGAGCAGGCGTCCCTTGACGCCGCCCTCCTGGAGCTCGACGGCACGGACAACAAGTCGACTCTCGGAGCCAACGCCCTCCTGGGCGTCTCTCTGGCCGCCGCGAAGGCCGCCGCGGCGACCCTCGGGCTCCCCCTCTTCCGGTACGTTGGCACGGCCACGGCCGCAACCCTTCCCGTCCCCCTCATGAACATCTTGAACGGGGGCGGACACGCCGACAACAACGTCGACATGCAGGAATTCATGGTGGCGCCGGCGGGCGCGGAGACGTTTTCGGACGCCCTGCGCATGGGGGTCGAGGTCTTTCAGACGCTGAAGGGCGTGCTCCGGGACCGCGACTACAGCACGGCGGTTGGGGACGAGGGCGGATTTGCGCCCAACCTTCGCTCGAACGAGGAGGCCCTGGACCTCGTCATCGAAGCCATTGAGGGCGCCGGGTACACTCCGGGCGAGGATGCGTTCATCGCCCTCGATCCGGCCGCGGCCGAGTTGTTCACCGACGGGGCCTACGTGTTTTGGAAGAGCGACCCGAACACGCGCCGATCATCGGAGGACATGGTGGCCTACTGGCAGGACTGGGTGGAGCGCTACCCCATCCTGTCCATCGAGGACGCGATGGACGAGGACGACTGGTCCGGCTGGCGCATGCTCACCGAGGCGATCGGTGATCAGGTGCAGCTCGTGGGCGACGATCTCTTCGTGACCAACACGACCCGGCTGCGCCGTGGCATTGAGGACGGCTGCGCCACCTCGATCCTGGTGAAGCCCAACCAGATCGGCACGCTGACAGAAACCCTGGGGGCCGTGGAGACCGCCCACAAAAGCGGGTTCTCGTCGATCCTGAGCCACCGCTCCGGTGAAACCGAGGACACCACCATTGCGGACCTCGCCGTGGGCCTCGGTACGGGCCAAATCAAAACCGGGTCGGCCAGCCGAAGCGACCGCACGGCGAAGTACAATCAGCTGCTGCGGATCGAGGAGCAGTTGGGCCCCTCCGCACGATATCCCGGCCTCGAGGCGTTCTCGGCCACCCCGTAACGCCCCGCTCCCATGTCTCTCTCTGGCTCTTCCCCCCGCGATGCGCTTTGGCGCTGGGGCCTCGCAACGGCCCTGGTGGGTCTCCTGCTGTGGGTCACCTTCTTTGATAGCCACAGCCTCCTCCAGCGCTACCGATGGCATCAGGAGCATGAGGCCCTGACGTCGGAGAACCAGGAACTCCGAACCACCATTCAGGACCTCCAGGAGCGCATCGACCGCCCCCTGCCGGACTCCGCGGTCGAGCGGATTGCCCGTGAGGAGTACGGCATGAAGCGTCCCGGAGAGAAGGTGTACCGCCTTCAGCGGACCCCGTAGTCCGATTTCTTCTTCCCTCGTCAATCGTCTGTCCTTCCCTCTCCTCTGATGCCCGAATACGCTGTTGGCCTTGACCTTGGTGGCACGAACCTGAAGGCCGGCCTCGTCCACCGCGAGGAGGGGCTGGTGGAGACGGCCCGCCGCCCGACGGAGGCCGACAAAGGCCCCGAACACGTTCTCGATCAGATGGCGGCCGTCGCGTCGGACCTGATGGCACCGATCGGCGAAGAAAACGTCCTGGGGATTGGGATAGGCTCGCCCGGCGCAATCAATTGGGAGCGAACGACGGTGAGCCACCCGCCGAACCTCCCCGGCTGGACCAGCATCAACCTGCAAGAGACCCTGCGCGACCGCCTCGGATCCCTGGTTGTCGTCGTCGAGAACGATGCGAACGCAGCGGGCCTGGGATCGGCCCACTACGGCGCGGGCGCCGCGTTCGACTCGTTTCTGATGGTGACCCTGGGCACCGGCGTGGGCGGCGCGATCATCTACCGGAACCAGATTTTTCGGGGAAGCACGGGCGGAGCCGGCGAAATTGGCCACATGACCATCGACTACGAGGGCCCCTACGCCAACACGGGCGTTGCGGGGGCGATTGAAGGTTACCTCGGACAGTCGTTCCTCTCCGACCATGCCCGCGACCGCCTGGTCAATTACCCCGACAGTGCGGTCCACGGGCTGGTGGAGGGCGACCTCGACCGGGTGACCCCTCGGGTGTTGTCCGAGGCCGCCGAACAGGGCGACGACGCGGCCCGAAGCATCCTGGCCTGGGCTGGCCACAAGCTCGGCTGTGTGCTCGGGGCCGCGGTCAACCTGCTCGATATTCGGACCATCATCGTCGGCGGAGGCGTTTCCGGAGCCGGGGACTTTCTCCTAGCGCCTGCCCGCGACACCCTCCCGCGGTACGTCACCCCGGGCCTGCGCGACGACCTCACCCTTCGTCGCGAGAAGCGGGGCAATGATGTTGGGATGCTGGGGGCGGCGCGGCTCGTGTTTGAAGGGGCAGACGCCCACGTGTAGCGTCCCTCTCCTCCGGCAACGCCCATCTGGGCCCGGACCAGGACTGAACTCGTCGTGCTGTCGGTCGAATGCTCTCCCAATGCTTCCGCGTTGGCTTCTGATTGGGATCGGGGGTGCCGCCCTCATGGTGCTGGGGACCGCCCCCGCCGGGGCCCAGGAGCGTCCCGCCGACACAACCCGTGTGGATTCCGCTCGCGTCGATACGACCCGACAGGTCCCCTCTGACTCCGTCCAGCAGCGCACGGACCGGGCGGGCCCGCCGACCGCCACGCCGCAACGCACCTCTCCGCGCGGGGCCGGGCCGGGAGGCCCCGGGGGCGCCGGCTCGTCGGACGCCGTTACCTTTTCGGCCCGGGACTCTCTCGTGATCGTCACGGACAGCGCGACCGGCGACCGCGGCTCCCTCCACGGCGAGGCCTCGATGTCTCACCAGGGCGCCACTCTTCGCGCCCGAACCATCGAGATGAACTTTAAGAGCGGCACGCTCGACGCCTCCGGCCCCCCCTCCGACACGGCCCGCAATTCCCGTCCGGTCTTCGAGCAAAGCGGCGGGAGCGGCAGAAGTGGCGGGTCGGGCGCCAGCCCGCTGGGCGGCGGCGGTGGCGGATCGGGTGGGGGACAATCGTTCACCGGCGAAACCCTCTCGTACAACATCAACACGCGCCGCGGCCGGGTCGTGTCCGCCCGGACGCAGCGGCAGGACGGGTACATCCAGGGCGGGGCCGTCAAGGTGTTCGAGGACAGCACCCTGTTCGTGCAGGGCGGGCTCTACACCACTTGCAACTGTGCCCCCGGAGAGACCCCGTCGTACTCGCTCCGCTCCAGCGAAATGAAGGTGCAGGGCAAGTGGGTATACACCGGCCCCATCCAGCTCTTTCTTTTCAACGTGCCCACGCCCCTGTGGCTGCCCTTTGGGTTTCTCCCCAATACGCAGGGACGCCGCAGCGGCCCCCTCCCGCCGAATTACGGACAGGACCGCCGCGGACTCTTTTTGAAAGACTGGGGCTGGTACTTCGCCCTGAACGACTACACCGACCTCACCATCCGGGCCGGCGTGTGGTCGCAGGGGAGCTTCGAGGTGCGGCCGCGCTTCCGATACAACAAGCGATACAACTACAGCGGCGACCTCTCGCTCACCTACCGACGCGAGCGCGTCGGCGAGTCCGAGGACCCAAACTTTACGGACAGTCACCAGGGCGAACTCGACTGGTCCCACGACCAAACCCTCTCCCCCACGGCCAGCCTCAACAGCAACGTCAACCTCGCCACCTCGTCGGACTTCGCCCAGCGGAACAGCGACAACTACGACGACGCGGTGCGGCAGGAGGTCTCCTCTTCTCTCAACTACCGGAAGCGGTGGCCTCAGGGGGGACGGCAATTCAACCTCAGCGCCAACCAGCAGCAGCAATTTCAAAGCGGGGAGGTAAGCCTCACGGCACCCGATCTCAGCTTCTCCCAGAACCGGTTCAAGCCCTTCGATCGCGACCGGGCCGTGGGAGAGCCCCGCTGGTACGAAAAGATTACCACCTCCTACAACTTCGATCTCACGAACAGTTTCGACTTCACGCCCCGAGACCCGCAGCAGCTCCGCCAGAATCGAACCCCGGCGGACTCCTCCCTGGCCGACTCCCTGGAGCAGACCAGCATCGACTGGTACGAAGCCCTCTTCAACCGACAGAAATACCAGCTCGCCACTGGCGACGACGAACTCTTCGACTTCGAGGCCACCCACCGGATTCCGCTGAGCGCGACGTTTCGGATCGACCGCTTCAACATGTCGATCTCCCCAAACGCGAACTACACGTCGGACTGGTACATCAACACGGTCCGCGTCGTCGATACGAGCGATGCGGGGGAGCCCTTCGAAACCGTAGAGGAGACCACGCCGGGCTTCTACGCTCGGCACAACTTCAACACCTCGCTGTCCGCCAGTGCCGAGGCATACGGGACCTTTCCCGTGGCGCTTGGCCCGTTCGAGGGACTCCGGCACCGGCTCTCCCCCTCCCTGTCCGCCAACTATCAGCCGAACTTCAACCGGCCGTTCTGGGGACGGACCCGCCCGCTGCGCACGCCCGATGGGACCCCTGTGGTCGACCCGGAGACGGGCGAGGTTCGTCGCTACGACATCCTAACCGGCTCGCTGGTGCGAAGCAGTACCGAGCAGCGGAGCCTCAATTTTTCGCTCCGCAACGTGTTTGAGACCAAACGCGTCCGCGTCGACTCCACGGGCGAGCGCGAGACCGACCGCATCACCCTGCTGAACCTGGACCTTCAGGGGCTGAACTACAACTTCGCCGCGGACTCCTTTCGGGTCAGCGATAACATCCGGCTCAACGCCCGCACGACGGTCGAGCGCTTCGACATTACGCTAAACTCGACGTTTTCCCCGTACGCCTTACGCCCTGTGGGGACCACCGACGGAAGCCTCCGCTTCCGGCGCGTCGACCGGTACATGATCGTCGAAAGCCCCTGGACCCCGGCCCGGCTGACCAACTTTCAGCTCGGGGTTAGCGGAGACTTTCAGAGTGGAGGCGGGGGCGGACGAACGGCTCGCTCCGCGGGGCTCAATCAAGGAGGTAACCGACGCGGCGGAGCCACGCAGGGCCGCCCGCAAGCCCCCTCCGGCGACACCGAGCGCCGCACGCAGGTGCCCTCCTCCATCGAGGACCTGTCGGCCCTGGACCTCCCCTGGTCCCTGAGCTTTGATTTCAACTACCGGCTGAGTAAGCCCCAAAAGGAGGTCACCAACCGGACCGCCACGCTCGGCACGCAGTTTAGCCTGGGGCTCACCTCGAAGTGGCGCATCCAAGGCCGGAGCGGCTACGACTTCGTGGAGGGCGAGCTCGCCACCACCCGACTGTCGACGAGCCGCGTCGTGGGCAACTGCGACTGCTGGGTGATGTCCTTCAGCTGGGTGCCGTTCGGGCGCTTCCAGTCGTACAGCTTCAACCTGCAGGTCCGGAGCGGACAGCTCTCCCAGCTTCTGCAACTCCAGCTCCCGAACGCCGGGGGGGAAGGACGCCTCGGCGGCTTCGGCGACCGGCTGCGCCAGACGGCCGGGAGCGTGGCGGGCGGACAGGGCGGTGGGCGCTTCCCGTGAGTCTCAACTGCGCCCGGACTAGGCGCGCACGCCAAGGGCCTGCGTCACCTTGTCGGCCGCCTCTTTCAGCAGCACGGCGGACTCAATCGTCACGTCGCTCTCATCGAGCAGGCGCTTGCCTTCTTCGGCGTTGGTGCCCTGCAGCCGCACGATGAGGGGGACATCGATGTCTACGTTCTTTGCTGCCTGAATGACGCCCTTCGCGACGCGATCGCAGCGCACGATGCCGCCGAAGATGTTCACGAGGATGGCCTCCACGTTCTCATCCTTCAAGATGATTCGGAAGGCCGCCTCGACGGTTTCGGCACTGGCTGCGCCCCCGACGTCAAGGAAGTTGGCGGGGTCGCCACCGGCCAGCTTAATGATGTCCATCGTCGCCATCGCCAGCCCGGCCCCGTTCACCATGCAGCCGACATTCCCGTCAAGCTTGATGTAGCTGAGCCCGTGCTCGCTGGCCTCCACCTCGGTAGGGTCTTCCTCGTGGAGATCGCGGAGGTCCTCCAGATCCGGGTGGCGGAAGAGCGCATTGTCGTCGAGGTTGATTTTGGCATCCACCGCAGCAATGTCGCCCGACGGCGTTCGGACGAGGGGGTTAATCTCGGCCAAGGTGCTGTCGGTCGCCTCGAAGGTCTCATACAGCCCCGTAATCGCCGACACGGCCTGCTTGAAGGCATCCCCCTCCAGGTTCATCGCGAAGGCCAGGCGACGGGCGTGAAACGGCTGGAGCCCAATCGACGGATCCACCCACACCTTCTCAATTTTCTCCGGGGACTCCTCGGCCACCGTCTCGATGTCGACCCCGCCCTCTGTCGACACCATGATCACGTTCATGCTCTCCTCGCGATCGAGGGTGACGCCGAGATAGTACTCCTGCGCAATGTCGACCCCTTCGGTCACGAGAATCTTCCGCACCTTCTGGCCCTCCGGCCCCGTCTGGTGCGTAACCAGGTCCATGCCCAGGATGGCCTCGGCGTGTTCGCGGACCTCCTCAATGCTTTCGGCCAGCTTCACGCCGCCGCCCTTGCCGCGCCCCCCCGCGTGGATCTGCGCCTTCACGACGAACAGCTCGGCGCCTCCCTGTTTCATCTCTTGCGCCGCCTCCACCGCCTCATCGACGGTCTCGGCCACGGTGCCCGGCGGCACGTCGACGTCGTGGGCACGGAGAAGGTCTTTCGCTTGGTATTCGTGGAGCTTCATGAGGCTGGCATAGGTTCGGTGAACGGACCGTTCGCTGGCAAGTAAATGATTGGTCCCCAAAAGGTCTAACCCGTACGCCGTCTTTGCGGGGTGTTCGCGGACGCCCCCGCCCTGCCCCGCGCTGACGCCCCGAACCCTCTCGGTGCTCGATGACCACCTTCGACCGCCACATCATTGCCCGTCTCTTGAAGGGCTTTGTCTTCTTCGTGGGGGCGCTGATCGTCTTTTTCGTCGTGCTGCACTGGGTGGAGTACAGCGATGACTTCCTGGATGGAGGCGCGACCGCCCAGGAGGTCTTTACGGTGTTCTACCCGAGCTACGTGCCCGAGATCGTGCGGCTCACCTCGCCCCTCGCCCTCTTCCTCTCGTGCATCTATCTCACCGGCACCCTGGCCCAAGAGCTCCAACTCTCCGCTCTTCAAACCTCCGGGGTCTCCTTGTATCGGCTGCTCCGCCCCTACGCCGTCGTGGGCCTCCTGGTAACCGTCTTCATGTTTGGCTTCAACGGCTGGGTCGTCCCTCGCACAAATGAGGTGGTGGTACAGTACGAGAACGAATACCTGAACCCGGGCAGCGCCCCCACCAACCTGAACGAAATCCACCGCCAGAACAGCCCCGAGTCGATCCTGGCCGTTGGCTACTACAACCGCGACCGCAAGCGGGCCAATACGGTGTCCCTCCAAACGTTCGACGGCCCCTCGCGCCTGGCCCGCCGCCTGGACGCCGAACAAATGGAATGGATCGACTCGCTGGGCACCTGGCGACTCGAAGACGTCACCATCCGGCACTTTACGGAGGAAGGAGCCACCAAGCGGAGCGTCGCCACCCTCGACACGACGCTCCAGATCCTACCGAAGGACCTTGCGCGCACGCAGAACGACGTCGCGGCCATGACCATCCCCAACGCCCGCAACCATCTACAGGCGCTTCAACGGGCCGGCGTGGGAAACCTCGGCCGCTCACTCGTGGCCTACTACAACAAGTTCGCGTACCCCTTCGCCAACCTCATCCTCATCCTCATCGGCATGCCCATCGCGGCCGTGCGGCGTCGGGGCGGGCAGGCCGCCCGGTTTGCCATCGGGCTCCTGATCGCGTTCATCTACCTGTCGATCCAGAAACTCGCCGAGCCGTTCGGGTACGCCGGCGCCCTGGACCCCGCCGTCACCGCCTGGCTCCCACATCTCGTGTTCGCCGGAGTGGCTCTCCTCGTTCTCTGGCGCACCCGAACCTGAGGCCGCCGCCCCGCTTACGCGGGATTCCCGTTGCCCACCTCGGCCAGGGCACTGATGAGGTCGCTCTTGGTCACGACCGAGTATCCGTCTTCCGGCCCATGATCCACCAGCACAGCTCCCGCCTCCTGCTCAAGATAGGCGGACAAATGCTCCAGGTGGAGTGACGCCGGCACGACCGGGAACGGCGTGCCCATGATGCTCCGCACCGGGTCGTTCCGCGTCTCCGGGTCTTCGATGAGGCGGTTCAGGATGCGCGTCTCGGTGACACTGCCGACCACCTCCCCGTCGGCGTCGATCACCGGCATCTGCGAGATGCCCTCGTCGGTCATCCGGTCGATGAGGGCGCCGATCTCGTCCTCCGGGGCGGCGGAAATGACCTCGGCGTGTTTCTGCCGGAGGTTGACGACCTCCCCCGCCGTCACGTCCGGCTTGCTCTTCAGGAAGCCGTGATTCCGCATCCACTCGTCGTTGTACGTCTTCGACAGGTAGCGGAACCCCGAATCCGGCAGGAGCACCACCACCAGGTCATCCTCCGTGAGCTCATTGCGGTGCTCCTTCATCCACTGCAGGCTGCCCGCCACGGCCATGCCGCACGACTGCCCGATGAACAGGCCCTCCTCCTGGGCCAGACGTCGGGTCATCTGCATCGCGGGCGTGTCTTCGACCTCGACAAAGTCATCGACAATGTCGAAGTCCATGTTCTCCGGAAGAATGTCCTCTCCCACCCCTTCCGTGAAGTAAGGAAAGATCTCCTCTTCGTCGAAGACGCCTTCATGGAAATACTTGTGGAAGACCGACCCAGCCGGGTCTACGCCAATGACCGTCACGTCCTCGCTCTGATCTTTCAGGTAGCGGCCCGTGCCGCTGATGGTGCCGCCGGTTCCCGCCCCCGCCACGAAGTGCGTGATCTGCCCTTCGGTCTGCTCCCAGAGCTCGGGGCCGGTTGTCTCGTAGTGGGCCTCCGCGTTGGACGGGTTGTCGTACTGGTTGAGGTAGATGGAATTCGGAATTTCGTCCGCCAGGCGACGCGCCACCGAGTAGTAGCTTCGGGGATCGTCCGGTTCCACGTTTGTCGGGCACACCAGCACCTCCGCCCCCAGGCCCCGGAGCACGTCCACCTTTTCCTGACTCTGCTTGTCGGTCGTCGTAAAGATGCAGCGGTATCCTTTTGCAATGGCCGCGATGGCGAGCCCGGCCCCCGTGTTTCCGCTCGTGCCCTCAATGATGGTCCCGCCGGGCTCGATCAGGCCCTTCTCCTCGGCGTCCTCAATCATGTTGACCCCAATCCGGTCCTTCACCGACCCACCGGGATTGAAAAACTCGACTTTGCCCAGCACCGTGCAGGGAAGATCCTCGGCAACCGCGTTGAGCCGAACGAGCGGGGTATTGCCGATGGTACCGAGTACGGAATCGTGCCACATGGATTGGCGGGACGTTGTGAAGGAGAATGAGGATTGTGAAAGCGCTTCGGGCATCCGGCACGGCTTCAATGCCGAGCCGTCCCGGTCAGCAGGCCCCAGGGTCTGATGGCATCAATGAAAACGGAACGAGGGCCAAACAGTTGCCTCTTCGTATTTGACGGTAACCCGAATAATCAAGATAATGGGCAGCAGGGAGGATCTCACCCTGCGCCCGGTCCCCCACTTGTCGACGTCGCCCCCACCGCCCGTTTTCCCCAATGGCCCCTTCTGAACCGGCTCCCACCGTGGAGCCGACGCTCTTGGCCGCCACGTTCTCTCCCTCCGGTGAGCTCCACCACTGCAATCAGGCCTGGACCACCGCTCTCGGCCCGTCCGAGTCGCCATGGGCCCACCTCAACCCTGAGGACCATGAACTCGCCACCAGCTCGGTGCTAGAAGCCGGTCGCGGCCGGCTGGTGAGCAACCGCGTGGTGACCCCGCTCATCCCCGACCGGACGGACGAACTCCCCGTCCTGCTGAACTTTATCCCGGTCTACACCTCAGACAACGGGTCCCGATCGGTCTCGGCCGTCACCATTAGCGGCGAGGTGATGGCCGAACCTCCGTCCTGGATGACCAGCCAGACCCAGCGCCACCGCATGGAGACGTTGGGGCGCATGACGATGGGCGTGGCGCACGACCTCAACAACCTACTGAGTGGGCTCATCGGCCACGTCGAGCTCCTGTCCGAAAAGGTGAAGGCCACGGGAGACACCGCCGAAGCGATCCGTTCCTCCCTGCAAACCATCGAGCAGACCGCCGAGGACGGCGCCACCCTGATCGACAAGCTGCAGCGCTACATTCGCCAGGACACCGACAAGCACTTCGAGCGGCTCGCCCTTCCCACCCTGATCGAAGATTGCATTACCCTCACCCAACCCTACTGGTACAACGAGCCGCGCCGGGAGGGCATCGAAATCAAGATGGAGCGCAACTTCTCCGACGTTCCGGACATCAAGGGCGCCCCCACGGAGCTGCGCGAGGTGTTCGTCAACCTTATCCTCAACGCCGTGCAGGCCATGCCCGAGGGCGGCACGATCACATTCGACACCTTCGTCGACGATCGGGGGCGGGCGTGTGCACGGATCCGCGACACGGGCGTCGGCATGACCGACGAGGTGCTGCAAAACATCTTTGAGCCCCTGTTTACCACGAAGGGCGAACAGGGGACCGGGATGGGCCTCTCTGCCAGCTACGGCATCGTGCAGGAGCACGAAGGGGAAATCGATGTCTCGTCGACTCCCGGCGAGGGCACCGAGTTTGTCGTGTCCTTCCCGCCCCTGCAACAGCGTACACCGGACGCCGACCCCGACAACGCGGACGAGACGCACGATCAGAGCATCCAGGTCCTGGTCGTGGACGACGAGGACATGGTCCGCTCCATCGCCGATCAGCTGCTCACCCTCAACGGGCACGACGTGGCCTGTGCGCAGTCCGGCTCCGAAGCCCTCTCGTTCTTCGACGACACTGCCTTCGACATCGTGTTCACGGACTTCGGGATGCCGGAGATGACCGGGGCCGAGCTGGCGAGCCGCATCCGGCAGACGCACCCGGAGCTCCCGGTGATACTGCTCACCGGATACACGGATACGGCGGCGGCGGTGGAAAGCGTGGACGCGATTCTCTCCAAGCCATTCAAGATCGCCGAACTCGAAACCCTGATTGAGGAGCACGTTGTGTCTTCGTAGCCGCCCTGCTCCCGTCTCCGTCCCTGCCCTTCCACACTGCCATCGTGTCACGGTCCTGATCTCGTGGCCCTCCAGCCCCTGGCCCGGCGCAGTTCTTGCCGCTCTCCGTCTTCCGCTCTCATCCCACGCCGTTCTCATGGCTCCCACGTTTCCTTCTTCTTTCAGCTGGGTTCTCCCCCTCGGGACCGATCACAACCAGCAGATTCCGCTCCCCACGACGGACGAAGAGGCCCTGCTAAACGCCTCCGAGGTGCCGGATACCCTCCCGATTCTGTCGCTGCGCAACACGGTGCTCTTCCCCGGGGTTGTGGTCCCCATCACCCTCGGGCGCGACTCCTCCCTGCGCTTGGTCAAAGATGCCACCGAGAACGATCGTCGCGTGGGGGTCATCGCTGAGCGCCCCGCCCACTCAGACCCCAGCCAGCCCGACGCCCTTTACGACATCGGCACGGTCGCCGAAATCCTGAAGCTCGTCAAGATGCCCGACGGGTCGAAGTCCGTCATCCTGCAGGGCACCCGCCGCTTTCGCGTCCAGGAGTACGTGCAGACCGACCCTTACTTTACCGCCCGCATCGAGCCGATCGACGAGCCAAGCGTGGAGGCGAACGACCTTGACCTGGAGGCGCACATTCGCTCGATCAAGGAGCTGGCCGTCCAAATCGTACAGCGCGCCCCCAACCTGCCCAGCGAGGCGGCCGAGGCGATCCAGAACATCGAATCGCCGTCGTTCCTCGTGTACTTCATCGCCTCGAATTTGCAGGAAGAGGTGGCGGGCAAGCAGCAGATTCTCTCGACACCCTCCCTGGTTGACCAGGCCGAGTTGGTGCTCGAGCAGCTGCAGGACGAACTTCAGGTGTTGGAGCTGTCCGAGAAGATTCGCACCCGGGTGCGGAGCGACATGAGCGAGCAGCAGCGCGAATACGTTCTTCGCCAGCAACTGAAGGCCATTCAGGACGAACTCGGCGAGACCGAGGACCGGTCGGCCGTCGACGAGCTCCGACAGCGCGCCGCCGACAAGCCCCTTCCCGACCACGCCCGGGAGCGACTGGACAAAGAGCTGGAACGACTCGACCGCTCCAATCCCGCCAGCCCCGATTATGCCGTTGTCCGCAATTACGTCGACTGGATTCTCGATCTTCCGTGGGGCACGTACTCCGATGAGCAGCTCGACGTGCAGCGGGCGGAGGCCGTCCTCAACGAGGACCACTACGGGCTCGACGACGTCAAGGAGCGTATTCTGGAGCACCTGGCCGTGCTGAAACTGAAGGGCGACATGAAGGCCCCCATCCTCTGTCTGCACGGCCCCCCGGGCGTGGGCAAAACCAGCCTCGGCCAGAGCATCGCCCGCGCCATGGGGCGTAAATTCGTCCGGATGAGCCTGGGCGGCGTGCGAGACGAGGCGGAGATCCGAGGCCACCGCCGCACCTACGTGGGTGCCCTCCCCGGCCGCATCCTGCAGGGCCTCAAAAAGGCCGGCACCAACAACCCGGTGTTCATGCTCGACGAGGTCGACAAGCTCGACTCCGGCGTGCGGGGCGACCCGTCCAGTGCGCTTCTTGAGGTGCTCGACCCCGAGCAGAACCACGCCTTCAACGACCACTACCTCGAACTCGACTACGACCTTTCGCGGACGTTCTTCATCGCCACGGCCAACTACGCGGAGCGCATTCCTGCGCCCCTCCGCGACCGTATGGAGATGATCGAACTGACGGGCTACACGCAGCAGGAGAAGCTACAGATCGCCCAGAAACACCTTGTCCCCCGTCAACTCGAAGCGAATGGCCTGCCCCCCGAGAACGCGCGGATCACGGACGCGGCCCTGCGCCTCCTCATCGACGGCTACACCCGCGAGTCGGGCGTGCGGCAGCTGGAGCGCACCATCGGGGCGGTGCTGCGCGGAGTGGCGAAAGACATTGCGTTGGAGACCCTCGCCGACGCGACCGTCGACGCGGACGACGTGCCCGACCATCTGGGCGTGCGGCGGTTTGAGTCGGACGTGGCGGAGCGGACCGAGGTGCCCGGCGTCGCGACCGGCCTGGCCTGGACGCAGACCGGGGGCGAAATCCTGTTCATCGAGGCGTCGCTCTCCCGCGGCACGGGCCGGATGATCATCACAGGTCAGCTCGGCGATGTGATGAAAGAATCGGCCCAGGCGGCGCTCTCCTACGTGAAGAGCCGCGCCGACGACCTCGGCATTCCACAGGATGCGTTTCGGTACTGGGACCTACACGTCCACGTCCCGGCCGGGGCCGTGCCCAAGGACGGGCCGTCGGCCGGCACGGCCCTGCTCTCGGCGCTCGTCTCCGCGTATACGCTCCGCCGCGTCCGGCACACGGTGGCCATGACCGGGGAGATCACGCTGCGCGGCCTCGTGCTGCCCGTGGGCGGCATTAAAGAGAAGGTGCTCGCGGCCCGTCGGGCGGGCATCGACCACGTGCTGCTGCCGAAGAAAAATGAGAAGGACGTGGCGGACATCCAGGCCGAGGCCCTCGAGGGCCTCCAGGTTACCTACGTCGAGCGGATGAATGATGTGCTCGATCAGGTGCTGGAACCGGAGGCGCTGGCGGACCCCAAAACCCATTTTGCAGTGCCGGACGCGGAGGAGGTGTCGGCCCTGCAGCCCTCCGACGTGGAGGTCGCCCAGTAAAGCGGCCTCGCGTCCGGTCAGGCCTGCGTGCTCGTGGCCGAGTCGTCCTCGGTGGATCGGGGATATTCCTCCACCACCCGCGCCTCTTCAATGTTCGGGTCGAGCTCGCGGTTGAAGGCCCGCTTCGACTCCGCTGCGATGGACGACACGCGGTCCGCCGTTGCGTCGACCAGGTTGGCGGTCAGACGCAGGACCGTGCCGCCGAGATAGACGGATTTCCCAAACCAGTTGAGGTCGCGGAAGGTGGTGCGGCGCTGGGGACGGTCGTTCGACATGGAGACGAGAGCTGATCTGAGGGGCTAACGGGCAACGTTATGCGTCGTCATCGGTTGGCCTCGCCGATCCATTGCGAGGACGCCGACGCTGCGCGGTTTCGGGCTCCGCGGCCCCGGGGCCCGTGGCCGATCCGGACGCGGACCCCTTCTGCGCCCGGCGCACCGTGTCCTGCAGGCCGCGCGCCAGGACCTTCCCCACACGCTCGATGCCGTGGGCAAGCGTGGAGGCCGTGGCCTCGATGAGGAACTGCGCCTGCTCATCGGGGGCAAGATCGTCGAATTGACGGCGCGCCTGATTGTATCGGGACTTTGGGGAGTCGTCGGCCATGGGTCGAACCGTTCGGGCGAACGGGCCGTTGTGTGAGACGATTGCTACTGCACCGCGGCTCTTGCCGGTGCCAGGTGTGTTCTACTGACGAATACCGCCGACTGATGGTTTCTCTTTCCCCCGTCTCCGTTCGCCTATGAGTGCGCAGTCCGACGAAGAGACTCCCCACGTGGAGGGCACCGTCACCCGCTCCACGGGCAGTTGGTACGAGGTGCAGGTCGGGGACCGCGTCATTCCCTCCCGCGTCCGCGGAAAGTTTCGCCTGACGCGCCAGGATGTCACCAATCCGGTGGCGGTGGGGGACCGGGTGACGCTCCGCATCAACGACGAGGACGAGACCGGCTTCATCACCGACATCCACGCGCGCACGAACAAGCTGAGTCGCCGGGCCGCCGGCCATCGCCCCGGCGAGGAGCATGTGATGGTGGCGAACGTGGATCGGGTCTGGATCATGCAGTCGGTGAAACGCCCACGGTTCAACCCTGCGTTCATCGACCGCCTGCTCGTGGCCGCCGCCGTCAACGATCTGCCCGCCGGCCTCATCATCAACAAGATGGACCTGATGGGCCCCGGGGAGCAGCCGGGGGTCATGGATCTGCACCTTCGCTACGACGATCTCGGGTACCCGGTCCTCCCCACCAGTGCGGCCGGCGGCGCGGGCCTGGAGCGGGTGCGGGAGGCGCTCACGAACCAGACGAGCGTCATCACGGGGCCGTCGGGGACCGGAAAGTCCAGTCTTCTCAACGCGATTGAGCCCGGGCTCGACGTAGAAACGGGCGAGGTGAGCGACAGCACCCGGAAGGGCACCCACACCACGACCCACGCAGAACTGCACGCGCTCTCGTTCGGCGGGTACGTGGTGGATACGCCCGGCATCCGCGAGTTTGGCCTGCGCGACGTGCACCCGAAGGACCTTGCCCACTTTTTCCCCGACCTCGCCCCGTACGTCAACGCCTGCAAGTTTCCAGATTGCACGCACGACCACGAGCCGGGCTGTGCCATCAAGGACGCCGTGGACCGCGGCCACGTGCACCCGGCCCGCTACGAGAGCTACCTCCACATCCTCCAGTCGCTCCAGAACGCCGAGGAACGACGGCGCCCGGAGTAGGCGTCCCCCTCGCTAGCCACGCACCTTCTGGGTCGCAGGGTCTCCCTTGTCCGCCAGCAGGTCCAGCGCCTCGTCCATCGTTAAGGCGTCGATCGACTGGTCGTCTTTCAGGGAGGCGTTGGTGCCGTCGTGCTTCACGTACGGGCCGTAGCGCCCCGCCCACACTTCAATCGGCTCCCCGCTCTCGGGGTGATCACCAAGCACACGCTCCGGCTTGTTGCGATCTGCCTTCTGACGCAGGAGGTCCAGCGCACGGTCCAGCGTCACCGTGAGCACGTTGTCCTCCTTCTTGAGCGAGGCAAAGGTCCCCTTGTGCTTCACGTAGGGACCGAAGCGGCCGATGTTGGCCTGGATGGGCGCCCCGCTTTCGGGATGCTCCCCGAGTTCACGGGGGAGATTAATGATTTGGAGGCCGAGATCAAAGTCCACGTCCTCGGGCTCCACGCCGGGCGGCAGGGACACCCGCTTCGGACTGCCGTCTTGGTCGTCGTCGCCTAGCTGCACGTACGGACCATAGGGGCCGGACTTCAACAATACCGGCTGATCGGCCTCAGGGTGAATGCCCAATACCCGATCCCCCTGGTTCGCCTCCTCCAAAATGTCTTTCAGTTTCTCTTCCGTCGTGTCGCCGGGCGCAAGGTCGTCGGGCAGGGAGGCCGTCACCGTCGTGTCGTTCATGGGGCCCTCGACGTACGGCCCGTACTTGCCGACCCGAACGACGTACTCGCCCCACTGATCGGGAAAGTCAATCTCACTGATCGAGCGGCCGTCAATCTTGTCGAGGCCCTCCTCTACCCGCTGCTCCAGCCCCTTCTCGCCCTTGTAGAAGTCCTGGAGGTAGGGGTCCGAGGCCCGCCGCCCCCGCGCGATGTCGTCGAGGGTCTCTTCCATCTCCGCGGTAAAGTGCGTGTCGACCAGCGGCTCGAACTGGGCCTCCATGAGGTTGTTGGTGGCGAAGGCCGTGAACGTGGGCACGAGTGCGCTGCCCTGCTTCCGCACGTAGCCGCGCTTCTGAATGGTGTCGATGATGGACGCGTAGGTCGACGGACGCCCGATCCCCTCCTCTTCCAGGGTCTTCACGAGTGAGGCCTCGGTGTATCGGGACGGCGGCTGCGTCTCGTGCCCGACCGGCTCGATTTCACGGACGCGGAGGCCGGTGTCGTCCGCCCCCTCCGCGGACTGCTCTCCCACCGAAAGGTCCGGCAGGGGGCGCTCGCGATCTTCCAGTTCCGCCTCCGGATCGTCGGAGCCCTCAACGTAGGCGCGGAAGAAGCCCGGAAAGTCAATGTACTTGCCGGACGCCCGGAATCGCGCCGTCTCCTCCCCGGCGTCGGCGTCGAAGTACACGTTGACGTACCGAACCTGCGCATCGGCCATCTGGGTGGCCAGGGTTCGCTTCCAGATAAGGTCGTAGAGCGCCCCCTCCATTCCCGTCAGGCCGAGTTCGTCTTTCGTCTGCATCTCGGACCCGGCCGGACGGATGGCCTCGTGGGCCTCCTGGGCGCTGTCGGACGAGCTGTACTGCCGAACCCCGTTACTCAAAAACTCGTCCCCGTACCGTTCCGCCACGGTCTTCCGGGCGCCCGTCACCGCCTCCTTCGACAGGTTGGTTGAGTCCGTCCGCATGTACGTGATGTACCCGTTCTCGTACAGCCGCTGGGCGATGCTCATGGTGCGGCCCGACGACAGGTTGAGCTTTCGGTTGGCCTCCTGTTGGAGCGTGGACGTGATGAAGGGCGCGTATGGGGATTTCGATCGCGTGCGCTCCTTCCGGTCCGCCACGCGCCAGGGCCGGTCCGGAAGGCGCTCCGCCAGCGCCGTGGCCTCTTCCTCGTCCAGCAGGCGAACGTCTTCCCCTTCCGTAATTTCCTCTTTGAGCCGCCCCGTATCCTCGTCAAAGTCCTTGCCCGCCGCCAGGCGAACGCCCCCGAGGTGGGTCATCTCGGCCTCGAAGCCGACGCCTTCTTTCCGAAGCTGGGCCGTCAGGTCCCAGTAGGTCGCCGGGACGAACGTGATGCGCTCCCGCTCGCGCCGGACGAGGAGCCGCACCGCCACGCTCTGAACCCGCCCCGCCGAGAGCTTCGGCTTGATCTTGCGCCAGAGCAGCGGGGAGATCGAATAGCCCACCAGACGATCAAGGATGCGGCGGGCCTGCTGCGCTTCTACCAGGTGCTCGTCGATGCCGCGGGTGTTTTCGAGGGCTTGCTGAATGGCCTCCTCGGTGATCTCGTGGAAAACCATGCGCTCGACCGGGACATCCGGCTCCAGCACCTGCACCAGGTGCCACCCAATGGACTCTCCCTCCCGGTCCTCGTCGGTGGCGATGTAGAGGCTGTCGGCCTCGGCGAGGGCCTTTCGGAGTGTCTTGACAACCTCCTTCTTATCCGACGGGATGACGTAGAGGGGTTCGAATCCGTTGTCCACCTTTACGCCGAGACGAGACCAGTCCTCGTCCTTGTACTGCGCCGGGATTTCTTTGGCCGAAGCGGGCAGATCGCGGATGTGGCCCATGCTGGCCTCGATTCGAAATCCGTCCGACGGCAAAAAGGCGCGGATCGTGCGCGCTTTCGTCGGGGACTCAACAACGACAAGGTGCTTCATGGGAAAGAAATGGGGAAAAGAGCAGTGCAAAAGCGGGCCTCGCAGCACGTGGAAGGTCGCGACTGCGAGAAAGTATATACGGCGTCAAGCGCACGCTCATTCCGCAAGGGTCGTTCCTGGACGGACTGTAATCTCTCTGTTTTCGGACACGGTTCGTCCCTCGCCGAACGGCACGGGCGCTCATTAAACACGAACGGCCTGTCGCCCCATGATGGACGACAGGCCGTCGCTGATCAGATCGTCTAGGCGTGGACTATCCCTGGACGGGCTCGTCGGCCGTCAGGCCCATCTCCAGAGAGTCCTCCCCGAGCAGATGGTCGATGTGGTGGGCACGGTCCTCCACCTTCGTCAGCACCTTCTGGAGCACGCGCTTGGTGCCGTGGTCGCCGTGATCAATGGCGAGATCGATGGCCTCTCGCAGCTGTCCGGCCAGCACCCGCTCTCCGTCCAGGTCGTGCTGAAGCATTTTGCGGAGGCGGTAGGTGCCCTCCGGCTCGTGCGTCACGTGTGACAGCTCGGACTGCTCCGCGGGGCTGCTCGTCGGGATGCCGCCGAGGGCCGTGATGCGCTCGGCCACCCGGTCCACGTACTTGTGGACTTCCGTGTAGTGCTCCTCAAAGAAGGCGTGCAGGTCGGGGAACTGCGGGCCCTCCACGAGCCAATGGTGCTTGTGATACTGGTGGTAGAGGGTCCAGAGGGTGCACTGAATCTCATCGAGCTTCGGAATGAGCTGCTCGGCAGCCTCCGGGGCAATCCCGACAGGGTTTTCCTCAATCATCTGCTGGGGGCGCCAGGGCTCCCCATGGGTGGTGTCGCTCTGCTTGGTCTGGGTCGTGGTAGCCATATCTGGTTGGGTCGATTGGTTCGACATCTCGTTCGTGATGCAAAGGCCGAAGCGCGGCGGTGTCAGTCCTGTCAGGGTGTCAGCGGGATGCTCGTGACAGGGTGGCGTTGAATGGCGATTGTTGGTGTGTATTGTGTTGCTGATTGGGGTACACCATTACGCACAAAGCCAATGCCAAACCCGACGGACATCTCGTCCCCCTTCGTCCCTTCCGACCTTGTAACACCAAGGACGTCCGGCAAACTGTTTCCAATCCGTTAAGTGCGCCTGGACCGGTCCTGCGCGCCATCTGTTGGAAGCCCTTCCAACATCTCGTCACACATCTCCGCTCGCTTCCTTCTCCGTTATGCCTGACCTCCAGCCCACTTCGACCGACACACAGCTGATCTACCGATTTGGCAACGGCGTGGCCGACGGCGACCGCACGCAGAAGGCCCTGCTCGGAGGCAAGGGGGCCAACCTCAACGAAATGAGCGCCATTGGCCTGCCGGTGCCGCCCGGGTACACCATCCCCACCGACGTGTGCCAGTATTACGTACGGCACGAGGGATCCTGGCCGGAGGGGCTCGCCGAGGCGGTGCGGGACGGCATTCGCCACACGGAGGATGCGATGGACCTGCGCTTCGGGGACCCCGCCCGTCCGCTTCTCGTCTCCGTGCGGAGCGGCGCGGCGCAGTCCATGCCCGGCATGATGGACACGGTGCTCAATCTGGGCCTGAACGACGAGGTGGCCGAGGGCCTCGCCCGTATGATGGACGACAAGCGGGTCGCCTTCGACGCCTACCGTCGGTTCATCGACATGTTTGGCGACGTGGTGATGGGCGTGGACCGGAGCCGGTTCGAGAACGCGCTGTCCAACCTGAAGGAGGAGCGCGGCGTCGAAGAGGACATCGACCTCGGGGCCGAGGACCTGCGCACTCTCGTCGACCGGTACAAAGCTATCTACCGGGAGGCCACCGGTCAGTCGTTTCCGGACGACCCGAAGGAGCAGCTGGAACGAGCCATCAACGCGGTCTTCGAGTCGTGGATGAACGAGCGGGCCGTCCGCTACCGCCGCATCAACGACATCACGGGGCTCCGCGGCACGGCCGTCACCGTGCAGGCAATGGTGTTCGGCAACATGGGAGACCGCAGCGGCACCGGCGTCTGCTTCACGCGCAACCCTTCGACGGGCGAGCCGACGCTCTACGGCGAGTTCCTGCCAAATGCGCAGGGGGAAGACGTGGTGGCCGGCATCCGCACGCCCCGCGACATTCAGGAGCTCGGCGACGAAATGCCGGGCATCTACGACCAGATCACAGAGGTCTGCGAAACGCTGGAGGAGCACTACGGCGACATGCAGGACCTGGAGTTCACGGTGCAGGAGGGCCAGCTCTACCTCCTGCAGACGCGGGACGGCAAGCGCACCGGCCCCGCCGCCGTCCGCATCGCCGTCGACATGGTGGACGAAGGGCGGATCGACGAGGAACGGGCCGTCCGCGACCTCGTGGAGCCCCGGCACCTGGAGCAGCTCCTCCACCCCCGCTTCGCGGACGACGCCGACTACCAGGAGGACGTCCTTGGGGAGGGCCTAGCCGCCTCTCCCGGCGCCGCGGTGGGGCAGGCGGTCTTCACCGCTGAGACCGCGGAGGCCTGGCGCGAAGCGGGCCACGACGTGATTCTCGTACGCACGGAGACAAGCCCGGAGGACGTGGGCGGAATGGACGCGGCCGAGGGCATCCTCACCGCACGAGGCGGCATGACCTCCCACGCCGCCGTGGTGGCCCGCGGCTGGGGCAAACCGTGTGTGGCCGGCTGCGACGACATTGTCGTCAACGAAGCGGAAGGCGCCTTCACCAACGGCGACGTGACCATCGAGGAGGGCGACTGGATCTCAATTAACGGATCCACCGGCGAAGTCATCCGGGGCCGGCAGCCGCTGGTGGACCCCGAGCTGAGCGGCGAGTTTGCCCGATTCATGGAGTGGGTCGATACGTTCCGCACCATGGGCGTGCGCACCAACGCCGACACCGGCCCCGACGCCGAACAGGCAATTGAGTTTGGGGCCGAGGGGATCGGGCTCTGCCGCACTGAGCACATGTTCTTCGGCGACGAGCGCATCACGAAGATGCGGCGCATGATCCTGGCCAAGGACGACGCGGACCGGCGCGAGGCCCTGGCCGACCTTCTTCCCTTCCAGCGCGACGACTTCCGCGAGATCTTCCGGGCGATGGACGGGCACCCCGTCACGATCCGCCTCCTCGACCCGCCCCTCCACGAATTCCTGCCCACCGACCCGGACGAGCAGGCGGCCCTGGCCCAGCGGCTCGACCGTCCCGTCGACGAGATCCAGGCCGGACTCAACGGGCTGGAGGAGTTCAACCCGATGCTCGGCCACCGCGGCTGCCGCCTGGGCGTCACGCACCCCACCATCACGGAGATGCAGGCCCGCGCCATCTTCGAGGCCGCCCTCGACGTGCAGACCGATGGCGGCGATGTGCAGCCGGAGATCATGGTGCCCCTCATCGCCACGGAAACCGAGTTCGAAAATCAGAAGGCCCTGATCGACGACGTGGCGGACGAGGTGTTTGAGGAGCGCGGCGCCACGATTCCGTACCAGGTGGGCACGATGATCGAGGTGCCCCGGGCGGCCCTGCGGGCCGACGCCGTGGCCGAGACGGCCGACTTCTTCTCGTTCGGGACGAACGACCTGACCCAGATGACCTTCGGCTTCAGCCGCGACGACGCCGGGTCGTTCCTCCCGTATTATGTCGAGAACGACCTGCTGGAGCACGACCCGTTCCGCGTCCTCGATCAGGACGGCGTGGGCGAACTGGTGCAGACGGCCACCGAGCGCGGACGAGCCGCCTCTGAGTCTTTGAAGGTGGGCATTTGTGGGGAGCACGGGGGTGAGCCGGCCTCGGTCCGCTTCTGTTACCAGGCAGGGCTGGACTACGTGTCGTGCTCACCCTACCGCGTACCGGTGGCCCGCCTGGCGGCGGCGCAGTCGGCCCTGCTTGCGGACGCGGACACCTAAGCGTCTCTGACAATACCAGTACTGTTGATCTGAAACACTCTCCCTTCGTCGCTCCAGACTTGATCTATTGCATCAGTCGCGCCCCAAAAGCACTCGTTTCCTCCGGTCACCGCGCAGCCCGGTGACTACTCGGTCGCACTCCACGAGCACTTCTTCGCTTACGCTCAGGGCGCTTCGCTCCCAGCACAGCCGAGAAGCCTCCCCGAAGGAGGCGGCTTCGCCAGGAAGATGTCTCGACCGTGCTCGAAATGACGTGCTGGGTTTTCGGGATTTTGAGTTCGATTCTGGTCACCCCGTTCCCTCCCAGCACCTGCCGCGCCGACCGGGCCACCTCCAGGGCCATCTCGCAGTTGTTGCGCTTGGCGAGGGACACCTGCTGCGGGCGCATGGTGTCCTCGTCCTTGAGGGTGCCCAGGCGCCAGTTGAGAAGCTGGGCCTTCGTGATTTCCTGCACCATTTCGACCAGGCGCTCCTGGATGAGCTGGAAGTTGCCAATGGGCTGGTCGAACTGCCTGCGATTGACGGCGTGCTGGCGGGCCGCGTCGTAACAGGCCATTGCGGCCCCGACCACGCCCCAGCAGATGCCGTACCGCGCCTGGGTAAGACACGAAAGCGGCCCCTTGAGGCCGTCCACGTGTGGCAGCACCGCCGCGTCGGGTACCCGTACACTGTCGAGCACTACCTCGCTGGTGACGGCCGCGCGGAGCGACCACGTGTCGTCGATGGTCGGCGTGGAGACGCCGTCGCGGTCCGTCTCAACAAGAAAGCCACGCACCACGTCGTCCTCGTCCTTCGCCCAAATCACGGCCACGTCCGCGATTGAGGCATTGGTGGACCACCGCTTGTGCCCGTCCAGCACCCAGCCGTCGCCGTCGCGGCGGGCGCGGGTCTGCATCTCGGCCGGGTTGGAGCCCACCTCCGGCTCGGTAAGGCCGAAACAGCCGATGGCCTCGCCCTGGGCCAGCGGGGGGAGCCATCGCTCCTTCTGCGCCTCGCTCCCGTAGCGCAGGATGGGGTACATCACCAGCGACCCCGTCACCGAGCAAAACGATCGAAGCCCCGAATCGCCCCGCTCCACCTCCTGCATCATGAGGCCGTACACGAGATTGCTGTGCCCGCCCCCGCCGTATTTCTCGGGCAGGTGCGGGCCCAGGAGGCCCTGCTCGGCAAACGCCGGAATGAGATGGCGCGGAAAATCGGCCCGCTGTGCGTGCTTTTCAATGATCGGCTCCACCTCATCCGTCACGAAGGCCCGGACTTCATCCCGCACGGCCTTCGCTTCGTCGGGAAGCAGGGCGTCGAGGTCGTAAAAATCCGGGGCCTCAAACGCGGAGGGGTCCCACGTAGGGGTCCCGGTCTCCGGCGTTCCATTGGAGGTGGAAGGATCGATCGTCTTGTTGGAAGCGGACATGGGGCAGCGTGTGTTGGATGAAAACCAGTCGTGTCGGCGGACGTACCCGGGCGCTCTATTGACGATGGACACGCAATAGGCTACGTTCGGAACGGTCTCGTGGTATGCCGATCCGAATGGACGCCTGAACGGGTTGGACGGCTGCTACGATCAGTCCCTCTGCTTGATTCCCCGACTCCCCCTCCCCATGCGATCTCGCCTTTCCGCTTTCGTCCTTGCGCTCGGCCTCCTCCTGACGCTTGTGCCGGACGCCGACGCCCAGCGCACCACCCGCTACGGCGTGGGGCTCCAGGTGCTCGGCACCACGGTGGACAACAACCTGGGCCCGGGCTTTCGCTTTCGTGCGTCGGCCCCGCTCAACCAGGACATCTCGCTCGGCTTCGGGACCGCCTTTACGGGCTATATCTTCGAGGGACGCGACGACGCCTCGTACGCATTCGATCCGCAGGCGTCCCTGATCGTGACCCTGCCGGGAACGGGACAGGAGAGTCCCTACATCCTGGGCGGGCCGGGCGTCTACCTGCCGTTCGGCAATACGGATGCGACGAGCGGCCCCACGTTTCACCTCGGGGTGGGCAAGGTGTGGCTCCTGAACGAAAGCTCCTTCTATGCGGAGGTGAACCCGGCCCTATACGTGGGACAGGAATCGACGCGGCTCCTGTTTCCGCTCCGTGTCGGGGTCATTTTTTGATCGAGCCCGTCCACTCGTGGGGGCCCGGTCACAGAACGCGGCGGAGGATGGATTGGAGCCGTTCGTGGTCGTCGTCCAGGAGGCGACTGAGGGCGCGGCCCGCTGACACGAGCGCCTCTCGCCCGCCCGCCTCTCCACCGTGGGCGTCGTACACACTCCGCAGGGCCGCCACGAGCAGGTCGTCGGCCGGCACCGCCGGATCCGGATGGTTCACTAGGGTGCGCAGCACATCGGCGGGCGTCCCCAGATCCTGGATGGCTTCATCGGGACAGGGGTACACGAAGTCGTGCAGATCCGGGGGGTGAGGCGGAAGCGTCTGCCGGAGCCGCCCCTCCCGGTCGCGGCACGCCAGCAGCTGGACGCGGACCGTGGTGCGGATCAGTTCCTGCACCATCGGCATCTCCTCGGCCCGCTCGTCCGCCGATAGGCCGAGGGCCACCGCCTGCCGGTTCGAGTCGTAGCTGCCGGTTTCGACGTGGCTGATCAGGCCGTACACGTCCGCCCCCTCCGCGTCCGGGACCTGCACCCAGGTCCCAAATGCAGGCGCGGACGCGTCCTCGTACACCTCGGCCACAAACTGCCGGGTGCTCGACTCAATCACTTCGCCAAGTGCCTCGGATTCATCCATATCGGGGGTCGGAGGGAATGCGTGGGGCGCCGGGGACGGTCACTGCCGGGCCGTCCTGCGGGTTCCGCTTGCGGCTCGACGGCTCAGCGAATCAGACGCGCGGGCGTTGCTTCGACCGGCGCTTCCGGGAGTTAGAGGAGGACAGGCCGGCCCGCCGCAGTCGCCGCTCCATGAGCCGGAAAAACCCTTCGCGCTCCGGGCCGCGAATCACGGCCCGCTCGTGCGCCTCGGACAGCACCAGCGGGTACCCGTCGCCCTTTTCGCACTCCCGAAGCACCGTCGCGTGAATCCGATCGAGAAGCGCGGGGTCGTCGGCCACCCACCGCGGCACCTCGACCCGCCCAATCTCGCCCTCGCCGACGGCGGACGGCACGCGCAGGTAGAAGTAGCAAATCTCGGTGCCCGACGGGTAGGCGTCCTGGATATGGGACGTCGACCCGAAGGTGGCGGATCGCTCCCCGTCGTCGAGCAGCGTGTCGAACACGTGGCGGTCGAGGAGGCCGTCGAGGACGGGGGCTGCGGGCCCCTCGATGTCGAGCGCCGGGCCGGGCGTCTCCAGTTCGCCCGCGACGAACCGAAGGAGATTCACGACCTCGGTGGTGGCCGGCATACTCACGTACGAGCCGAGCGGGTATGCCTCTGCGCGGAAGGCCTGGAGGTAGTCGGTGTACCGTGCGATCAGTGCGTCCTCGGCCGCCTCGTTGTTCATGCCGCGAATCATCCACCGAATGAGCGTCCCGTCTGCCAGGGCGAGGAGCGGGCGGCCCTCGACCTGCGCCTCCCGCGCCGTCCGCAGGAGCAGCTCCAGCTCCATCTCGTCGCGCAGGGCCGACACCAGCTCCGTGGTCAGGGAGCGGAGCACCTCGTCCACGTGGTCGCTCAGGGCATCCTCGAAGTGCAACCGGGGCTCCGCGTCGAGGAGCGGGGCCTCCTGCGTGCCGTACTGTACCGCGACGCGGCTCACGTTGAGCAGGAAGAAGAGGGGTTCGACGTGTCGGTCCGGGTAAATCTGGGACCCGTCGGTGGCAACCACCGTGATCGGGCTCGGGCGCTCCGGAGCCCCATGCGTTTCGGCCGGGGGCTCCCGAAGCGCGGCCACCAGCCGGCGCGGCTCGGCCTCTTCTACCGCCGCCTGTACGGCCTCCCACCGCCGATCACAGGCCGCCAGCACCGTCTCCGCCCGCTCCTGCTGCCGCGCTCGTCGTTCGCGGGTGTCGGCCTCGTGCGACTCAAAGGTGTCGAGTTGGTCGCGGAGACGATGGAGGTTCAGCATGAGGGGTGTGGTGCGATGTGCTCGGTCAGGCCCCGTTCGCAGAATCGACAGAGGCGAGTGAATCCAGAGGGATGAGGTCTCGTTAAGCCAGCGGCGCGTTCCACCTTGCTCAAAATGTCGGTGCTCCCATGGTTTCCAAACGGACCCGCGAAGGGCTGGGCCTTGTCGTCGACGTGGTGATGCTGGTCCTGATCGTCGCCAATCTCACCCTCATCATCGTCGACTGGGGCTTTGCCACCGCCTTCGTCCAGGACCAACTGCGGGCCTTCGTGCCGAGCGTGTACCACTGGTACGACCAGACGATCCACCAGCACTTCGTCTTCTACGACCTGGTGTTTGTCTCCATCTTCGTGGCCGAGATTCTCGTACGGTGGGGACTCGCCATCTACCGCCAGCGCTACCATCGGTGGTTTTTCTACCCCTTCGTCCACTGGTACGACGTGCTGGGCTGCATCCCCGTTGGCTCGCTCCGCTCCCTGCGCCTGCTTCGCCTCATCGCCATGGTGCCCAAGATGCAGCGCATCGGCCTGGTGGACCTGCGGGACACGTACCTCTACGAAACCTTTGCCAAGTATCGCGACATTGTCCTGGAGGAGGTCAGCGACCGGGTGACCGTGCGCATCATCAACGGCCTTCAGAACGAGATCCGAGGGAGCGAAAAGGTGACCAGGCGCATCCAGGAGGAAGTCCTGGCCCCGCAGCGCGAGGCCCTCATCGAGGCCCTCACCCACCGGCTGCAAGAGGCTACGGCCGTCGCCTACGGCAGCCAGCAGGAGGACTTTCAGGACTATCTCGATGGCGTCATCGCCGACGCCGTGGATCGCAACCGGGAGATCAACACCATCGCCTCGTTGCCCGGGGTCGGGAAGCTGGTCGCCAACCTGCTCGAACGCGCCATTAGCGACATTGTCTTCAACGTGATCGACCGGATGGTGGCCGACGTGGCCTCCCTGGACAACGACCGAGTGATTGCGGAAGTGACGTCGATCTCGTCCGATGCCCTGCTGAGCCCCAAGTACGACGATCGACTGAACCGACTCGCCCAGTCCGTCGTCCTACAATCCCTCGACGTGATTAAGGACCACGTGCAAGTCCGAACCTGGAAAGCGAACGCTGCGTCGTCCCCCGCCTCGCCGCCCCCGACATTGCCTCGGTTCACATCGGGGGCGGTCGCCCGTCGCTCTTGCCTCTCGCTCTTGTCCGGCAGCTTGTCAGCGCACTGCCCCTCCCAGCGACCGCTCCCAGCCGGGAGGTCACGATGGAGGTCGCCCCCGCCGACGCGACGCCCGACTACCTGAACGGCCTGGCCGAGCTGGGGGTGACGCGCCTGAGTCTGGCGGGGCTTTCGTTCTCGCCCCCGGTGCTCCGGGCCCTCGACGCGCCCCATTCCGCCGAGGCCGTAGGTCGAACGATCGACGCCGCCCGCGCAGCCGGGATCGACACGGTGGCCCTCGACCTTGTCTTTGGACTGGACGGGCTTTCCCTCGGGACGTGGAACGCTACGCTCCGTCGTGCCCTCGCGCTCGACATTCCGCACGTGTCGATTGTCGAGGTCCCTTCTGCCGCCCCCGAGGACACAGTCGCCGACCACATGGAGCACGCCCTCTCCGTTCTGGGGGCGGCCGGGTACGAACACTACAGCCTCTCCCACTTCGCGCGGCCGGGTCGGCGCTCCGCCCATCAGGAGCACTACGACCGGCACGGCGCGTTCCTGGGCCTGGGCCCTGGCGCAGTGAGCTTTCGGTGGGATGACGGCCCCGACGCCTCCCCCCTTCGCGCCCGGCGCTGGGCGAACGCAGAGGCGCTGGACGCGTACGCCGAGCGGATTCAGGGCGGAGAGTCCCCGGCCGCTTCCTGCGACGCTCTCGGCACCCCAGACCTGGCCCGTGAGTACGTCTTGATTCGCCTCCAAACCCTCGAGGGCCTGTCCCTGCGAATTCTTCGGGACCGATACGACCTCGACCTCCGCACCGCCGCGGGGGCCCTCCTCGATCAACTTCGAGACGCCAACCTCATCCACGAGGATCCCGATCTCGTGCGGCTCACGCCGCGCGGCCGGCTGCTCACCGATGCCCTTACTCGTCGCCTTCTCTCGTCGCTGTAACTCGTGCCCCTCGCCCGATGTCGTCCCTTTCCATCCGACGTGCAGACCCGACTGACGATCTCGACACAGTCCGACGCCTCTTTCGCGAGTACGTCGACCGCCTGGACTTCAACCTCGACTTTCAGGACGTAGAGGAGGAACTGGAGGCCCTGCCGGGCCCGTACGCCGCCCCGGAGGGGGCCATCCTGCTGGCCACCGTCGACGACGGCGCCGTCGGGGTCGTGGCCGTCCAGCCGCTCGACGAGGACGGTGTCTGCGAGATGAAGCGCCTCTACGTCTCGCCCGACTACCGCACCCGCGGCATCGGACGGGCGCTGGGCGAGGCGATTCTGGACACCGCCCGGGCGCTGGAGTACGACACCATGCGGCTCGACACCGTGGCGTCGATGGAAGCCGCCCGGGCCCTGTACCGCTCGCTCGGCTTCCGTGAGCGATCCGCCTACTACCACAACCCGCTCGACGATGTCGTGTATATGGAACGGTCCCTCTGACACACGTCACGCCGCTTCATGTCTCTCCCCCGCCTCCTTTTCGTTGCCACCTTTCTCCTGGCGATCGCCACCGGGTGCGGCTCCGACACCGAGTCTGCAAAGAACACCGGCGACCCGGCCTTCAAGCAAGAAGGCACGCTTGCCTTCTACCACCCGAACGACGACACCCTCGCCACCATCGCCATTGAGATTGCCGACACCGACGCCGAGCGGCGGCGGGGCCTCATGCAGCGCCGCTCCCTCGGCTACGATCGGGGCATGCTCTTCCTCTTTGAGGAGACGAGTACCGACGGCATGTGGATGAAGAACACGCCCCTGCCCCTCGACATCGTCTTCGTGTCGCCGGACTCACAGGTCATCAATATCGCCCGCCGCACCACGCCCTTCTCCGAAGAAACCATCGAGCCCGCCGCCCCGCGCCGGTTCGTCGTGGAGGTGCGTGCCGGCTTTGCCAATGAGTTTGGCCTCACCGACAGCACCCGCGTCCGATGGGTGCGCACTGACAACTAACCGAATCGATGTTCGCTGCTTCCCGGCTTATGCGCCTTCTCGTCTTCCCCCTGCTCGCCGCCACCCTGTTGGTCGTCCCCCTCGGCTGCCAGACGGACGACTCCACGTCCTCCCCGGCGTCCGACGCAGGCGCCGGCCCCACCATTCCGTTCGACAACGAGGGACAATTCGTCTTCATTCAGGACGGCGACTCCCTCGTCACCCTCGACCTGGAAATTGCCGAGACCGACTCGGCCCGCGAGCGCGGCATGATGCAACGGGAGGGGTTCCCCAACGAGACGAGCGGCATGCTCTTCCCGTTCGACGCGGAAGAAGAACGCAGCTTTTGGATGGCGAACACCCCCGTGGCGCTCGACCTCTTCTTTCTCGATGCGGACTCGCAGATCGTACACATTGCCCGGTACGCCCGCCCCAACTCGCCCGACCCCATTCCCTCGCAGGAACCGGCCCAGTATGTGCTCGAGACGCCCGCTGGGTTTGCGGACCGCTACGGCGTGCTGGAAAGCGATCGTGCCCGCTGGAGACGCACTGACTCGTAGTGTAAACAATCGTTTACACCAGGAAACTATACCCCAAACGACTCGCCGCACGCACACTCTCGGGAGGCCTGCGGATTGGAGAAGTGAAAGCCCTCCCCGTCGAGCCCGTCCGTGAAGTCGAGCTCCGAGCCGTCGAGATACAACCGGCTCTTCTTGTCGAGCACGACAGTGACGCCGTTGTGGGTCTCCACCGTGTCCTCCTCCTGCACGGTCGTGTCCCACCCCAGGTCGTACGTCAGCCCCGAGCAGCCCCCCGGGACAACCGCCACTCGCAGCATTTTGTCCGTTAAATCGACGTGTTCTTCGGACGCCACCTCTTCAATCTGATTGATGGCACGGTCGGTGATCGTAATGGTCATGGCCGTTGAACATGCATCCAGAGAGGGCGCGCAAGGGCCTGTACCTAGGGGGCAACGCAGAGGTTTCTCCGGGCCCCGATCGGCACGGACCGTCTTCTTCCCAAGTTGCAATGAAGACGTGAACTCCCATTTTCAAGAAGGAACGATGATCCAGGGCCCTGGTTGTAACCGCACGTTGTCACGGAGTCAGCACGTAAACACTCGTTTACACGCTGGTGTTGACAGGACTTCGCCGGGTCTAACACATCGCCACCTGCATCGGAGCACTCACGAGACCAAACGAGGGACCGTAACCTATGAGCACATCCGAAACCGAGTATCTGAAAGGAAAGGCCAGTGAGGAGTACAAGCACGGCTGGTACACTGACATCGAATCGGAGAAGGCACCCAGGGGCCTTAGCGAGGACATTGTTCGGTACATCTCGAAACGCAAGGACGAACCGGAGTGGCTCACCGAATGGCGCCTGAAGGCCTACCGCTACTTCAAGCAGCTGATCGATAGTGGGCATTATCCGGACTGGGCCCACCTCGACTACGAGCGCCCCGACTTCGAAAACATGCGCTACTTTGCGGCACCGAACGGGCAGGCTCAGTACGAGAGCCTCGACGACGTGCCGGATGAGATTTTGGAGACCTTCGAGCGCCTGGGCATTCCCCTGGAGGAGCAAAAGGCCCTGACCGGCGTGGCGGTCGACGCGGTCATGGATAGCGTCTCCGTCGCTACCACTTTCAAGGAGAAGCTGAGAGAGAAGGGCGTTATCTTTAAATCCTTCGGAGAGGCGGCCAAAGACCACCCCGAGCTCGTCCGGCAACACCTCGGGTCCGTCGTCCCGTACACCGACAACCTGTACGCGGCGCTCAACTCGGCCGTCTTCAGCGACGGCTCCTTTGTGTACGTGCCGGAGGGCGTCACCTGCCCCATGGAGCTGTCCACCTACTTCCGAATCAACGAAGCGGGCACCGGCCAGTTTGAGCGCACGCTCATCGTTACCGAGCCGGGCGCCTACGTAAGCTACCTGGAGGGCTGCACGGCTCCGATGCGCAAGGAAAACCAGTTGCACGCGGCCGTCGTGGAGCTCGTCGCCCACGAGGATTCCGAGATCAAGTACTCCACGATCCAGAACTGGTATCCGGGCGACGAGGACGGCAACGGGGGCATCTACAACCTCGTTACGAAGCGCGGCATCTGCAAGGGCGACAACTCGAAGATTAGCTGGACGCAGCTGGAGACGGGGTCCGCCGTCACGCAGAAGTACCCGTCCGTCATTCTGGCCGGGGACAATTCGGTCGGTGAGTTTTACTCCGTGGCCTTCACGAAGGGCCACCAGCAGGCCGACACCGGCACGAAGATGCAGCACATCGGCAAGAACACGAAGAGCACCATCATCTCGAAGGGCATCTCGGCCGACGTGGCGGACAACAGCTACCGCGGCCTGGTGAAGGTGAGCGCCAACGCCGACGGCGCCCGCAACTTCTCGCAGTGCGATTCGATGCTGCTGGGACCGGACTGCGGCGCACACACCTACCCCTACATCGAGAGCAACAACCCAACCGCCCAGATCGAGCACGAGGCAACGACATCGAAGGTCGGGGACGACCAGATGTTCTACTGCCACCAGCGCGGGCTTGGCGAGGAGGAAGCTCTCAAGCTCATTGTGAATGGGTTCTGCCAGGAGGTTCTGCAAGAGCTTCCGATGGAGTTTGCCGTGGAAGCGAAGGAGCTTCTCGACATTGAGCTGGAAGGCTCGGTGGGATAAGCGGCCTGACAACCGGGGGCTCGGCAGCGGGGGCGGCGCCCGCTGCCCCTCCCCGGCCCTCCGCGGGCATGCACTGACGACCTACTTTCCCCTTTTCGAAACGGACGACTCAAAACTGAACAAGATATGGCACTACTTGAAATCAAAAACCTGCACGTTGGCGTCGAAGACGAGGACATCAAGATCCTGAACGGGGTCGACCTCACGCTCGACACCGGCGACCTTCACGCAATCATGGGCCCGAACGGCTCCGGCAAAAGCACGCTGGCGGCCGTCCTGGCGGGTCGGGAGGAGTATGAGGTCCTCGACGGCGAAATCCTGTACGACGGCGAGAATCTGCTGGAACTTGAGCCCGAGGAGCGCGCCGAAGCCGGAGTGTTTCTCGCCTTTCAGTATCCGGTCGAGCTGCCGGGCGTGAGCATGACGAACTTCCTGAAGGAGGCCGTTAACTCCGTCCGCGAGGCCCGTGGACAGGACGAGCTCGGCTCCGCCGACTTCCTGCAGTACATGCGCGAGCGGGCCGACATGATGGGCCTGAACGCCGATCTCACGAAGCGCTCGGTCAACGAAGGCTTCTCCGGTGGCGAAAAGAAGCGAAACGAGATCTTCCAGCTCGCCATGCTGGAGCCGAAGCTTGCCATCCTGGACGAGACCGACTCCGGACTCGACATTGACGCCCTGAAAAACGTGGCGGACGGGGTCAACAAGCTACGGAGCGAGGATCGCGGCTTCCTCATCATCACCCACTACCAGCGCATCCTCGACTACATCGTCCCCGACCACGTGCACGTGATGCTCGACGGCAAGATCGTGCGCACCGGCGACAAGGACCTCGCCCTGGAGCTTGAGGAGCACGGATACGACTGGGTCCGCGAGGAAGCGGCCGCAGCAGCGTAGCGGACGTGCCGGGGCCCGGTCGTGAGACATCGGGCCCTCTCTTCCTCGGATCCGCTTGTTTTCCTCAGCCAACTACCGACGTATTTATGTCTACTACTGCCCTTGATACCAGCGTGCGTCCCGAAGACCGATTCATCTCGGCCTTTGAGGTGAACCACGGGGAGGCCCTGAACGGCACAAACGCCTCCATCTCGAAGCAGCGCACGGATGCCATCGAGCGCTTCGCCGAGCTCGGCATTCCAACCAACAACCTAGAGGCCTGGAAGTACACCGACATCAGTTCGGTCATCGACCGGCCCTACACGCTCCCCCTCGCTCCGGAGCGCCCTTCGCTCGACACGGACGACATCGCTCCGTTCCTGATTGATGACCTGGACGCCCACCGCGTCGTGCTCATCAACGGCCGCGTCGACGAGGCGCTGTCCGACATCGGCGATCTGCCCGACGGGGTGGTCGTGAGCAGCCTCGCCCAGGCCGGCAGCACCCATCCCGACGTGGTGGAGGAGCACTACGGCAAGTATGCCGACTTTGAGGACGAGGCGCTCACCGCCCTCAACACGGCCTTCGTGCAGGACGGGGCGTTCGTCTACGTGCCCTCCGGCACCGTTGTGGAGAAGCCCATCTTCTTCCTCCACCTCACGGCCACGGAACAGGACCTGCTCCTTCAGCCCCGCCATCTGTTCGTGGCAGAGGACGGCGCCATCGCCCGCATCGTGGAGGCCCAGCACTCGCTGAGCGACGCCCAGACGTTCACGAACACCGTGAGCGAGTCGTTTATCGGCGAAAAGGCCAACCTGGAGCACTACCTGATCCAGGATCAGGGCCCCTCCGCCTCGCAGGTGCACACCCGCGCCGCACAGCAGAAAGACGACAGCGTTTACACCACGATCTCGGCCACCTTTACGGGGGAGGTCGTCCGCAATAACGTCACCATCGAGGCCGACGGCTCCTTCTGTGAGTCGAACTTCTACGGCCTTGTGGTCGGCAAGGACGACATGCACGTCGACAACCATACGTTCATGGGCCACGTGCAGCCCGACTGCTCGAGCAACGAGCTGTACAAGCACGTGCTCAACGACGAATCGACGGGGGTCTTCAACGGAAAAGTGTTCGTCTCACGCGGCTCTCAGCGCATCGACGCCTACCAGCAGAACGATACACTGGTCCTGACCAAGGACGCGGAGATTTACACGAAGCCGGAGCTTGAGATCTACGCCGACGACGTGGTGTGCAGCCACGGCGCGACGACCGGTCAGATCGACGAGGAGAGCCTCTTCTACCTCCGCTCCCGCGGCCTCAGCAAACGCCGGGCTCGCATCCTCATGCTGCAGGCCTTTGCACAAGAAGTGATCGACGAGATTCAGCTCGATTCGCTTGAGGAGCACGTGGCCGAGCGCGTGCGCACCCGGTTCTCCAGCTACTTCGCATAACGTGTGGTAGGGGGCCCCTGGATGCTGTGGAGGCACGTTCGGTTCTGTCCCTCCCCGTCCAGGCGTCCCCACCCCATACCCGAAACGCCATGCCCGCGACGACCCAACCGACATCGGACACTACCTCGTTCGACGTAGAGGCCTTCCGTGCCCAGTTCCCGGCCCTCCAGCAAGAGGTGTACGAGGACACCCCCCTCGTATACCTCGACAACGCCGCCACATCCCAGAAGCCCGACGCCGTAATCGAGCGGGCGGAGCGGTACTACCGTCGCGAAAACAGCAATGTGCACCGCGGCGTGCACCGTCTGAGTCAGGATGCGACCGAGGCGTACGAGTCGGCCCGGAAGTCCATTGCCCGCTTCATTAATGCCCCCGCCCCGGAGCAGGTGATTTACACAAAGGGGACGACAGAGGGGCTCAACCTCGTGGCGAACACCTTTGGTCAAAAACGGGTGGGCGCGGGCGACGAAATTCTCCTCACGGAGATGGAGCACCACTCCAACATCGTCCCCTGGCAGATGCTGGCCGAGCAGGTGGGGGCGGAGATCCGCGTACTTCCGGTCACGGACCGCGGCGTCTTGCAGATGGATCGGCTTGCGGAGTACCTTACCGAGGATACAGCCCTCGTCGCCGTCACGCATGTGTCCAACACACTCGGGACAATCAACCCCGTGAAGGATCTCATCGACGCGGCGCACGCAGTGGACGTCCCGGTGGTGGTCGACGGCGCACAGTCGGCCCCTCACCTGCCCGTGGATGTGCAGGCGCTCGACGCCGACTTCTTCGTGTTTTCCGGGCACAAGATGTTCGGGCCCACGGGCATCGGCATCCTCTACGGCAAGCGGGAGCACCTTGAGGCCATGCCTCCCTATCAGGGCGGGGGCGACATGATCGACCGGGTCTCGTTCGACGAGACGACCTACGACGCCCCCCCGCACAAGTTTGAGGCCGGCACGCCTCACATCGAGGGCGCGATCGGGCTCGGCGCCGCCGCCGAGTTCATCATGGATCTGGAGTGGTCGGCCGTCCAGGCCCACGAGGACGACGTGCTGGCGTACGCCACCGAGCAGGTCCGTGCCATTGACGGGATTCGCCTGATCGGCACGGCCCCGGAAAAGACGAGTGTGCTTTCGTTCGTCTTTGAGGACATTCACCCCTACGACGCGGGCACCTTCCTCGACCGCCTCGGCATCGCGGTGCGCACGGGCCATCACTGTACCCAGCCGCTCCTGAAGCGGTACGGGCTGCCCGGCACCATCCGGGCCTCCTTTGCCGCGTACAACACCCGGGCGGACGCCAACCGACTGGCCGAGGGCCTGCACCGCACCCGCGAGATGCTGGGGTGAGCGACGCCCGTCCGAATCTTGCCCCTTCGGATTCACGTACGACCAACATCCTAAACGACCAACATCCTAACACACCTTCATTACGATCCCTTTCCCCCATGTCCACCTCGAACACGGTGTCGGATCGGGCCCAGAAAATCGTCGATGAGTTTTCACTGTTCAGCGACTGGATGAACCGGTACCAGTACCTCATCGAGATGGGAGACGACATTCCCCTCCTTCCGGAAGACATGAAATCGGAGGAGTATTACGTTCACGGCTGCCAGTCGGACGTTTGGATTCGGGTCGAGTACGACGAAGACGAACAGGTCCTGCACTTTCAGGGCGACAGCAACGCGAAAATCACGAAAGGCCTCGCCGCCCTCATCATCCGGGTGGTTGACGAGCAGCCGCCCGAGGCGGTCGCCGAAGCCAGCTTCGACTTTCTCGACGACATCGGCCTCCACGAACACCTGAGTTCGCAGCGCAACAACGGCCTGGAGGCCATGATCGACCAGATGAAGAAGCGAGCGCAGGCCTTCCGCAACTAACCTTTTCACACAAACGGATCCAACCCTATGAATCCTGCAGGTGCAATGCCGGGCATGCCGGGGGGCGGAGGAGGCGGCGGCGCGGCCGACATCCCCGACGACAAGCAGAACACCGACATCGAACGCCCGGAAACCATTCCGGACCATGTCCAGGACACCCCGGACGACGGCCTCTACCAACGGATCGTGGACTCGATTCGGGAGGTCTACGACCCGGAGATTCCGGTGAACGTCTACGACCTGGGCCTCATCTATCACATGGAGGTTCACGACGACCACAGCGTGGACGTGCTGATGACCCTAACGGCCCCGAACTGCCCGGCCGCCGGCGTCTTGCCGGGGCAGGTCGAGGACGCCGTGAGGGAGACCGAGGGCGTGGAGAGCGTCAACCTTGAGATGACGTTCGAGCCGCCGTTTTCGCCCCAGATGATGTCCGAGGAGGCCCGGCTGGAGCTGGGCTTTATGTAGCCGCCGGGTCCCCTGCGAATGGTCGAGGCTTGGCCCCCTCTCGTCCCCGATGGATCTTCCGCACTCAACACAGTACCCATGGACCACGCGAAGAGCATAGCGCTGGCGAAGGACCTGATCGCCGATGGGCGGGGGGACGACGTGGTGCGGATGATTGATCCGCTTCTCGAACCGGTCGACGCCCCCGCCGCGGACACCGGGCAGCTGCTCCTCCGGGCCCTCCGCGCCCAGGTGGCCATCGTGGATCATGAGGCGCCGGACGAGGCCCTCAACCACCTCCCCTCGCGTGCGGAAATCGAAGAGCTCTGTACATGCGTCCGGGCCGAGGTGTCCCTTTGGCGAGGCTGGGCGCACGCCCTCCGCAATCAAGAGGTCGGCGAGGTCTCCCAGGCCCTTCGTCTTCTCTCGACGGCCCACGACCTCCACGACTCAATTCACGATCCAAGTGGGCGCTGCTGGGCCCTTCTCGGGTCGGCCTTCGCCCACCTGTCGCTCGGCGAATGCGCCCTTGCGCACCGGACGCTCGATGACGCCTCGTCCCTGGTTGCGGCCCTCGAGGACGCTCTGGTCCACCAGTGGTGGCATCGACTCTGGCTTCCGGTCCGGCGGGCCGCAGGGCAGTACGAAAAAGCACAGGAACACGTCGACGCCCTTCGATCCCTGGCCTCGGACGCCGACCGTTCGTCGCTGCACGCAATCGCATCGGCACACGCGGCGTCCCTCCACGCCGCGGTTGGCCGCCCCCCCTCCACAATCCTCGAGGCGGCCGAGCACGCCGAGACGGTTCTCTCCCGTACCGATCTACATGCCGCCCCGCTCCTGCTCACCTATCGGGCCCAGATCGAAGCGCACCTCCGCCGCGGCGACGGCCCGGCCGCCCGCGAGGCATTGACCCGCGCCGAGCACGCCCTTCCCGACCGATTCGCCGCCTCGTGCCAGGTCCTTCGCACAGCGATCGCGCTCCGCGTCGGCGAAGCGCCCTCCACCGACCTGACGTCAATGTTCGAACGCCCGACGCCCCTTCCGCGCGGGGTGTCACACGCCGAGGTCTTGCACCTGCACGGACGCCTCCTCGCCCGGCGAGACCACCCCGAAGAGGCTCGCACCTGGCTCCGGCGCGCCGAGCGGGCCTCGGAGGAAACCGGAGACCGTGAACTGCACCTGCGCACCCGCCTGTCCCGCGTGGAGTTTGAACACGCGCACGGCGAATCGGAGACGGCCCGCGCTCTGCTTCCGCCTCCCCGTGCCCTTCCGCAGGAGGCCCTTCCCCTCATCACCCAGTGGTTCGTCCTCCGCGGCGAACTGAAGCCCGAGAGCGGCGAAGCGCGGACCGCCCGTCGGCTGGCCCTCGTCGGTGCGTCCCTCATGGAGGACCGCCCCCAGATGGATCGCCTCCGCTCCGAGTACGACCTGGAGTCAACCGACGAGGCCGGGTGGGAGCCCCTCCTTGGCGAGGCCCACGCGTCCGTCCGCCTGGTGGCGGCACTGTCCTTTCGTCTTATCGAGTCGAAAGGCACCCCGACATGGAGCGGGCTTGCTCGGATCAACGGCGACACCGCCTCCCTCCTGTACGAGCGAGGGCCCCGGCCCGAGGGTGTTCCAGCCTCCGATTCCCTACGGGTCGATCACACCCCGAACCATCGCCTGCGGTGGATTCCGCTTCCGCCGTCCGACTCGAACGTCGCACTGGGCATCGACACCGCCGACCTCTCGGAGGAGAGCCTCGACTCGATCGCCGACTGCGCGCCCCTCATCGGCAGTGCCGTGGCCCGGGCGCAGGAGCACACCGCCTCCTCCCGCCCGTTCCTCTCCTCCCCCACCGACGAGGACGCGGTCGTGGCCGAAAGCGACGCCATGCGCACCGTGCTGGCCAACCTCTCCCGCGCCGCAACCAGCCGACGCCCGGTCCTTCTGTCCGGGGAGCGGGGCACGGGAAAGGCCCGGCTTGCCCGCTACCTGCACCGCAAAAGCCCCCGCGCCGACGGCCCGTTCGAGCGGGTGCAGCTGGCCGACCTCCAACACAGCCCCACGGCGGAGCGACTGTTTGGCAGCGTCAGCGCCTCGGGGTTCACCCCGGGCGCCCTTCATCATGCGGACGGCGGGACGCTCCTGCTCGACGACCTGGACGCCCTTTCCCTCTCCGCGCAGGCCTCGGTGCTCAAAGCGCTCGACACCGGAACCGTCGTCCCCCAGGGCGGCACGGAGGCCCACTCCATCGACGTCCGCATCGTGGCCACCACGACGACGCCCCTCGAGGAGCAGGTGCGCGAGGGAGCCGTTCGCCCCGACCTCCGGGACCGCTTCGGCGCCCTCTCCCTCTCCGTGCCGGCCCTACGCGAGCGCCGCGCCGACATTCCCCTCCTCGTCCGTCAGTTCCTGAAGACCCTGCGCCCCGACGGCGCCCCGATGGCGTCCATCACGGAGCCGGCGATGGAGGCCCTTCTCCGGTACGACTGGCCCGGAAACGTCCGGCAATTGCGCAATGAAATCGAGCGCGTGCTCGTCCACGTAAGCAGTGAACCGACGCCCACCGTCGCTGTCGACGACCTGCTCGACACGATCGTGGAGGCAGCCCGGGACCGCGCGCCGAGGGCCTCCACTGAGGCCCCAGAAGCCGTGCTCCACCCCGAGCAGACGCTGACCGACGTGCTGTCCCAAACCGAAACCGCTGTCATTGAGCGCGTCCTCGAATCCTGTGACGGACAAGTCACCGCCTCCGCCGAGGTCCTGGGCCTGACCCGACAGGGCCTCTACAAGAAGATGAAGCGGCTCGGCATCGAAGCCGCGGAGTTCCAACCGACGCCCGACCCCGCCTCTACCTCTTAATAATCGCGCCGCCCGCGCTCCCCACGCACCATGCCTTCCTCCTCCCCGTCTACAGACCATGACTCCTCAGGGCCGAGCCCGTCGGTCCAGTTGGATCATGCGTCCGTCATGACGACTGACCTGGAGGAGGCAACCTCGTTTTACGTGGAGGTACTGGGCCTCACGTTGTACTCCGTAGAAGACGACCCGGTGCGGGAGGACCGCCAGCGCGCCATGCTGGGCGACGGCTCCGGGCACGCGGTGATTGAACTCATCGAAATGCCCGAGATGGCCCATCCGTCAGTGCCGGGCCGCGGCGCCATCCACCACATTGGGTTCTCCCTCTCGTCCCGCGACTGGCACGCGCTGCGCTCTCGCCTGGACGCCACCGAATACTCGTATCAGGAGGTGAAGGGGCGCCTCTTTATCCGCGACACGGACGGCCTCGTGCTGGAAATTGAGAAGGAATAGCCCCACCCGGCGTTCACTCGCGGTCCGACGGGTCAGCATCCGTCCCTGGCGTGCGCACGGTGTTCGACAGCTCGTTCTCGTCATCGGGCTGGACCTCAATCCCCCGTCGCTCCAGGAGCCGCCCGCACATCTCCACGGCCTCCTCCAGTCCCTCCGTAAACTGGTCCTGACGAATGCCCTCCCGGATCCGCTCGACAATCGCCCCCCAGTCCTCCGGGTCCACGTGTTGGTTGATGCCCGAATCGCCCAGCACCTCCACGCGGTGTTCGAGGAGGGACACGAAAATGAGAATGCCCGTCCGATCCCGCGTGTCAAACACCTCTTCCTCCACGAACGCCTGCAGGGCCCGCCGGTGGACGGTTTCGTCGAGCAGGTCGCTTCCCGCAGCCAGGCGGCGAAAGGGACGCACCATCGTCGCCAGTCCCCCTCCGAGCACGCCCGCCCCCAGGACCACGAGTGCAAGGCCCCAGGGCGTGTACAGCCACCCCAGCCCCCAGCCCGAATAGAAC
>NCRB01000071.1 GCA_002894665.1 Salinivenus iranica
GGATCTGAAAGCCGTTGCAGATGCCGAAGACGAGGCCGCCGTCCCCATGTCCGTCCGCTTCGGTGTCATCGTCTTTCCCGGGTCGAACTGCGACCACGACGCCTACCACGCCGTGAAGCACGTGCTGGGGCAGGAGGCCCGGTTCATCTGGCACGAAGAGGAGCGCGTCGGCGACGTGGACGTGGTGATCCTTCCCGGCGGCTTCTCGTACGGCGACTACCTGCGCTCCGGGGCCATCGCCCGCTTCTCGCCCGTCATGCAGGATGTGGTGCGGTTCGCGGAGGACGGCGGCCTCGTCTTCGGCATCTGCAACGGCTTTCAGATCCTGTGCGAGGCCGGCCTGCTCCCCGGCACGCTCCTCCGCAACGAATCGCTCCGGTTTGTCTCGAAGCCCGTCACGCTCCGCACCGAGAACGCGGACACGCCCTTCACCAACGCGCTCCGGGAGGGACAAACGCTGACCCTCCCGGTGGCGCACGGCGAGGGGCGCTACTACGCTGACGACGCGGTGCTCGACCAGCTGGAGGCCGACGACCGCGTGCTGTTCCGCTACGGCACGCCCGAGGGCGCCCTCACCGACGACGCCAACCCGAACGGCTCGGCCCGCCACATCGCCGGCATCGCAAACGAATCCGGCACCGTCTGCGGCTTCATGCCCCACCCCGAGCGCTGCGTGGAACCCATGATTGAGGGCACGGACGGGCGCCTGCTCTTCGCGTCGCTGATCCGGCACGTCGGCTCGGTGCACGCGTAGCCCCGATCGGTTTTCGCTTCTCCGCGTTCGCGCCCCGCCCATGGAGCAACTGCTGAACGCCCCCATCACGCTGGCCCTCCTGCTGTCGAACCTCGGCGTGAGCGGCTACGCGATGTTTGCGGACCCGTCGCTGATCAACGAGCTCTCGTTTCGGCCCCGCCGCATCCGGGAGCGGGGCGAGTACTACCGCTTCCTCACGGCCGGCTTCGTGCACGCGGGCGGCGCCCACCTGGCGTTCAACATGATCACGCTCTACTTCTTCGGGCCGCCGCTGGAACGCATTCTGGGCGCCGGGGCCTTCCTCATTCTCTACTTCGGCTCGGAGCTGTCGGCCCACGCGCTCACCTTCGTGATGCACCGCGACGACCCAACCTACGCGGCGGTGGGGGCCTCCGGGGCCATCAGCGGCGTGCTGTTTGCTTTCTGCCTCTACGCCCCCCTCGCCCTGCTCGGCATCATGTTCGTGCTGCCGATGCCCGCCATCCTCTTCGCGGTGCTCTACGTGGTCGTGTCGATCTACGCCATCGGGCAGCGACAGGCCGGCACGCAGGGCGGCATTGCCCACGAGGCGCACCTGGGCGGCGCCCTGGGGGGCGTGGTGCTCACGATTCTGCTCGACTATCCGCGCCCCATCAACGCGTTCGTGCGCGAGATGCAGTCGCTTCTGTAGGGAGCTACGACAGGCGGTCGAGGAGCGCGGACCAGTCCGTGAACACGAAGGTTTCCCCGTCGACCGACGGCCGCGCCGCCGGATCGTCCGGGGCGTACCAGGCCACGCGCCACCCGGCGGTTCGGCCGCCCTGCACGTCCGACCGGTACGAGTCGCCCACGTACAGCACCTCGGGCGGCCGCACACCGGCCTGCTCCGTGGCGTGGGCGAATGCCTGCGGGTCGGGCTTGAGGGCCCCCGCCTCCTCGCACACCACGATCGCGTCGGCCCGCTCGCGCAGCACCGGAAACCGCTCCAGCTTCTGGGCCTGCACCTCCGCAAAGCCGTTCGTCATGACGCCCACCGGGTGGCGGTCGGCGATTGCCTCGTAGGCGCGCCGCGCCCCGTCGATGAACTGCCAGTGGGCCGCGTAGCGCTGGAGGTAGTACCGCCCCACGAGCGCCGCGTGGGCGTGCGGCGCCCCCACCGCATCGAGCAGCTGCTCAAACCGCTGGGCCTGAAGCGTCTCCTTCTCAATCTCCCCGTCGGCGTAGCGGGTCCACAGCGGATCGTTAATGGCGTGGTACTCGGCCTGCAGCTCGTCCACCGAGACGGTGCCGAAGATCTGCTGATAGCGATCGCGCACGTCGGCGAGCGCGTCGCGCTCGGCCTGGCGGTGGTCGAGCAGGGTGTCGTCGAGATCGAAGTAGACGAAGTCGATGTCCATGGGTGGGGGTCGGTTGTCGAAGTCGGCACGCGTCACTCGGCACTCGGGAGGGCCTTTTCGTACAGCGCATACTCCTTGTCCTTCACGCCGCCCAGCGACTCGACGTGGTTCTTGAGCCGGGTGTTGGTGTCGAGCACCCAGCTCATCTCGCAGGCGTCGAACCCGTTCGGCGGCCCGTTCTCGATGGTGGCGAGGACGAGCATGCTGTCGAGCCCCTTGCCCTGGTAGTCCGACCGGATGCCCATGAGCGGCATGCGGCACTCGTAGACGCCGTAGTAGAGGTTCAGGAGCAGCTTGGGGAGGCCGAGCGGGAAGAGGCGCCCGTCCTCGACGTGGCGGAGGGCCTGGTTCACGTTGGGGAGCGCGATGGAGAAGCCGACCGGGGTGCCCTCGTGCTCCACAAAGAACACCATCTCCGGATCGACGATCTGCTCCATCTCGTCGGCCAGCTGCATGAACTCCCCCTCCGTCACCGGCACGAAGCCCCAGTTCTCGGCCCACGCCTCGTTGTAGATCTCGCGGATCGTGCGCGCCTCCTCCTCGAACCGATCGACGTCGAGCGTGCGCACCGACAGGCCCGGCGTCCGCTTCTTGACGATGTCGACGCCGCGCTGCAGGCGCTCGAACCGGCAGTACTTTTTGTGGACGTAGTACGCCCACATCGTCATGGCCCGTTCGAAGCCGTAGCGCACGAGGAAGTCCTCGTGGTAGGGCGGGTTGTAGGGCATGAGGATGGACGGCTCCCGGTCGAACCCGTCGACGAGCAGGCCCGCGGTGTCGTTGAGGGAGGGGTTGGCCGGGCCGCGGATCTGCGTGAGGCCCTGCCCGCGCACCCAGTCCGCGGCGGCATCGAGCAGCGCCTCGGCCACGGCGTAGTCGTCGATGCACTCAAAGAAGCCGAAGAAGCCGGTGCCGTCGTCGTAGGTCTGCAGGTGCATTCCGTTGACGATGCCGGCCACCCGCCCAACCGCGGCCCCCGACGCGTCCTCGGCCAGGAACAGCTGCATCGTGCCGTGCTCGAAGAAGGCGTTCTCCGAGGGATCGAGGGTGTCGTTCACGTCGCGCCGGAGGGGCGGGACCCACTGCGGATAGCGGTCCGGGTAGAAGTCGTAGGGCCAATCGATGAAGCGCTGGCGACCGCGTCGCCCCTCCACCGGGCGGATTGTGATGGACGAGGAGGGAGTGGGCATACAGGGGACGTAACACGCAAACTCGGGGCTGACAGACGAAAGCCGCCGCCCCGGCGGGGAGCGACGGCTACGTCCACGGTTGATCCGTCGACGTCGTTTCGGCCCGGGGCTCAGTGCCCGGCGGCGTGCCCATTCTGGCTGTGCCCGTTCTGGCTGTGCCCGTTCTGGCTGTGCCCGTTCTGGCTGTGCCCGTTCTGACCAATCACGCCGTGCTTCTTCCCAATCTTGTGGAAGGCGTCGAGAATCTGATCGAGCTCCTCGTCGGTGTGGGTGGCCATGTACGACGTGCGCATGAGGGCCTGCCCCTTCGGCACGGCGGGCGGCACCACCGCGTTGACGAAGACGCCCTCCGCCAGCAGGTCGCGCCAGAAGCGGAAGCACTGCTCCATGTCGCCGATGACGACCGGGATGATGGGCGTCTCGCTCTCCCACACGTCGAAGCCCAGGTTCTTAAAGCCGTTGCGCATGTAGTCGGAGACCTCCTGGAGCCGATCGAGGCGCTCCGGCTCATTTTCGAGGATGTCGAGCGACTTCAGGACCGTCGCGACCGTAGACGGCGGCATCGAGGCGCTGAAGATGTGGGGAGAGCTCTCGTGGCGGATGTACTCGATCACGTCGCGGTCGCCGACGGCAAAGCCGCCGATCGAGGCGAAGCTCTTGGAGAACGTGCCCGTGATGATGTGCACGTCGTCCTTGCGCCCGAACGTGGACGCCGACCCGCGCCCGCCCCTGCCAATCGCGCCGATGGCGTGCGCATCGTCAAGCATGAGCGCGGCGTCGAATTCCTCGGCCAGGTCGAGGAGCGTGGGCACCTGGGCCACCTTGCCGCTCATCGAAAACACCCCGTCCGTGGCAATCAGCTTTCCGGCGTCGGGCCGGTCCTCGTGGGCGCGCTCCAGCATGGTCCGCAGGTGGTCCATGTCGTTGTGCTGGTAGCGGCGCGTCTCGGCAAAGCTCGTCCGCGTCCCGGCGTTGATGCAGGCATGGTTGTCCTTATCCGAGAACACGATGTCCCCCTTCGTGGCAATCGCCTCTACCACGCCCATGTTGGTCATGTAGCCGGTAGAGAACAGAACGGCCTTGTCCTTGCCCATAAAGTCGGCCAGCCGCTCTTCCAGCTCCAGGTGCAGGTCGAGGGTTCCGTTCAGAAAGCGACTGCCGGTGCAGCCGGTGCCGTACTCGTCGACCGCCTGCTTCGCGGCCTCTTTTACCCGGGGATCGGAGGTGAGGCCAAGGTAATTGTTGGACCCGGCCATGATGACCTCGTCTCCGTCCATTACGGCCCGCGAGCCCTCACTTTCTTCGATGGGACGGAAGTACGGGTAGAGGTCCGCCCGCTTCAACTTGGCGTAGTCGCCGGACGGGTCGAAGAAGCGCTGACACTTCTCAAACAGCGAGGGGGCCTCCGGGGCGTCGTCCTGCACGGTCGTCGTGTCGGACGCGTCGGACGGGGCAGACTCGTGTGTAGGATACTGATCGGGCGTGGTCATACAGTCAATAGCGTCATCCGGGAGGCTACGCGGGAAGCGGCGCCAACACCCTCCGCCTGGGCCAAACGTCGACCCTTGCATAGTTTCATCTATATATAGACGCAGCGCCCGGGCCGGAAGTAACACGCCGACAGAAGCTCCTGCACAGGGGGGCGCTGGTGCTTTGTCCATGTTCTCTGTACGACTCGGGCCGGGCGCGTTTCCTGTCCTCGCGCGCCAGGGATCTAGACGGAAGGGCTTCCAAATGGATATTACCTCTGTTTTACGAGGCCCTTCACGTTTCGCTGTGGGGTCCCCATCCCCCACTGCGGGCCTCGACCTCCGCCCATCCGCGCCGTTACTTTTGTGAATTAAATGCGAACAAAAGACGACCGGGGCGCCCGCTCCTCAGAACCGGACGCGAAGCTGGACGCCCGTCCCTGCGCCCCCCGATGGCCCTGACGCAGCGTAGGGAGGAGCGCCCGTCGGGCGCACGTCAAGCGCGAGGTCGCCGCCCACGTCAAACGTCAGGAGGTGGGCACTCACGTAGGCGTCAACAAGGGTGAGCGCGTAGAACAATCCGGTCCCCACAATCGAGAGGTCTCGCCACCGACGGAATTTGTCCCGCTGCTGGCGGAGCTGGGACGGGCTGAGGGGCAGATCCGCAAGATTGTCGGTGCTGCCGCCGGCGCGGCGCACGGCCTCGGCGTAGTCGCCCTCATAGGAGGCCCAGTCGGAGATGACGGACGGGATGTCCTGGCCCTGATTCGTCAGGCGCTGGCCCTGGGCAAAGATTGCCCCGCGGCGGTGGAGGCCGTAGCTCCGGTTCATCCGGTAGATCGCATACCCCAACGCGGCCAGCCCGCCGTACACGAAGGGCAGCTTGTAGTACTGGCGATTGTAGACCTGTCCCCATCCGGGCACGGCGGCCGCCCGCCACAGCGCCCTGCGAGGGGAGTGCTCCGGGGAGAAGCCCCGTTCCTCCAAGATCTCCGTCCGCACGCTATCGGGCTGGGCCTGCACCGTTGTCGGGGCCGCAAGGAGACCCGCTGCGGCAACCACGACCAAAAGCAGGGCCCGAGGGTCACACATGACATCGCACGACATTGCCGGCAGGCCTCCCCGCCCCTGGGCTGCCCGCGGAGTCCGATCCGGCACCGCTCCGTCCATTAGCGCTCGGCAATCAGCTCAATGAGACGCTCCAGGTCTTCCTCCGAGTAATACGTGATTTCGATCGCGCCTTCGCCGTCGGCGCGGTGGTTGATTTTTACCTGGGTGCCGAGGCGGGAGCGGAGTTGGTCGCGGTAGTCGTCGAGCTGGAGGTTGGTGCGGTCCGGGGTGGGGGTCGGATCGGATTCCGCCTCGGCCGACGCGTCGTCCGTTGGCGCGTCGTCTTCCGCGTCGTCGTGCCAGGTGCGGGCGCGCTGCTCCACCTCGCGCACGGAGAGGTCTTCTTCGATGGTCTCTTCGAGCAGGGCCACCTGGGCCTCCTCGTCGTCGATGGCGATCAGGGCGCGGGCGTGCCCCATGGCCACCTCTTTGTCGCGGAGCGCGGCCTGGATGCGGGGCGGCAGCCGAAGCAACCGGAGGAAGTTGGACACCGTCGCCCGGCTCTTGCTCACCTTCTCGGCCACCGCTTCCTGCGTGAGCCCACACTCCTCCATCAGCCGCTGGTAGCCGAGGGCCACCTCGATGGGGTTGAGCTCCTCGCGCTGGACGTTCTCGACGAGGGCCATCTCCAGCATCTCCTCGGAGGTCGCCTCGCGGATGAAGGCGGGCAGCCGGTCGATGCCGGCGCGCCGGGCGGCCCGCAGGCGCCGCTCGCCCGAGATAATCTCGAACTGCCCGTCGTCGTCCAGCGCCCGCACCGTAATCGGCTGAATGACGCCGAGCTGCTCGATCGAGGCCGCCAGCTCGTCGAGGGCCTCTTCGTTGAACTCCTGCCGCGGCTGGTACGGGTTGGGCCGGATGCGGTCGACGGCCACCTCCGCCACCCGCCCCAGGAGCCGCGTGCCGTCTTCAAACTGGTAGAGTTGACTCTCGGCCACCTCTTCGCCGGTACGCTCCTCCCCCTCGCGGCGCTCCTCCTCTTCGTCGGAGGGAATGAGCGCGTTGAGTCCTCGTCCGAGTGCGGATTTGTCAGCCATACCAAGCAACCATCAGAAACAAGTACGCGATGAAGCGCGGGCGTCCCGCGCTATCCAGAGACCTCGTCGGCGGTCGCCGTCGACTCCTCCGTCGGGCCGGACGGGTCGCCCCCAATCGTCCCGGACACACCGCCCGGGTCCTCCCCCGTCTCCCCGGTCCCCGCCGGCGCCTCGTCTCCCGGGTCCGCCCCGTTGGTGTGGTGGGGGCTCCCCACGTCCGGGTTGTTGTCGAGGATCTCGCGGGCCAGGGCCATGTAGTTCTTGGCGCCGGTGCTCGAGGCCTCGTACAGGATGGCGGGCTCGCCGAAGCTGGGCGCCTCCGAGAGGCGCACGTTCCGCTTCACAATTGTCTCGAACACGTTCTCCCCAAAGTAGCGGCGCACCTCCTGGGCCACCTGGTTCGACAGGTTCAGGCGCGTGTCGAACATCGTGAGCAGCACCCCCTCAATCTCGAGGTCGGGGTTCAGGTGCTGGCGCACAATCTTGATCGTGTTGAGCAGCTGCCCGAGCCCCTCCAGCGCAAAGTACTCGGCCTGCACCGGAATGAGCACCGAGTTGGCCGCTGTCAGCGAGTTGAGGGTGAGCAGGCCCAGGGAGGGCGGGCAGTCGATGACCACGAAGTCGTACTTCCGGCGCACGCGGGGCAGGGCGTTGCTCAGAATCTTCTCCCGCTTCATCTCGTCGATCATCTCAATCTCGGCCCCCACCAGATTGATGTGGCTGGGAATCACATCGAGGAACGGCATCTCGGTCGTAACGACCGCCTCGCTGGCCGCCACCTCGCCGATGAGCACCTCGTAGATCGACGCTTCGATCTGGTCTTCCTCCAGGCCGACGCCCGAGGTGCAGTTCGCCTGGGGGTCGATGTCGAGGAGCAGGGTGGAGTGCTCGGCGGCCGCCAGGGACGCCGCCAGGTTAATCGCGGTCGTCGTCTTGCCGACGCCGCCCTTCTGGTTCGCAATCGCGATGACTTTTCCCATAGGTGCAAGCGGTCACACTCTTCGAAAGAGGCGGACGGGACGGTCGGCACAGCCCCGTGCGGGGTCCGGGCCGGGGGGCCGTCACAATCTACGAAACGCCGCGCGTCAATGTCCACAGAGCCCCGATCCCGGGCCCCACCCGGCCGGATCACTGTCCCCCCTCCAGGGGTTGAGCACCGTGGTTCTCAGACGGGGTCGTTTGTGATTTTCGGCGTCCCGATCGGCAGGCTACCAACCGGTGTCTGCCGCCCGTGTTCGGGCCTCGCTGCGGCCCCTTCGGTCTCTTCGTGACCACTACGTCGTTCCCCATGGCGCGTCGCATCGTCCTGCGTTCGGAGGAAGCCCCGGATCGACCGCAGCCCGAAGACCTGACCATCGAGTACGCGGCCGACCTGAACGAGCAGCAGTACGCCGCCGCCACGGCGGGCGACGGGCCGCTCCTCATCGTCGCCGGGGCCGGCACGGGCAAAACGCGCACCCTCATCTACCGCCTCGCCTACCTGGTGGAGACCGGCACGCGGCCCGGACAGATCGTGCTGCTCACCTTTACCCGCCGGGCGGCCCACGACATGACGGCCCGCGCCACCCAGCTGCTCGACGGGCGCTGCGAAAAGGTGCAGGGCGGCACCTTCCACGCCTTCTGCCTCCAGGTGCTGCGCCGCCACGCCCCCGCCCTCAACCTCCCCCGCAACTTTACGGTGCTCGACGCGGCGGACGCCGCCGACGTGCTGAGCGTGCTGCGGGCCCGCGGCGACTACACGAGCGGCGAGGAGCGCTTTCCGCAGAAGCGGACGCTCTACAACATGTTCTCCGCGGCCACCAACCGCGACGAGGCGCTCCACGAGGTGCTGGCCCGCCGCTACCCGCAGTTCAAGAGCCACTACAACGCCCTCAAGCAGCTCCAGAGCGCGTACCGCCGCTACAAGCAGACGCACGGCCTGCTCGACTTCGATGACCTGCTGGAGCGCACGCTGGAGCTGTTCGAGGCGGACGACGACATCCGGCAGCAGGTGGCGGGCCGCTGCAAGCACGTGCTCGTCGACGAGTACCAGGACACCAATGCCCTGCAGGCCGCCCTCGTGAAGCAGTTCGCCTCCGTGCACGGCAACGTCACCGTGGTGGGCGACGACGCGCAAAGCATCTACCGCTTCCGCGGGGCCGACTTCCGCAACATCTTCCGCTTCTCCGACGAGTACCCGAACGCCGAGGTCCTGAAGCTGGAAAAGAACTACCGCTCCACCCAGCCGATCCTGGACCTCGCCAACCACGTCATCGAGCAGGCGGATCGGTCGTACGACAAGGAGCTGTTTACCGATCAGAACGAAGGCGACCTGCCCGCGCTCGTCCCCGCGGCCGACGGGGAGATGGAGGCCCGCTTCGTGGCCCAGATGGTCCTTCGCCTGCGCGAGAGCGGCGTGCCCCTCCGCGACCTCGCCGTGCTCTTCCGCAGCAGCCACAACGCGTACGACGTCGAGGTTGAGCTCAACCGGCGCAACATCCCGTTCGTGAAGTACGGCGGGATGAAGCTCAACGAGGCCGCCCACATCAAGGACGTGCTGGCCCACCTGAAGGTGGCGGAAAACCCGCAGGACGCCGCCTCCTGGAACCGCATCCTGCAGCTCATCCACGGCATCGGGCCCAAGACGGCCCAGGACCTGATCGACTGGGCGACGGAGGACGCCGACGACCCGTTCGTGCCGGGCGACGGCCTGCCGTTCTCCTCCCGCTACGTTGGCACGCTGAAGGAGCTTCTGGGCACGCTCCGCTCCATCCGCGCCCCGGACCGGCCGGTGGCCGAGCAGGTCGAGACGGTGCTCGACTACTACCAGCCGCTCTTCGAGGAGGAGTACGCGGAGGACCACCCGAAGCGCGCGCCCGACCTCGACCACCTGGCGGGCCTGGCGGCCAATTACGAGAGCCGCCAGCGCTTCCTCGAGTCCCTGGCGCTGGACCCCATCGAGCTTACGGCCCTGGAGCAAGAAGAGGCCGAGGACGACGAGCCGCCCCTCACGCTCTCCACGATCCACTCGGCGAAGGGGCTCGAATTCCACACCGTCTTCCTCATCCGTGCGCTCGACGGCACACTCCCCTCCCGCCACGCCCTCCGCGAGGACGGCGGCACCGACGAGGAGCTGCGCCTCTTCTACGTCGCCTGCACGCGGGCCGAGGAGAACCTCTTCATCTCGTACCCCATGACGCAGTACCGCCGCTCCTTCGGGGAGTACATGACCGACCCCAGCCGCTTCGTGGACGACATCCCCGAGGACGTGCTGGAGCCGGTGCAGCTGGTGGAGGAGGACGCCCCCGAGGCCGTGGAGTCCTCTGACGAACCTAAGCAATTGTCGTCCGAAAATGGCCCTCCCCCCGACCCGGATGCGCCCGACGACGGACTCCCCTTTTGACTGATCCCCGCCGCCCCATGAGCCGCCCGAATGCCAACGCGGGGCGCGCCGCACCCGAGGGGGCGGACGTGCCCCTCACCATCACGGAGGTGAGCCTGGACCAGCTCGACCTCATCCGCCGTCTCAACGTCGACATCTTCGACGACGAGCAGATCATCAAAACATTTGAGCGCGACGACCTGCTGATGCTCGTGGCCCGCTCGGAGGGCACCGCGGTCGGCTTTAAGCTCGGGTATCGGCTCGACCCCCGCTCGTTCTACAGCGCCAAGGGCGGCGTGCGCAAGGCCTACCGCCGCCGCGGCGTGGCCCGCGCCCTGCTCTACGCCATGCTCGACCTCGTCCGCGAGCGCGGCTACAACCGCTTCGTCTACGACACCTTCCCCAACAAGCACCCGGGCATGACGGTGATGGGGCTCGACGAAGGCTTTCGTGTCATTCGCGCCGGCTACAGCCCCCGCTACCAGGACTACCGGCTGCGATTTGAATTGTCGCTGACGGACGACGCCTGAGGCGCTGCTCAACAGCCGCCGCGTCGATTTTGGGCGGGGCGATGGTTACGTTCAGTCCACGCGCTCGTCTCACCACCGCCCTCGCCCCATGGATCGCGACGCCGCGAAACAGGCCGCCGGCACCCAGGCGGCCGCCCTCGTCAAAGACGGCATGTGTATCGGCCTCGGCACCGGATCGACCACGGCCTACGCCCTTACCGCCCTCGGCCAGCGCATCGAGGACGAAGCCCTCGACGTGCGCGGCGTGCCCACCTCGTTCGCCGCCGAGCGCCGGGCCCGCTCCCTGAACATTCCCCTTACGACCCTCGACACCGACCCCCACCTCGACCTTGCGTTCGATGGGGCCGACGAGGTGGACCCGGACGGGCGCCTGATCAAGGGACGCGGGGCGGCCCACACCCGCGAGAAGGTGGTGGCGACGCAGGCCGAGCGGTTTGCGGTGCTCGTCGACCCGACGAAGCTCGTCGACCGCATCGGGAGCGAGCGCGTCCTGCCCGTCGAGGTGCTCCCCATGGCGGTCACGCCCGTCCTGCAGGCCCTGGACGACTGGGGCGCCGCCCCCACGCTGCGAATGGGCGACGCCAAAGACGGCCCCGTGGTCACCGATCAGGGATTTTGGGTCATCGACGCCGCCTTCCCGGACGCCATCCCCGATCCTGCGGCGCTCAACGACGCGCTCAATGCCCGGCCCGGCGTGCTCGACCACGGGCTCTTCCTCGACCAGGCCACCGATGTGTTCGTCGGGCACCCGGACGGCTCCGTCGATCATCGGGCCGTGTAGCTCCCGCCAGCGCAACCGCAAATAAAAAAGCGCACCGCGGCCGGGGGCCACGGTGCGCTCATTGCAAGGTGCCGTCGACGCTCTACTGGAGGCGGAAGGTCACCGGGAGGGACATCTGCACCTTCACGGCCTTGCCGCGCTGCTTCCCGGGCTCAAACTTCATTTCCTTCACGGCCCGCATCGCCTCCTGGTTGAGGAGCTTGTGCACCCCGCGCGTCACTTTCGGGTTCTGCACGTTGCCTTCCTCGTCGACCACGAACTGAACAAACACGCGGCCCTCGATGCCCGCCTTGCGGGCAAAGTCGGGATACTCAACTTCCTCGTTGAGCGCCTTCATGCCGCCGATGAGCTCCGGCTGGTTCTCCACAACGACGAAGACCTCCTGCTCTTCCTCCTCTTCCTCATCGTCGCCGGGCGGGGGGCCCTGGTTGGTGTCGAGTCGATCGTCGAGGTCGAGCGACGCGTCGAAGTCCGCCTCATTCTCAATCACCTCGTTGTTCGGGACCTCGACCGGAACCGGGGGCTTCGGCGGGGGCGGGGGCTCGGTCTCTTGTTCGGTCTGCTGAATTTCTTCCATGTCAACGACCTCCTGCTCCTCCATTTGCACCTCAAAGCTTTGCCCCGTCTGGATGTCGACGCGGACCGCGACGATGAGGAGGACCAGGGAAAGGACCAGCCCTGCTTCCACGAACAGGGGATACTTGTTTCGAAGGTTGGCGCTATCAGTTTTGCGCAGTGGCATGAGTACAATCGCCGTTGTGCTCGGAAGCGCGGGGGACCTGTCGCGGATGGACAGGGACTGTGCATAAAAGCACGTACCACTACCTCACCTTCACGTGAATGTTTCGAGACGGTGAGGGCGGAGACGCATTACATCCGCGTCGAATGCTCAACCGACTCCTCCCCGTCGCCCACGGTGTACCCGTAGCCGCCAACGGCAAGGCTGAGCCCCACCAGATTGGCCAGCAGGTCGTACGGATCGCCCATGCGCCGAATGGGCGCCACCTGTTGGAGAACCTCGGTGCCCGCCGCCACGCCGACCCCAATCGCGAAGACGCCGGCCGTCCACCGCCACAGCACCGCACGGTCGGCGGCCGCGTCCGGGGGACAAAGGGCCCGCATCCAAAGCCCGCCGAAGCCCGCAAAGAGCACAACGTGGACGACCTTATCCATTCCCACCGCCGGCTGAACCGACGACAGGGTGCTCGCCGGGATCAGGCACGCCGCCACAATCCCGATCGTCCACAGCAGGGCCGCGGCGCGGTAGTGTGTCGTGGTGAGAAACGATCGCGGATCCATTCAATCAAGCGGGTTGGGAGAGGAGAGCGACATCCGGACCGTCACCGGCGGCTCGTCCCCGCCGGATCGCCCGTCCGTTCGGCCGTGGCACGGGGAAGCTCGTCGATGAGGTCCGAGGCGGTCATGGTGCGCGCATCGCGGGTCCGGGCGTATCGGCGGGCCGCGGCGCCGCCCAGGTGCAGCGCCGTCGCGGCCGCTTCGAGCGGAGGAAGGCCCTGCGCGAGCAGCCCAACGCACTGTCCCGCCAACACGTCCCCCGTGCCGGCGGTGGCGAGGGCCGGAGTGCCCGTGCTGCCGACGAGGGTGCGCCCGTCGGGGGCGGCGACGAGGCTGGGGCTTCCCTTCAGGAGCAACACCACATTCCAGCGCTGCGCGTACTCCTGCACGACCCGCACCCGATCCGTAAGGTCGACCTCGTCCTCTGCCAGGCGCCGAAACTCCCCGGCGTGCGGCGTCAGGATCCAGCGCCCGTCGGCGCGGGGCAGGAGGGCGTCCGCGTGGCCCGCCAGGGCGTTCAGGGCATCCGCATCCAGGACGAGCGGGCGGTCCGTCGCGTCGACCAGGCGGCGGACGGCCCGCTCGGTGCTCTCGGCCCGTCCCAGGCCGGGACCGACCAGCACGGCATCCGCCCGTGCCTCCGCCACCGACTCGCGCAGCCCCTCCGGGTCGAGCCCCCCGTCCGCGGCCGTCGGAAGGGGGCGCGTAGGGATCGACGGCGTGGCCCCCGCAAGGGTGGACTGAATCGTGTCGGGGCCGGCGCAGGTGACGTAGCCGGCCCCGCTCCGCTCGGCGGCCTGCGAGGCCATCGTGGGCGCCCCGGAGAAGCGCGGCGACCCGCCCACCACGAGGGCCGTGCCCACGCTGTACTTGTACGCGTCTGGTCCCCGCCCGGGCCACCACCGGCGCACCGCCGCGTCCGTCGTTTGCCGGACGCAGCCGGGCGTCGCGGCGGCCGCGTCCATCACGAACGCCGGGATGCCGATGTCCACCACGTCCACGGCCCCGGCCCGCGACGGCCCCTCGCCGACCAGCAGGCCCACCTTCGGTGCCGCCATGGTGACGGTCCGATCCGCCGCCACGGCCACGCCCATCGCCTCGCCCGTGTCGCTGTGGAGCCCCGTCGGGACGTCCAGGGCGACAACCGGCGCGTCCCGCTCGGTGAGCCACTCCACCATCCCGCGGATCGGCGCACGAAGGGCACTCGTGAGCCCGGTGCCGAGCAGGGCATCAACGTAGAGGCGCGCCCCCTCTCGCTCGTCAAGCGCACGGGCATCGGCATCCTCCGCAAGGAGGAGGCGGTCGGCCCCGGCACTCTCCCGCTGCAGGGTGCGGAGCAGCGTGAGGTTGTGAGCCGTCTCGTCGCTCAATTCGTCGGGCGGGGCGGCCAAAACCACCTGCACGCGGGCCCCGGCGGAGAAGAGGTGGCGCGCGACCACGAGGCCGTCGCCGCCATTGTTGCCCTTGCCGCAGAGGATCGTCACCGTGTCGTCGTCCAGCGGCCCGTAGGCGTCCCGAATGCGGTCGGCGCAGCCGCGCCCGGCCACCTCCATGAGTGTGCGGCTCGGCAGCCCAAACTCCTCCATGGTGCGGCGGTCCGCCGTCCGCATGGCCTCGGCCGTGAGGGCGGGCGGACACGGGGTTGCAGTCGCGACATCCATCGT
>NCRB01000072.1 GCA_002894665.1 Salinivenus iranica
TCGCCAGGAAGATGTCTCGACCGTGCTCGACATGACGTGCTGGATGTTCGGGATTTTGAGTTCGATTCGGCCCCCAAAGACTTAACTTGACGAAGTACTGAACGTGAGGCGAGACGGAGCCATGCTACGACGACTCAGGGAGATCGTCGAGGGCCTCGAGGACGATGTCGTCGGTGAGCACCTCGGGGAGGAGCCGCGGCCCGGAGCCGTCGCCCGGATACAGGGCGTAGACGGGCACGCCGCTCCGACCGTGCGATTCGAGGGCCTTCGTGATCGTCGAATCCCGGTTCGTCCAGTCGGCCCGAAGGAGGGCCACGTCGTGCGCGGCAAACGCGTCGGTAACGGTCGTGCTGCTCAGTACGTTTTGCTTGTTGACCTGGCAGGTGAGGCACCAGGCCGCGGTGAAGTCGACAAAGACGGGCCGCCCCTGGGCGCGCAGGGAGTCCACGGCGGCAGGATCGAAGGATTGCCAGGCCGTCTCGCCCGTCGAGGCGGGCGTGTCGCGCTCGGAGGCGGAGGCCGAGGACGGGCGGCTGTCCCCCGCCCCGATGATGGTCGCGGCCACGGCCCCCACCAGCAGGACGGTCGCCCCCGCGCGGGTGAGCACCTGGAGCGAGCGGGACAGGCGCGGCGCCGCCCAGCGGTGCACCACCCAGGCGGCCATGCTCATGAGGAGGAGGGCGCCCAGGAGGAGCGCGACGCCGCCGTTGCTCGTCTGCTGCCCGAAGACCCAGATGAGCCAGATCGCGGTGGCGAACATGGGGAAGGCGAAAAACTGCTTCAGCGTCTCCATCCAGGCCCCCGGGTCCGGCAGGGCGTCGAGCAGGCGCGGCGCCAGGGAAAGGCCCACGTACGGCGTGGCCATGCCCACACCGAGCGCCGTGAAGATGAGGAGCGCCCCCGTCGTGGACAGCGTGAGGGCCACCCCGAGCGCCGCGCCCATGAACGGCGCGGTGCAGGGCGTCGCGACAACGGTGGCGAGTACGCCCGTCAGAAAGGCGCCCGTGTTGCCGCTGTTCGGGGTTTCGCTCTGCAGGCGCCCGCCCCAGTTCATCAGACGGGTGCCCACCTCGACGACGCCGAGCAGGTTCAGCCCAATTCCGAAGAAGAGCAGCGTCATGAGCCCTACAAAGGTCGGGGACTGCAGTTGGAAGCCCCAGCCAACCTGCCCCCCGGCGGCCCGGAGCCCAAGCAGAATGCCGGCCAGCACCCACATCGACACGAGCACCCCGGCGCCAAAGAGAAGGCCGTGCCGACGGATCGACGGGTCGTCTTCCCCTGCCTCCTCCGCAAACCCGAGAATCTTGACCGACAGAACCGGAAAGACGCACGGCATCAGATTCAGGAGCAGCCCGCCGGCAAAGGCAAACGCGAGGGCCCACGGCAGGGAGAGCCCGCCCCCACCCGCCGCCGAGGACTGTGCGGCCAGGGTTGGAATGCCCTCCAGCGTCGAGTCAACGGGCACGTCTACCGTCATGGCGCGCTTCTCTCCCGCCCCGTCCCAGTGCTCCCCCTCCGGCGCCACGACGATGCCCTGCAGGCGCTCCGCCGGCTCCTGGGCGTACCCCGACTCCTGCAACGCAATCAGGTAGGTGTCGCCCTGCTGGGTGACGGGCTGTGGGGCCGCGTGGTCGAGCGTCGCCTTCTCGGCGGGATAGAAGTAGGCGCCCGACAGGTCGGGGCGGCGATCGGTCTCCGACGTGAGGGCGAGGGTGTAGCTTCCGCTGCTGCGGGCCGCCTGCACCGTCCAGCCGTCGACCGGGCCCGGAATGCGCTCCTGCGCGGCGCGGATGGCGTCGGCCTCGTCGCTGGGAGCCGGGGCCTCATCGGTGACCCGCACGCGCCGCTCAAGATCTTGACGGGCCGGCAGGCAGATGTCGGCGCAGATGAGCCAGTTGGCCTCTCCCTGAAGCGTCACCGTGGTGCCGGGCGTGAGGGTGTCGGGCGGCGTGATGCGCACCGGATGGCGCACCACGTCGGAATAGCCGTAGCTGGACACCCCGGCGGCCTGGATGCGGTGGGGGCGGGGCCACTGGAGATCCCCGGCCGTCCACCCCTCCGGCAGATCCCAGCTGACGGCGGTGGGCTTGCCGGCGTCGCCCGGATTTTTCCAGTAGCTGTGCCATCCCTCCTCCATGTCGATCCGGAGGGCGGCCGTGAAGGCCTCGCCCGGCGCCACCGCGGACACACTCACTTCCAGGGCGCCCTCACTGTGCGGGCTGGGGTCGTCCGACGACTGGGCGGGGGCCTCCACACTTCCCGCAAGCCCCAGGAGCAGCCCCACGAGAACAATACGCGCGACCTTCCGGACAGTGGACACGATCATACAGGAGGGGCAGGGTTGAGAGAACACCGATGCGGCGACCGTATCCTTCGACAGGAGATACGCCCGCAAGTCCTCTGAACGCGGACGTCCTCCGTTCGTTCATGGGGCGACCCCGCCGTGCCGGATCGTTGGGCGCCACGGTTGGGGTGCGCCTGCCCTTGTCCGCTCCGAGTTGCCATCCGATCGCCATGTCGTCCGTCCCCTCTGTGCTACGCCGTCTGAACACCCGCCGCGACCTCGTGCTCGACGTGCTGCGCGTGTACCTGGGGGCCGGCCTCTTCTTTCGGGGACTGGCCCTGCTCGTCACCGACGCCGGCCTGCAACAACTGGCCGGGGCCTCCGCTCTGAGGCTGGAGCTTACGGGCCTGTCCATTTACGTGATGAGCGCACACCTGATCGGCGGGGCGCTGCTCACTGTCGGCCTGTTTACCCGGCTTGCGGCCCTCGTCCAGCTTCCCGTGCTCGTGGGCGCCGTGACCCTTGTGCACTGGCAGGACGGCCTCCTGTCGGCCAACCAGTCGCTGGAGTTCTCCGCGCTGGTCCTGTTTCTCTTGGTGCTGGTGTGCCTGTTCGGGGGCGGACGGTGGTCGCTGGATGCCCGCTGGGGCGATCGGTCCTCGACCGCGCGGGAGCCCTCTGCCCCTCACACGGCCTGAGGACGCGCCGCTACGTCCGAAGCGGCGGGAGCTCCTCCGCAGCGGGGACGAAGGAGAGCGCCAGGCCGTTGTTGCAGTATCGCAGTCCCGTCGGGTCGGGGCCGTCGTCGAACACATGGCCCTGATGCCCCTCGCAGCGCATGCAGTGGTACTCGGTGCGGGGATACCCAAGCTTCATGTCCTTCTTCGTCTCTACCCGCCCCTCCAGCGGCGCCCAGAAACTGGGCCACCCGGTTCCGCTCTCGTACTTCGTCTTCGAAGAGAAGAGGGGCAGTCGGCACGCGGCGCAAATGTACGTCCCCGTACGCGACTCCTTCAGCAGCGGACTCGAATGCCGCGGCTCCGTGCCGGCCTCAAACAGAATTCGGTACGCCTCCGCCGAGACAATCGACCGCCATTCCTCCGGGGTCTTATCAATGGACGGGACGTCCGACCGGCGCGGATGGACGTCCATCGTGTCGGCGGCCGCGGCGGAGGGCGAGGGGTGCGACTGGCTGCGCCCACAGCCCACGAGGGCCATCGGGACCACGGACGCGCAGGCGAGAGATTTCAGAAACGAGGCGCGGTCCATAACGACAACAATCCGTGTTCATAGGCACATGCGTTTTCTTTAGTGCCCGACCACCGCCCAACGTTTCAGACGAGACGCAACGCCCCCGTGACGACCCCCAGCCCGACACAAATAAAAAAAGCGCCGCCTCGGAGGAGGCGCCGCCGACTTTTTTGACTCGTATCTGTTATTAGTATAACAAAACGGCACCCCGGGTTCGATTAAACAAAGTGCGATGATGTTGTAACGAGTGGGGATGCGCTGTCTTCGTCCCCCCGCAGGCGACAAAGGCACTCCAGGCGGGCGTTGCATTTCCACAATTTCGCTCAGTGCCCATTGGTGCACGGCGCCCGTCCGCGGCCCTACGCACGCTCAATGCCCGGAAAGCTCGGGCGCCCCCCGCCGGTCCGGGTGGTGCAGTGCCGGTACACGAACCGGAAGTGAAAGGTCGCTCCTACCAGGACGAGCAGGTGAAAGACCTCGTGTGCGCCCACCCCCAGCGACGGCCAGTCCACCGCGTACACGACAGCACTAACCGAAAACACGCCGGCCCCAATCAGAAAGAGGCGCAGCGACCGCTCCCCGCCTCGCCCAATCGCCACCACCCCCAGGCTGCCCATCCACCCAACGGCAAGGTAGATCAAGGCCGTGAGCCAATCCGGCATGGACCAAAACGCCAGCTGCAGTCCCATCCCCAGCAGCGAAACCGTCCACAGCGCCCCCGTCATGTGGTCGGACCACTGGGCTCGCAGGGCGCCGTACACGGCCGTTCCCGTGCCGGCGATCATGAGAAAGATGGCGCTGTGGTCCAGCTTGTTGTAGAAGTCGTAGCGGGCCGACTCGGCCTCCACGAAGTGAAAGAGGGCACTGGCCGCAAAGGCGAACGTCATCATTAGGCCGTACGCGCCCACGGCCCAGCCCCGCATCCCATTGTGCCGGGCCTGGCGAACGAGCACGCCGGTGCCTCCCAGGCTCAGGATCGCCCCGACGAGGTGACTCACCATGCTGATGGGGTCGCGGCCCAACAGAGGGGCCCAGAACTCTATGTCCATACGAAATCAAGAGAGATCGCCCCTCGCCATCGCCTTTCGGTACTCGGACTGTACTCGGGAGAGACGCGTGAGAATAGGAGAGGCACCTCAAGGAAAGAAAGCGGACCCGGGCTCCCAGGCCGGGGCGTCCCTCGTCGGAACGGCCGACCCGATGCGGCCGGAGCGGGACGCCAATGTAGGCCCGTTTCTTGTGCTCAACCATCAGCCCTGGCTCATTCGGGGACGGCGGTTTGGCGAACCTCCGCCCGTTCTACGCCCATCGTCCGCCTTCCGCCTCCTTGGTTGTAGTTGCGCTCCTCGGGAGATAGGGTGCGCCCTCATTCTGTACGTAAGCCCACGCTCCCATGTCCAATTCACCGCTTCCCCCCGGTCAGGCCCTCGTCCGCTGGCTTCTTCAGGTGCCCCTCTTCGTGATCGCCGGCGGCGTGGCCGCGGGCACGTCGGCACTGCTATACGAAACCGTGTCCACCGCGGAAAACCCCGTCGTGCTCTACGGGATCGTCTTTGCGGCCGGAGGGGGAATTGCCTCCCCGCTGTCGGGGTGCGTGCTGAACGGGGCGTAGCGCGCCGCGCCCCGAGGGGCCGCGCCGTTAGTCGGTTTCTTCCTCGTCCTGCTCCGCCTCATACATCTCCGCCACAAGGGTCGCAAGCAGCTCCGGCCGGTCGTCGGCGAGCTCCTGCACCAGCGGCACAAAGTCGTCGATGGTGTCGGGCGCGGCCGTCGTGTCCTCGTACCGCTGCTCCAGCAGGTTGCGGGCCGTGCGGGGCGGATCCTCGGGCAGCTCGGCCCGCTCGATGTCGATATCGTACGTATTGGCCATCCGCTTCAGCTCAAACTCGTCCTCGTGGGTCGCCAGGACGATGGTGGTGCCCGTCTTGCCAGCCCGGGCGGTGCGGCCGGAGCGGTGGATGATGTACTCGTGGTCCTGCGGCACGTCGTAGATAAAGACGTGGCTGAGGTCGGACACGTCGATGCCGCGGGCCGCCACGTCCGTCGCCACCAGGAGGCGGAGCTTGCCCTCGCGCAGGCGGTCGAGCGCCTGCTCTCGCTTCCGCTGCGAGAGATCGCCCGACATCTCGTCGACGTCGTATCCGGCATTCGAGAGAAACTCGCTGAGATAGCTCACCTCCTTCTTGGTGTTGGCAAAGATGAGCGCGGACTCTGGCTCCTCCAGCTCCAGGAGCTTCTCCAGCACCCGATCCTTGTCCATCGGCTTCACCAGGTAGTAGCGGTACGTAATCTCCTCCACGCTCACCTTGTCGCTGCTGAGCGACAGGAAGCCGGGATCGCGGAGAAACTCGCGCGCCGCGTTGCGCACCTTGGGCGGCATCGTGGCGCTGTACATGTAGGAGGCCCGCTTCTCGGGCAGGTAGCTAATGATCTCCTTCATGTCCGGATAGAACCCCATCGACAGCATCTCGTCGGCCTCGTCCAGGATCAGCATCCGGACCGTGCTGCCATCGAAGTTGCCCTTTTTGAGGTGGTCGAGCGTACGGCCGGGCGTGCCGATGACCAGTTGCGCGCCGTTTTCGAGGGCCTCGATCTGCGGCTCGTACCCCACGCCGCCGTACACGAGGGCCGCCTCCAGGCGGTTGGTGTGCGGCGTGGCGATCTTCATCTGCTCAAACTCCTCGTGGATCTGCCGCGCAAGCTCGCGGGTAGGGGTGAGGATGAGAACCTGCTGCTCCTTCTTGTCCGGGTTCATCAGGTCGAAGAGGGGAAGCAAGAACGCCCCCGTCTTGCCCGAGCCCGTCTGCGACTGCACAATCAGGTCCCGCTCCTTGAGCGTGTACGGGATGGACTTGCGCTGCACGGGCATGAGTTCGGTCCAACCCGCGGCGCGCACCGCCTGCTCCACCCGCCCCGAGAGCCCGTCGATGGTCACTTCGTCGAGGGGCGGATCGGGCTCACGGAAGCCGCTGTCAATCTCGTCGCGGCGGCGCTCCTTTTGCGCCTGCGAGGTCAGGTCGATGACGTCTGTGTAGGGGCTCTGCGAAACGTCGGAAGCCATGTGCGAGACATCTGGATTTCGAGGGTAACGTACAACGGAGGCGGCCCCAGTCGGCGCGGCCTCCCCGGATGCCCGGAGGGGCACCGGTTCACTGATACAACTGCCTACGAGAAATGCTACGAAGCGGGGGGCGGAACGATCCTCGCGACGCGCGCCGAACCGGCCGCGGCCCGGCCCCAGGGAGTCGTATCGACAGACGCCTACACCGGGCCTACATCGAGAGGCCGCCGTCCACGTGCAGGACGTGGCCGGTAACGTACGCGGCGGCGGGGGCGGCGAGATAGAGAACCGCCTGGGCCACATCCTCCGGCTCGGCGAGGCGGTCGAGCGGCACCGCATCGAGGATGCCCTCGCGGGCGTCGTCGCTGAGCTCGTCGGTCATGTCGGTCTGCACGTAGCCGGGGGCCACCACGTTGACCCGCACGTTTCGGCCCCCAAGCTCCCTCGCCAGGCTCTTCGAGAAGCCCACGATGCCGGACTTGGACGCGGCGTAGTTGGTCTGCCCCGCGTTCCCCGAGGTGCCCACGACGGACGAGATGTTGACGATGGATCCGCTCCGCTGCCCCATCATGGGCCGGTAGGCCGCCTTTGCGTAGTTGAAGACGCCCTTCAGGTTCGTGTCGATCACGTCGTCCCAGTCTTCCTCGGTGAGCCGCAGCATCAGCCCGTCCCGCGTAATGCCGGCGTTGTTGACGAGCACATCGAGCGTATCCCAGCGGTCGAGGACGGTGTCCACGTGCGCCTGCGCCGTGTCGAAGTCTGCCACGTCGCCCTGGAGCGACAGCGCCTCGGTGTCCCCTGCCTCTAGCTCGTCGACGAGCGCCTCGGCGGCCTCTGTGGACGAGCGATAGGTAAAGGCCACCCGCGCCCCGGCGTCCGCCAGCGCCCGCACAATTGCGCGTCCGATGCCGCGGGTGCCACCGGTCACGAGGGCCGTTTTTTCACTGAGATCGACGTCCATAGGAAGAGGTTGGGTTGCGAAACGAGTCGACGAGGCCGTGTAGCCATTTCGAAGATTGAGAACGCCCCCTCCAATGGCAAGAGACAATCCGCCTGGACACCCGTCTTTGCACCCCTCTCACGAACCGCCCGCGACGAGCGCCTCCGACGGCCCGGCCGGGGCGCGAACTGCCGCCTGCGCGTCCGCCCACGACCACCGGAAGCGCACCCGCCCGCCTCCGGTGAACCGAACGATGAGGGCCATCTGATCGCCGTTCTCCAGGATGTCCTGATCGTCGACGATGCGGGCGAAATGGAACGTATTCCGGCGATAGAGCCCCGTGGTGGCGTTTTCCAGGAAGGCTTCGCGGAGCGGGCCGTACTCCTCCTCCATCGGCCGATACTCCTGATCGCCGATTTCGAGGGTCACCCGCGCCCCCGGCCCGGCGAGGGCGGAGGAGCCTTCGGACTCGAACCAGAACACGTCAATTTGAAGCGTCTTCTGGTACTCTGCGCGGCGCTCGGCCAGAATCTCGTGGGCACGATCCGCACTCAGCCCCTGAATGCCCACCTCGGGCTGCAGCGAGGCCAGGGAGAGCTCCCACCCCCACAACGTCGCGTAGGAGCGCCCGCGGCGACTCCGCCCCGTCCCCATCGACTGGAAGCTAGAAGACCACTTCTCCCAGAGGGACGCGTAGCTGCGCTCCATCTCGAACGTGATCGTGCTGTCCTCGTCCGTGGTCACGGACAGGGACTGCAGAGAGTCCGGGTGGTGCCCCAGCGAGCGGGTGGCCGGCAAAAACCGCTGCGCCAGACGCCCCTCGTCGAGCGTGTACGTGCCCTGCCCCCCGCACCCGCCGACAAGCAGGGCTAGCACCGCAAGAACGCCCGCGCGCCAGCCCATCGTGCGGGACGAGACCCGGGGAGACTGCGGAGGCGTCGACGAGTCGTTCATGGGAGGCGACGGAAACGAGGAGATGAAGAAGGGAAAGATAGGACTCTTCCCCCTCCACATGCGTTCCGCCCCCCGCCGGGCCCCTACGCGTCCGACGGGGCCCCCAGGGCCTCAATTTCGTCCGGGCGGCCCGCCCCGGCCGTCTCCACGTCGTCGAGCGTGCGGCGCACCAGGCCCCGCAGCACGTCGCCGGCCCCCACCTCCACGAAGCGCGTGGCCCCGTCGGCCGCCATGCGCCGGAGCGACTGCGACCAGCGGACGGGAGAGAGCAGCTGGTCGATGAGCCGCTGGCGAATCTCGTCGGGGTCGGTCGTCGGCTCTCCCGTCACGTTGAGGTATACCGGGCAGTCGGGCGGCCGAAGATCCACGTCGTTCAGGACCTCCGCCAGGCCGTCGCGGGCATACGCCATGAGCGGAGAGTGGAACGCCCCGCTGACGGGGAGCGGAATGGCCCGTCCCCGTACCCGATCCGTGGCGCGCTCGACCGCCTCCGGATCGCCCGACACGACGACTTGCCCGGGCGCGTTGTAGTTGGCGGGTTGCACCACGCCTTCTCCCTCCTCTGTCGCCGACGTGCAGGCGGCCTCCACCTCCTCGTCGTCGGCCCCCATCACCGCCGCCATGGCGCCCGGGCGGCGGGTGCCGGCCTCGGCCATCAGTTCGCCCCGGCGGCGCACCACGCGCAGCCCGTCCTCGAACGAGAGCGCCCCCACGGCGGCCAGCGCGCTGTACTCGCCCAGGCTGTGCCCGGCGGCCATCTCGGGGTGGACGCCCTTCTCGTTCAGCACCGCCATCGCCGCTAGGCTGTGTGTGTAGAGGGCCGGCTGCGTCACCTCCGTCTGCTTCAGCGCCTCGTCTGGGTCGTCGACCCCATCGGCGAGGCCGAACATGAGGGCGAGGAGGTCCACATCTCCCATCAGCGCATCGGCGGCGTCGAAGCGCTCACGGGCCACCGGCGACTGCTCGTAGAGTTCGTGGCCCATGCCTACGGACTGCGAGCCCTGTCCGGGGAAAAGAAACGCGGTCATGACACTGTCGAATTGGGATTTTCGCATTGCGAATACGGGACGGGGCTCTCCAATGGCAGACGCGGCGCGTTACAACTCGCCCTTCGACCGTCGCCGCTCGTTACTGCCCGCCGTCGTACGCCCAGGTAAGATAGCTCGCCCCCCAGGTAAAGCCGCCGCCGAAGGCTGTCAGGATCAGGCCGTCGCCCGCGGACAGCTCGTCCTCCCAGTCGTAGAGACAGAGCGGAATGGTGGCGGCCGTGGTGTTGCCGTACCGGTCGATGTTCACCATCACCTTTTCCTCGTCGAGCCCCATGCGCTGGGCCGTCGCATCGATGATGCGCTGGTTGGCCTGGTGCGGCACGAGGTACTGCACGTCGTCGGCCGTCAAGTCGTTGCGCTCCATCACCTCCACGCACACATCCGCCATGCGGGTGACGGCAAACTTGAAGACCTGCCGCCCCTCCTGGTTGAGAAAGTGCATGCCGGCGTCCACGGTCTCGTGGGTGGGCGGGTGCAGGCTCCCCCCACCCCGCATACAAAGCAGGTCGCTGTGCTCCCCGTCCACGTGGTGCACCGAATCCACGAGGCCCGCCTCCTCATCGGCCTCCAACACCACGGCGCCGGCGCCGTCCCCGAACAGGATGCACGTGGTGCGATCGGTGTAGTCGACGATGGAGCTCATCTTGTCGGCCCCGATCACGAGCACCGTGTCCGACTGCCCGCTTTCAACGAACTTGGCCCCGGTGGTGAGGGCGTAGAGAAAGCCGCTGCAGGCCGCCGAGAGATCAAAGCCCCAGGCGTTGTTCGCCCCCAGGTTGTCCTGCACGAGGCAGGCGGTGGCCGGGAAGAGCATATCGGGCGTCACCGTCGCCACCACGATCGTGTCGACGTCCTCCGGGGCGAGGCCCCGCTTGTCGAGGGCCTCCTGCGCGGCCTCGGTGGCCATGAACGCGGTGGCCTTGCCGTCGTCGCCCAGGATGCGACGCTCGCGGATGCCGGTGCGGGTGCGGATCCACTCGTCGTTCGTCTCGACCATCTCCTCCAGGTCCCCGTTCGTGAGCCGCTCCTCTGGCAGGTAGTGCCCAACGGCGGTAATGGCGGCGCGGCGCGGCGGCGTCGTCGACATGGAAGGCACAGGTGGGTGTCCGAAACAGAAGAGGCGTCGCGTCTACGCCGCCTCGGGGTGAAAGGCCGCCTCGATGGCGTCTACAACGTTCTCGGACGCAAGGTCGGCCGCGGAGTGGATCATCTGCTCAATGGCACTGGGGGCGGAGCGGCCGTGTCCGACGAGGACGTTTCCGTTTACGCCCAGGAGGGGCACTCCGCCCCGGGATTCCGGATCGAAGCCCTTGCGCACCTCCCCCAGTACGCCCTCAACCGTCGATCGGTCCTCGGCCGACAGTCCCTGGCGCTCCATCTCCTGCTCCGTCATCTCCGTAAGCACCGTCGTCATGCTCTCCCCGAACTTCAGGAGAACATTTCCCACGAATCCGTCGCAGATAATGATGTCGGAGGCGTAGAAGAGCAGATCGCTCCCCTCTACGTTGCCGGCAAAGTGCAGGTCGTCGGCCTGGCGGAGCATCTCGTGGGCCGCTTTCACCTGCTCGTTTCCCTTGCCGGGCTCTTCCCCAATGTTGAGCAGTCCGACCGAGGGCTCCTCGTTCTTCAGCACCTGGCGGGCGTACACGGTGCCGAGCCGAGCAAACTGGACCAGGTGCTCCGGCTTGCAGTCAACATTCGATCCAATGTCGAGCACAATCGACGTGCCCTTCAGGGTCGGGAAAAATCCCGTGATGGTGGGGCGCTCGACACCCGAAATGCGGCCGAGGATAAACATCGCCGCGCCCATGATCGCCCCGGTGTTTCCGGCGCTCACAAACGCATCGGCGTGCCCGTCGTGGTGGGCGGCGAGGCCCCGGTGAATCGACGAGTTCGTCTTCTTCTTGACGGCCGTGGCGGGGGCCTCTCCCATCCCGATCACATCCGGCGCCCCCAGTACCTGCAGTCGGTCGTCGGCGGGTGCGGATTGTGAATCAAGGGCCTCCTGAACAGGCCCCTCCGGCCCCACAAGCAGAATCGAGAGGTCCTCTTCGGTGTGCCGGAGGGCCTGCAGGGCACCGGTTACGACTGCTTCCGGGGCGTCGTCGCCCCCCATTGCGTCCACTGCGATGCGCGATCCCATACGAGCCGTCTAGCTGTGTCCCGAAAATATGCGTGCCGACCTGCGGGGCCCGGACAACGCACCACCGCTCAGCCCCAACAGGGTAACCAAAGAGGCGTCTGGAGCGCAAGCCCGGATCCGCCGCAAACATAGCTGTGCGCGACGACAATCCCGGCCCCCACGCCGTGCCTTAGCACGAAGACCCGACAAAAAAAGAGAAGGCTCCGCAGCGGGGACTGCGATGTCCGAGAGGGCCTAGGCCATCAACTCATCGGACGGCTCAATCACCTGACGGCCGCGGTAGTGCCCGCAGTGCTTGCAGGCCCGGTGCATGACTTTCGGGTTCCCGCAGTTGTTGCACTCCATAAGCTGGGGCGGCTCCAGTTCGTTGTAGTAGGTGGAGCGGCGCTTTCGGGTGCGGGACTTTGAATGTCGGCGTTTCGGTACGGCCATGGCGATCGGGTCAGTCGATGAACGGGACGCACCCCGCGGGCAGACGCTAGCATCGGCTCCGCAGGGAAAGATCGGACACTCTAAGATGAAGCGCGGCGGGGTCGTGTTCGCCCGCTTCCGTTGCTTTTTCTAAAATTGACGTTCCGGCCCACCTGCAGTCAGCCCTCGGACTCGTCGTCTTTCAGCTTCTTGAGCTCGCTCCAGCGCGGGTCCACCGGCTCGTCCTGGGCATGTTCGTCCTGCTCCCCCTCCTCGGGAGACGCGCCGAAGGTCTTCTCGATCGGCTCGTCCTGAGCCTCGGGGGCAATGCGGCGCTGCGGAAGGGCGAGAAGAAGCGTGTCGCGGACCACGTCGGTGAGGTCGAGCTCGTTGTCCGACGGGGACAGCGGACGCACCTCCTCAAACGCCTCTCCTTCCTGCCCCACCATCTCCGGCGGCCCGAAGAGGAGGTTGTAGCTGTCCGCCACGGGCTGCTCGTATTCCTTGAGCGTGCGGTCGCAGGTGAGCGTGGCCGTCGCGGCGGCCTGGAGCTTCACGAGAATGCGGTCGCGATGGTACTGCAGTTCGGCCTCGATCCGGATGTCGCGGAAGGTAGCGGGGTCCACCCCGGCCTCCTCTGCCGTCGGGGCAAACTCGACGTGGTGAATGCCCGGAGAAAGAGACGCAATGTCGACCGTCAGCATGGTCGGGGGCGGAAGCGGGCAATGATTTTATGTGCACGATCGGTATGCCTCCTGCCTCGGTGGAGTTCCTCCGTTCCCCCGCCGGCATTGTGCCCCCGCGTTCGTCGGGTGCGCGGCGGCACTCTGTGAAGGTCTCGGACGAGGGGCAGATTACCTTGATGTTTCCAAGGGCAATCATTAACGTTGGTGAGTCCGAGTTGCCCCCTGTGCGAGGACCCGTTCCAGCGACCGTTCCGCGCAGGTCAACCGAGCGGAGAGGCATCGTCCGTCCCCCTGTGTGGCGTTCCCATGCACTGTGTGGCGTTCCCATGCACGGCCGGATTGCATTGCGAACGGGCGGCCCCCGTGTCCGCCCGCGGCCTCCAGTGGCCACAACGAGCTGTGGCCACAACGAGCTGTGGGAAACATGTTGACAACGTGTTCTCTCTCCGTCCTTAACCGCCCCATCGGCGGATCGTGCACGGCTCTCCCGCAAGGGCACTCCTTTCTTGACCGCCTAACCCTCTGCCGCCCAGGGACAAGGGGGTTGTGGATAACTTGTGTATAAAATGTGGATAATAGATTGACGAGCGGCTCGCTCGCGTGAGGCTGTTTTTCTCCTGTTCTCAATGTGGATACCGGCCCGCTGCCTCGAGGCCCCTCGCGCTGCCTCTTCATTCCTCCTCACCGGCTTTCGCCCACGAACACGCCGCCGCTGGCGGCCTCGATCCCCGACCTGGACATGGATGAGTCTGCCGAACATGTATGGGAGGAATGCCTGGAGATCATCCGGGACAACGTCCGCCGGCAGAGCTACAAGACGTGGTTCGAGCCCCTGACGGCCCAGTCGCTTGTGGAAGAGGAGGGGGTCCAGAAGCTTACGATTCAGCTCCCCAGCCGCTTCTACTACGAATGGCTTGAGGAGCATTACTTTTCTCTGCTTCGCAAAACAGTTACGCGGGTGCTCGGCCCGAACGGGCGCCTCGTCTACGACGTCGTCATTGAGCAGGACGACCCGGACGGGCCGGACGAGGGCGCGTCGATGGAGCTTCCCGCCCGTCGGCCCGACGAAGAGACCCCGTCCGCCGCGTCGGACTCGCCCAACCAGTCGTCCCCGGCCCAGCAAGAACCGCACACGCCCCCGGAGGACGAGTCGGGGCTGCCCGACGCGTCCCCCTCAGACGCCC
>NCRB01000073.1 GCA_002894665.1 Salinivenus iranica
TGGAGCCCATCCGACCGCCGGTAGGAGCACCGACGTTCGTCGGATAGGCTCTGAGTCAAGCTCAGAGCGACAACCGTAATCAGTTTTGATAGAGGTTCTTAGTCGAGCCCCATTGAGTTGGCCGGATCGATCCCTGACCGACAGGCGTCCCGTCGTGCCTCGCCTTCACGGAGCTGGACCGCGAGGGGACGTCCGCCCCGATGATCCGCCGCTCCGGCGAGGAGGATGGCCCAAAAGGATTCCGTGGGAACCCAAAACCTTCTGTCGACAGGCCTCCCAGAACCTGCGCGCCCTCCGGGAGCGTGAAGTCATCGGGGGAGACCGCTCGGGAGCGTTCCGACGAAAAAGTCCGTAGGCTCTCCCCCGAAACCAAGCCGATCAGCGCAGCGGCCAATTCTCTTGGCACAGGCCCGGGCTGATCGCTGCTCTGTGCAAACGCACCTCCTGCGAACGTAAGCGTGACAAGTCCCACGTGAAAAGCGAATCGAAGTCGACAACTCCACTTCGTAACTGCGCTTGTGAGAGTCCTTTGCTCAGAGAGCATTCCGTGCTTGGATACAAAAAAACAAGATTCGTAAGCGCACGACGTAATTGCGGGAAATCAGCCGCTGACTATCACGGATCAGCGGACCAACATCAGGTCGTGTATCCTTTCCGTCCACTGAAATCCCTTCCCAACCCTCTGCCCCGGTGGAATCTTCCTGGCTCTCTGCCCCCGCGTATCGGCACAGTTTGGGGACAGCCTGGCGTTTGAGATTTCAGGAGGACGGGCTGTATCTGCCTTCCCCCTGCCCGTCCTCCTCTGTGTCCGTTAATACCGTGTCGAGAAGGGCAAAGCCCATCTCCGTCGACCCTCCCTGGGCGACGTTGCTGAGGACAACGACGCCTGCGTTCTGCTTGGGATTGAACCCGATAAAGGATTTAAACCCTCCTGTCTCCCCATTATGCCAGAACACAGTGTGCCCGTTCTGTTCGCGGACGTGCCATCCGTACGCGATGGGACCCGCCTCCTCTCGGTCATATAGCGTTGTGTGGGATCGTTCGATTGCCCGGCGCAGCGGGGACAGAGCGCCAGCCTGCCCCAGCTGGGCCTTGAGGTAGGTCACCATGTCGCGGGCTGAAGACCGGAGGGCACCGGCTCCGGCCATGCTCTCCCGCCAGTGCCAGTGCGGCATGGCGCTCCCGTTTGGGCGATGTCCCGTGGCGAGACGTTGGTTGGGACCTTCTGGCAGGTCGACCCAGGTCTCCTCCATGCCGAGACGGGCTGAGATGCGGTCCCGAATGAGGGCTCGGTACGTCGTGTCCGATCGGCGGGCAAGCACATGACCAAGGAGGCCGACCCCAAAGTTGGAGTACTGGTACGCTGTGCCTGGCGGATGCAAGAGGGTCGTCCCTTCAAGCCCCCGGTACAACTCCGGCACCGCGTAGGCCGCGTAGGGATCGGTCGGATCCTCAAATTCGGATTCCTCATCGAGGTTGGGAGGAAGCCGCGGCAGGCCAGCGGTATGGGTGACCAACTGCTTCAGGGTAATCGACGTCCCGTCCTGCCCCGGAACGTCGACCGAGTCGGGTAGGGAGGCCGCGACCGGAGCGCCGAGCCGGACGGCTCCCTGCTCCACGCGATCGGCCAAAGCGAGTGCCGTAAACGTCTTCGTGATGGAACCAATCTCAAACACTGTGTGCTTATCGACCGAGTCCCCTTCTGCACGGGTGACGCCCCGGGCCAGTGTCTGTTGGTCCGATCCGTCGACGATGCCCACGACGATGCCTGTGCCGGCGGGCTGCTCCTCGAAGCGTTCCTGCACCAGCGAGGCAATCTCTGTCGTGTCGCTCTGGGTCGTATCGCTCTTTCCAGCGCTTTCGCTTTCCAAAAGATCACACCCCAGGAGCAGCAACCCGGCGGCGAAAATCAATACTGAACGGTAGCGGAAAGCAGACGAAATCATGATGAGGAAGTGTGAAGGGAAATTTTTGAGTTCAAGTGATACGGTTCGCGCCCGATCCAGAACGACCTCGCCAGTCAGCGGCCGGTCCAATGATTGATCATTGTTGCTCGGGGCGGATGAGGTACTTGACGACGCCCCACCCCTCGCGTTCTTTATACACGGTCACTGTTTCGAGCCACGACCGGACGCCACGGCTCGTCTCGTAGGTCGATCGGTACTGCACGACGACCGCGTCGCTGCCTTCCGGCAGATCCGGATGAGTGGTCGTGTGCCGGGCGGCGACGAGCGTCCGATCGTACAGGGAGTCGAGCGAGGCGTGGGCTCCACGCACCCGGGCCGCCCATTGCTCGTCGGTGGTTCCGAGCTGCATGTAATCGGCCGCCTCCGTCCAGGAGGCCTCATATTTCCCCCGATCAATGAAGTCCAGCCAGCGCTGCGCTTCTGCCTTCGCCCGTTCGACCATGGCATTCTGGGACGACGCTCCTGGCTCCGTCGTGTCCGGCGACTGCGCCCGAGTGGGCCCCGCCCCCGTAACCAGGACCGCCGCAGCGATCACGAGGAGAGTCCAGTGCGTTCTTTTCGAAACTGGTGACACAGCGTTCGTGGAAAGGGTAAGGTTCATTGGTAGAGCGAGGCCCTGTTGAACGGATCGCACGAAATGAATCGCGAAAGGTCCCCCCTGCGAAAGGTCCCGGGCGCGGGACGCCCGGCCTTAGAGTGGAGAAGACAGAATAGAGGATGTCTCGCAGGATTCCGTGCCACTCACACAGCCCATTCCCCGCCCACCAATCGGACGTTTTAATTCTGCGCCTGCGCCTGCATTATAGATTTCTGAGGACATTTCCTCCCGCCCGTCTCCGCCCTCGTTTTCCCCTTGCAATGGCGACGGCCCGCCTCCCTTCTCCGTCAGACGTGGAATCCTCTCCCCAGGAGGATCCAGTCTTTTCGCTGCGGACGGCCCTTCCCCTCGGCCTACAGCTTCTCTTTTGGACGATCTACGGAATTGTCTTCTACGGCACGCTGCTTCGGTATCTGCCGTTTCCGCCCATTGCTCAGTATCTGGCCCTCTGGGCCGCCGGGTCCGGTCTCGCCATAAGCAGCTTCATGGGATTTGGGCTTCACCTCCTGCTGGGCACGACCCTTCATCCGATTGGAAAAACCGCCGGTGTTCTCGGCACGGTTGCAGGGAGTGGCGCCGGGTGGGGTGGGCTGTACTACTGGGGCGCGGGGGCGCTCAATCCGTTTGCGGGTCCTGTGCTCCAACTAACGGCTACGCTGCCTGGCCAGGGGGCCCTCCTTACTTGGCCCCTCGCCTTTCCCCTCCTCTTTCTGTTGTGGTGCGGATTGGCCCTGGGCGTTCGCCACCTCCATCAGCAGCAAACGCAGCGACGCCAGCTTCTAGAAGCAGAGGTGGCCGCCGAGCGTGCCCGCCTCCGCATGCTCCGCTACCAGCTCAATCCGCACTTCTTTTTCAATGCCCTCAACACGATCGGGGCACTGGCCGAGAACGCGCCGGGCCAGGTGCAGACGGCCGTGCGGGAGCTATCGGGCTTTCTGCGCTACACGCTACTCGACAGCACCGAGGACGCCAAGACCAGCGCAGTGCAGGTCGTTCCTCTGCGGGACGAACTCGAAGCGGCCCGGCACTACCTCACCGTGGAAAAGATCCGGTTCGAAGAAGAACTGCAGTGGACGGTGGACCTGGACGAGGAGGCCGCGACTCTGCGCATTCCGGCCTTCTTGGTTCTTCCCCTCGTCGAAAACGCTATCAAGCACGGCCAGCGGACCAGCCCGTCTCCGCTGCGGGTAGCAATTCGGGGACAAATGACCACAGCCGCCCCTTCCGCTCCCCCTCGGCTGATTGTGGAAGTGGTGAACACGGGACACCTGCGCTCCGAAGGAAAAGGCGGGACCGGAACAGGCCTCGACAATGTCCGGGCTCGTCTCGATGCCCGATACGCCGATCACGGTCGGTTTGCGTTGACGGAGGAAGACGGCCGGGTTCGGGCCCGGATCGAAATCGACGCCGATGCCCTCGACAAGCCCTCCTCTGCCAATGCCTGAACCGCTGCGGGCCCTCATTGTCGACGACGAACGACGCGCGCGCCAGTCCGTCCGGTCCGCCCTGGCCGACCAGCCAGACGTCGAGGTGGTCGCCGAGGCCGGGACCGTCGATGAGGCCGCCGACCATGTCCGCCAAAGCGCCCCGGACGTCATCTTCCTCGACGTCCAGATGCGAACCGAGAATGGATTCGACCTTCTCAAGCGCGTGGATCGACCGGTGCAGGTCATCTTCGTCACTGCCTACGACGAGTACGCCGCCCGGGCCTTCGAGGTGAATGCCCTGGATTACCTCCTCAAACCAATCGGTCCCGATCGGCTGACGGAAGCTCTCAACCGGGCCCGGGCCTCGGCGTCGTCCCTGCCCCAGCAGCAGTCGGGCGCGGCCTCGAACGCCTTTCGATACGACGATGTCTTCCTGTGTGACGAAGGGCATCGCCCGCGCTTCGTCCGCATCCAGGCCATCGTCTATATTCAGGCCGACGGCAACTATACCGAACTCCACCTCCTCGACGGCGACACCGCCTTAACCTCAACGGCCCTCCACACCTGGGAACAGCGTCTCCCTGCCCCCCACTTTGCCCGCATTCACCGCTCCACCATCGTCCAGATTGACTGCGTAGACCGCGTGGAGCGCACGCCCAACGCCACCTATGAGGCGCATGTACCCACCCGCGACACGCCGCTCGCCGTGAGTCGGCGGCGAGGCGCTGCCCTCAAGGAGCATCTTTCGCCTTCCTCGGGTTGAGCCGGCTGCCGGAATCTTCGACTCCGACGTTGCTCTTCGGTCTCGACATTCCCCTGATTGCCCCTTTCACTGACGAGGACACCGCCGGGAAGCGTCTCGCAACGCACGCGCCGGCGTTTCTCTCTCGTTTCCCCAATGTCTCAACCTATGCGAGCCTACTTCAACAGCGAGTTCGTCGAGAAGGAGGTGAGCTGCTCCCGATTTCTGTACCAGGGCGAATGTTAGACTGGTGCCGGGGTAAGAGCGGAATTCTCCACTTGCGTGCCCGCGTCCAGCGTCCCATGCGTTCCCGGCTAGCCCTCCGAATACGGCAGGCGCTCAACGCCGAAGAGAATGGCATAAAGGACCGGCACTACGATCATCGTAAGCACCGTGGCAAAGAGAAGCCCGGACGTGATGGTCACGGCCATGGCTACGAAGAACGCGTCGGTGAAGAGCGGAATCATGCCCAGGGCCGTCGTAATGGACGCCATCATGACCGGGCGCAGCCGGACGACACTCGCCCCCACAATGGCCTGATAAAGCGGGGCATCTTGCTTCCAGATTTCAATCTCGTCGATCACCACCACGGCGTTTTTGATGAGCAGGCCCGACAGACTCAGGAAGCCCAGGAGGGCGGTAAACCCGAAGGCCGCCCCCGTCGCAAGCAGGCCCGCCACCACGCCAATCAGGGCCAGGGGCACAGTGAGCCAAATAATGAACGGTTGTCGGAGGGCGTTGAAGAGCGCCACCGTAATCAGCACCATCAATACGAAGAAGATCGGGACGGCCGAAAAGAGCGAGGCATTGGCCTCGTTCGAGTTCTCGTACTGCCCGCCCCACTCGATCTCGTACCCTCGGGGCAAAGAGAGCTTCTCCACTGACGGCCGCACTCGCTGGAAGACCGAGGTCGCCGTTCCCGAAACCGGGTCGGCGTACACGCTCACGGTCGGGGACCGCTTGTACCGCCACACGATCCCGTCCTCAAAGCCGGTCTCGAACGTGGAGACGACCTGCCGGATCGGAACGTACTCGCTCGCCACGGGGCTCCACACCTGGGTATTCTTTATGTTGCTGGCCTGGGCCCGCTCCTCGGACGGGGCCCGCATCGTGACGGGCAGCAGATCGGTTCCTTCGCGGTACACGCCCATCCGGGTGCCCTCGAAGGTGCGCTGGACGGCCCGGGCCACATCGGGACGCGTCACTCCGAGAGCGCTCGCCGCGTCCTCGGCCACCTGCGGCTGCATCACTTCCACGCGGTTTCGCCAGTTGTTGCGCACGGCCTTGGTGTTGTCGTCCGACCGGAAGATGCCCTCCACGCGCTGGGCGATGGCGCGCAGCGTGTCAGGGTTGGGGCCGCTGATGCGCGCCTGAATGCGTCCGGTGCCGCCCCCTGGGCCAAAGACGAACGGAAACGCGTACACGTTGGCTCGGGGAAGCATCTCCGAGAGACGGGCGTCCACCGAGTCTTTAAGGCCGGCGATCTTCCGCCAGTCGTCGACGTCCACGATGAGCTGCCCGTAGGACGCGTTTTGCCGCTCCGGGCTGTACGGCAGCACAAACCGAAGGGCGCCCTGCCCCACCACCGAACTCACGTGGGTGACGGCGTCGAGGCCCTGCACGTACTGCTCCGCTTCCTTCACAGCGGCCTCGGTCGTACGGATGTGCGTGCCCTGCGGCATCCACACGTCCACGAGGAACTGCGGGCGCGTGGAGTCGGGGAAGAAGCTCTGCTTGACCGACCCGGCCCCCCACATCGACAGTCCCATGAGCACCGTGATGATCGCCACCGTCGCCCACCGGTAGTTGATCGCGCCCTGGAGCAGGCGGCGGTATACGGTGTAGACCGGCCCGGCGTGGGCGCTCTCGACTTCCTCGTCCGGGTCGGGCGTTTTCAGAAAGTCGACGCCCAGGAGCGGCGCGAGCGTGATGGAGAGCACCCAGCTCAGCGACAGCGAGTAGAGGATCACGAGGAACAACGACCCCAGAAACTCCCCACTGCTGTCGGAGGAGGTGCCGATGGCCGCAAAGCCCAGGATGGCCACGGCCGTCGCCCCGAAGAGGGGCCATTTCGTCTGCTCCACAATCTCCGACGCGGCCTCCACCCGCCCACGGCCCTCTTTCAGGCGCGTGAGGATGCCGTCCACGATGACCACGGCGTTGTCGACGAGCATGCCAAGCGCAATGATCAGCGCACCCAGCGAGATCCGCTGCAACACCACGTCCGTCGCGTACATCAGGATGAAGGTGCCGAGGACAGTGACGGCCAGCACAAACCCCATCAGGAGCCCGCTGCGCCACCCCATGGCCAGCAACAGCACGACAATGACGATCGCGATGGCGGTGATCAGATTCCAGACAAAGCCGCTGACCGCCTTGCTCACGTCGTCGGCTTGGAAGTTGATGTAGCTGTACTCGATGCCCACGGGACGATCGGCCTTCAGTTCGTCGAGCCGAGCCTTCACGGCCTCGCCCATTGTGACGACGTTGCCCCCGTCGACGGTCGATACGCCGAGGCCGATCGCCGGCTGGCCGTCGTATCGCATGAGTGCGCTCGGGGGGTCGGCGTAGCCGCGGCGCACCGTGGCGATGTCCTCCAGAAAGATTTGGCGCCCCTCCTGGCTGGCAATCAAGATCGACCGCAAGTCGTCCACGGACGCCGTTGCCCCCGACGGACGCACGGAAATGTGACTGTCCCCTACCCGCACACGCCCGGCATCGACGACGATGTTCTGCGTGCGCAGTTTCCCCGCGATCCGGTCGACGGAAATCCCCAGGTTCGACAGCCGGTCGCGGTTCGGCTCGACGTAGATGACCTCCTGCCGGTCCGCAAAAATCCGGACTTTTGCGACGTTTTGAACCTGTACCAGCTCCCGCTTCAGGTCCTCTGCATGGTCTTCTAATTCCTGCTTGCTGTAGCCCTCCCCAGTAATGGCCATATAGATGCCATATACATCCCCAAAGTCGTCCTCCACGGCAGACGGGCCCGCTCCGGGCGGCAGCCGTCGCTGAGCGTCGTTGACCTTGTCGCGCAGGTCGTCGAACGCCTGCGTCACCGCGTCCCCAATAACATCACTCTTCATCTCGACCTCCAGCGTCGAGCGCCCGCGAATGGAACGGGACTTGATCTCCTTGACCTTTCCCATTTCTTGGACGGCCTCTTCGAGGGGGTCAGACACCTCCGCCTCCACCTCGTGGGCCGTCGCCCCGGGATACTGGGTCACCACGAGGGCCCGCTTGATGGTGAACTGCGGGTCTTCCAGGCGCCCCAGGTTCAGGAACGCGATGACGCCCCCCACCACCACGAGCAACGTGGTGACGTACGTCAGCGTCCGGTTCTCAATGGCGGCCTTGGCGATGTCCATAGTGGATCACAGCGAAACACATGAAAAGAGAGCGGTCGACCGCAGGGGGCGCCTGCCCCGAGCTACTGCAGGGGGCGAACGGATTGGCCGTCGTTGAGCTGGTGCACCCCGGTCGCGACGATGCGGGTGCCCGCCCGGAGGCCCGAGGTGACGACGACTGTGCTGTCGCGCATCGTTCCCAGCGACACGGATTGACGGGTCACGGTCATCGACGAGTCGTCCACCGCCCAGACGGAGGCGCTCCCGCCCGACCTCGAGAAGACAGCACTGGTCGGAATCGAAACCGTCCCTGATGCCCCGGAGCGGGACGCCGGAGCGCCCCCTACGAGGACCCGAGCGGTCATGCCCGGCAGGAGGCCGGCGTCGGCGGGCGGTCGGAATGTGAGCGTCGCTTCGTACGTGCGGGTGCGCGGATCCGCCGTCGTCGTGATCTCTTTGAGCGTAGCGGGGACCCGGAGATCCGGGCGCATCGAGACGGTGACGGCGAGCGACTCCGACTCCAGGGCGCGGCGCATCCGGCTCTGCTCCGGCACATCGATCACCACCTCCATTCGGGAAAGGTCCTGCACGGTCACGACGGCCTGCTGCGGCCCTACGTTTTCGTTGAGTTCGACCATCGTCTGGGCCACGCGCCCGTCAAACGGGGCTGTGATGCGCGTATCCCCCACCCGGGTTTGCGCCTGCTCAAGCTGCGACTGGGCCACCTCGTACTCTCGTTGCCGCGCCTCCAACTGCTGCTGCGACACGATGCCCTGGGCGTACAGGGACTTGGCCCGCTCGTACGCCGACCGGGCCGCATTCCGGGTCGCACGGGCGGACTTCAGCTGCGAGCGCGCATTATCGCCCTCAATGCGGGCAATGAGATCGCCCGTCTTGATCCGCTCTCCCTCTTCGACGGGCAACTCGACGACCGTTCCCGGCCCCTCGAACGAGAGGGTAGCAGTCTCGCCCGCCGAGACGGATCCCGGGTACTCCCGCACCGGCGTAGAATTCTCCCCCTGCACGGTGTGCATCTTGACCGGACGCACCGGGGGCTCCAGCGGCGGGGCGGACGTGCTCTCGGCGCCACAGGCGGTCAGCACGAGCGCGGCCGCACCACTCACCAGCGCGAGCACAAGCCACGACGACACCGGGGCGCGCGAAAACGAAAAAGCAGACGTAGTCATCGATGGAGAGGGGCGTCGGTGAAGAAAACAGCAGAAATAGACGAGCGCTCTACCGCTCTTCCTTCATGAAGGCACGAAGGCGCGTCCGGACGGCCGCCCGCTCGTCGGCCGTCTGCAACGGTCCGGTGCGTGAGATGGCCCGCTCGGTTTGGAGGAGGCGGAGCAGGAACGAGTAGCGGGCGTCCACCTCGGCCAGCCGGGCATTCAGGACCGCCTCCTGGGCGTCGAGCAGGTCGAGCACGTCGGCTGCTCCGGCGGTGTAGGAATCCTGCACCAGCTCGATCGTCTCCTGAGCCGTGCGCCGACCCGCCTCCGCCTCCCGCAGGCTGAGGTAGCCGGACGTGGCCTGCCCGGTGCGCGACCGGATGCGCTCCTCCAGGCTGGAGCGCACCTCCCGGCGCTGGGCCTTCAGCTGGCTGAGCTGAGCCTGCCCTCGCTCAATCTGGCCGTCGCGCTTGAGTCCCGTAAAGAGCGGCAGGCTGAGGGAGAGGCCCACGTTCCAGGTGGTATTGGGCGCCTGCGGGAGGGCGGCTCCGCCCGGCGGCCCGCCCGGCAGGGACAGCGACTCGGTGCCCGCCCCGCCCTCCAGCACACGACTGTTGAGCTGTCCCTCCAGGGCCACGGTGGGCGCCCAGTACGATTGCCGCCCCGCCTCCACGCCCCGACGGGCCGCCGCAATCTGTTCGTCGAGCGCCTGCAGGGCAGGGGCATTCGACAGCCCCTCCTCCAGCAGAAAGTCCGTGAGTCGCTGGCGGGCGGCCGAGGTGTGACCGTACTCCGCGAAGACCGATTCCGGAAGCGTCAGAATGGAGTCGGATGGCGACAGCCCGGCCACCCCCATCAGCTCGTCGGGCGATCGGGCCAGGACCTGCGCGAGGCGGGACCGGGCCACGTCGACCCGAGACCTCGCGTCGAGAACCGTGCGCCGCGCCTGAGCCACCTGCGTCTTGAAGCGGAGCACCTGCTGGCGCCCTCCCTGTCCGGACGCCTGGCGCGACCGAGCGATTGACAGGTTCTCTCGGCTGAGGGCGAGGTTGCTTCGGCGCACTTGGGCGAGGGCGCGGGCCTGTAGGACCGAGACGTACGCGCTCGACACCTGAAGGGCAAGATCCTGCTCAGCGCCGTCCACGCTGGCCGCGTCGGCCGCCCGTTGGCGCTTCGCGATCTCCAGGTCGCCCCACTCTTGGGGAGAGAACACGGTTTGTGAAACCGTCACCGACCCATTCAGTGACCGTTCGGGTTGCGCCCCAAAGCTGGCAGCCGCCTGGTCGGAATCCACCTGAAGCGCCCGTGCCCCGACTTGCACTTGGGGGAGCAGGTCGCCCCGCTCGACCCGCACGTCCTGGCGCTCCGCCTCCAATCCCGCCCGCTGGGCGTCCAGTCCGTCGTTGGCCCTCACGCCCCGGCGCACTGCCTGCGCGTACGTGATGGAGTCCGCCGCGGGCGAAGGAGGCGTGCCGGTCAGGGTCACCCGCAGACGCAGGTCGCTCGGGATGGAGAGGCCGAGCCGACGGGCCGTCGACTCGTTGACGTAGGGTGTCCGTGGGGACGGAAGCTCCACGGAAAGCGACTCGGCGACCTCCCCCCGAAGGAGATCCGCGGCATGGAGGGCCGCGCGTCGGGGAATCGGATCGGCAGCGGGCGCGGACGCCGTCACCAACGCCCCCCGGTCCACGAGTTCACGCCCCCGGTGGGCGGCCGTCGGGATCTGGCGCGCACGCAGGCCCGAAATCAAACGGTCTCGCTCCACCGAAGAAAGTGGCAGGGGCGTCGCCAGGTAGGCCGCGTCCGTGCCGGCGGGCAGGGCCTCTAACGTGGCCTCGGCCGTAGACCGCACCGGCACCACGCGCCAGTCGGCATTCAACGAGTCTCCCTGACTGAGCCGGCGGCGCATTCGGTCGGCGAGCGCGGGCTCCTCCAGCACGCGGGCCGGCACGAGGAGCGCCGGAGCCGATGCCGGTGTCAGCGACCGTAGCAGATCCATGTTTTCACGCAAGAGCCCCGGTTCGGACACGTACGTTAGATTCGTCGCGCCACTGGTGCCGCCTGCTTTCGGAAGTCCCTGTAGGTCCGAATCCAGGGTATGGGCCGCCACTACCGGCACGCTCCGCTCGGACTTCGTGGCGAGTCGATGAGAGGCCGAGAGTCCCACGGCAATGATGACCGCAGGGCCCGTCTCGCCGTCGCCCAGGTGCTCCCTCCCCACCTGTTCGCCCGCCCCCAGCACCCACTGATACTTCTCCGGAAACCGCACGTGTCGTTCTCCCCTCATGAGCGATTGCAATTCCCGCCGAATGGCGTCCGCGGCGCGCCGATGGGTCTGAGAGGAGTCGCTGAGCAGAACCCCGATTTCTGTTGCTTCGTCGGGGGGAGGCTGCGCCCCAGTCTGCTGAAGAGGACCGCACGCCCCGACCAAGAGACCCGTTAAAAACACGACCGAAAGTACCCGGTGGGCCGCGCCGGCAACGCAACGAGGGACGCACAGGCGAGTCGCAAAAGCCGAAGAGTCCATGTAGAAGCGATAGGTGTTGGCGATAACGAAGGTCGGCATTCGGGCCGGGATGCCACATCGAGAGGGCCCCCCGATGGAGAACTCCCTCAATATCGTCGGGTGGGAACGGGGGAAGCGGCGGGGATCCTCCTATGTGGTCTCAAGATCTACCGACGCTTTCGTATAGGCGGCCCAGAGCATCTCGAAGGACTGGTCGATCAACTCCTCGTCCAGTTCCGGCCCCCGGTTGAGATGCTCTTGGACTAGATTTGTGACCGTTCCGACAAAGAACGACACGTACACCGACTGGGGCAAGTCGGGAAAGAGCCCCTGCTCGATCCCATCTCGATAAATCTTCCGAAACGGAGGCTGCAGGTCCTCAGGCTGGGCTCGTTGGGTCCGTCGGAGGTAGGCAGACGATTCATACTGCAAGATGAAGCGGTAGAGCCGAGGGCAGGCTATGTAGTTGTGGATGATGGCCCGCCAGGTCATCCGGAGGCGGTCCCGGACCGAGGCGTCTTCATCGAATCCCATGTCGAGGATCGACTGGTGGGCTTCAGCACGCGCCTCCGCGTACAGCTGGTCGACGAGATCGTCCTTGCCGTCGAAGTACTGGTAGATCGTTCCGGCGCCCACCCCCGCCGTCTCGGCAATCTCCGACATGGAAGTGCCGTGGAATCCCTGCTCGTCGAACAGACAAAGTCCCGCCCTGAGAATGTCGCCTCGTTTGCCCTGTGCGTCTTCGATAGGTTTGCCCGGTGTTTTAGAATGAACGTTCATTCCAAGAACCCAGCATCACCCGGTGCGTTTCGCTTCGCTCTCCTATTCATGTAGGGCTCGCCCCTCCTTTATCTCATTTCAATTGCCCCCGTCGTTGCGCAGCGCCCCGCCGGAAGGCTGTGTGTTTTCGTTCCGGGCTGGCCCAAAATACATTTTCGCCGAAATAAAAGGGCCGTCCCGAAAGCGGGACGGCCCTTCGATTCTTCTTCTGGATGTGGCCGTTAGAGGTTGAAGCGAAGGCTCAACGTGCCGGTGAACGCGCTGGTCGAGACATCCTCGAACTCAGCGCTCGGAAGATCCCCCAGATTGGCCAATCCAAGGTTGTAGCGCCCGTCGATTGCAATCTCGCTGAGCGGGCCCTTGTCCAGAGCGTAGGCAATCTCACCGCCTACAACCCCGCTGAAGTCGACATCGGCAAAGCTATCGTCGGCGTCTGCCCCGTCGATCTCACTGTTAGTGACGAAGCCGAGAGCCGGGCCCACGTACAGGCGCGGAGTCACCGGCGCCGTCGGGGCACTGAGCTTCAGCAGCACCGGAATCTCGATCACGTCCTGACGGACGCGCACGTCCTGCACGGTTCCGGCTTCGTTGAAGTGATTCTTCGCACCCCGCACGGAGTAGAGCACCTCCGGCTGTACAGAGAAGGCTTCGTTGACCTGGTAGTTCAGGAAGATCCCGCCCGTGAAGCCCGGCCGGAAGTCATTGGAGGCCACGTCGTCGCCGTAGAAGGTGGCCTGCGTGACGCCGCCCCGGACCCCGAGATCAACGGGCGACTGGGCCTGGCTGGTCATCGGCAGGGCGAAGCCCAGCAGAAGGGCGAGGGTTGCGATCGCGGCTGTGAATTTCGATGTTACATTTCGCATGGTCTAGACAGGAGATGGTTGTGCTATAGATCGTGTGGCACAGGGGTGCTGCGACGGATAGGGTGGTGCCGTCGGTCGCAGCGCTGCCTGTGTCTTTTTTGATTTTGTCTGCTGCGCGTCGGAGCGACCCCCCAGCGCGGGAGCAGACGGCGAACGGCCCCGCCTACGTCGCGGAGCGGACACCGCTCTTCGAGAAGGCGATGCCTTGGATTTCCGTGTCGCCGATTAGTGTGCTTGGCTTTGAATGAACGTTCATTCTGTAAATTTATCCCCCGACGAGTCGTTCCTGCACCCCCCTGACTTCACGCAGTTTGCTATCGTTCCTCACAGGGCTTTCGGGTGTATGTCGGGGGTGCTGAGTACCCGTACTCTCGTCGGCAACAGCCTAGTTGTGTCAAACCTCAATGTTGTGGTTGTCCTCCCGGCCAAGCCCCGAGGGCGTTCGGGGCGCCGAGCCGGGATCGATCCGGCCAACTCAATGGGGCTC
>NCRB01000074.1 GCA_002894665.1 Salinivenus iranica
CAGATCCCGCGTAAACGGCCTGTTTCCGCCCCCGCTCTCGACGAACGAAGAGGTCGGAGGATCCGAAGACCCATTGCGCAATCCACAAACTGAAGATTGCTTGCACTTAGTCGCTCTGCACTCGACGCAGAGCCCCGCCCTCTGCACGGGTCATCCTGTCGGCCGGATGGACGGGCCCCACACGAGCGAAGTGCGGGGCCGAAGGGAACGGGGGCTCGTGGGGCGCGCGGGCCGGCGGTCCTGACCGTGTGGTCCGGAGGCAATAGATCACGTCTGGAGCGCACCTGGTACGACCAGTCGCCCTGTCTCAGCTGCGGTGGGATTGCTGGCGGTTCGAAGCGCTGTGCTCCGGCGTCTCCACGGGCTCGGGACGGACCCCCGCCCGCGCTTCGTGCAGCTCCTGCGGCCGTAGATAGGTGCGGACGGCCTCATTCACCTCCTCCAGGGTGAGCGCCTCGATGTCGCGGGGAAACTGATCGAGATAATCCATCTCGAACCCGCGCTCAGCGGTGGTGAGAATCGACTGGGCCAGCCGCCGGGTGGTCCCCAGCCCCACCGTGTACGAGCCCGTGATGGTTGTTTTCTTCGCCTCTAGCTCCTCGGCGGTCGCCCCGTTGTCGACAAACGTCTCTATCACGTCCAGGGTCGCCTCCACTCCCGCCTCCAGTGCCTCGTGACTCAGCGTCACGCTGGCCTGCCAGTAGCCCGCGTAGCGCGTGGAAATTCCCGACAGGCCCGACCCAATGTGGTAGGTCAGCCCTTTTTCGTCGCGCACCGTGTTCATGAGCCGGGCCGCAAAATTCCCCCCGAGAATGTAGTTGCCCACGTACAGCGCCGGGTACGCCTCGTCGTCGCGGCGCAACGGGAGGGCATGCCCAATCCGCACGTCGACATTCGACTTGTCCGGCATGGGGAGTACGCTCCGTCCGGGCGCCTCGGGGGAGGGCTCCGTCTCGTAGACGGGCTCGGCGTCGTGGGGCGCCCACCCCTCGAACGCCTCCGCCACGACCGACCGGATGCGATCGTGGTCGAGATCGCCAGCGAACGCCAGCGTCCACTCCTCGGTCCCAAAATGATGCGCATGGTACGCCCGCACGTCCTCGACCGTCAGTTGCTGAAGGGTGCGCAGCTGCTCCTCCGGGGCGGCCGAGTGGTTGGGATGACCCGCGGCAAAGAGACGCCGCGTGAGGGCCGAGGCAGCCTGCGCCCCCGTCTTTTCCATGCGCCGCTGGAGGTCGGCGGCCACCTGCGCACGGGCCTTCTCAAACTCCTCGGGGTCGAAAGCAGGCGTTCGGAGCATCTCGGCCAGCACGTCCATCACCTTGGGCACGTCGTCGGCGAGGGCGCGGCCCGACGCATCCACGTACAGGCCGTCGCTGGACAGGTCGAGCTTGGCGCCGCAGTCCTCCAGCACCTGCGCCAGCTCAAAGCGGTCGCGCTGCTGCGTCCCCTTGTCCAGGAGCGACACGGTGAGCTTCTGTCGGAGGTGGTCCCCAGCCGCCAGGTCGGGGTAGGTCAAAAAAGAGGCCCGCCACGAGACGACGTCGTCCACACTGGTGGGAAGCGTAAGGACGCGGGCCGGACCGACCGTCTGGTCCTGAATGCGGGGGGCGAGGCTTGGAACGGTGCTCATGGACACAGAAGGAAGTGGCGAGAAAGAGGAGCGGGGGCCGATTACTGAGCGGTTGGCACGTACCAGCCGATCGTGCTGGTATCGTCCTGCAGATACGTCTGCGCAGCGCGCTGCACGTCGGCGGTGGTCACCTCTTCGAGGCGGTCGAGGTACTGCGTGTACAGCTTCCAGTCGCCGGCCGCCAGGGCCTCGTTCAGTTGCGAGGCCACCCGCATGGAGCCGTCGCGGTCAAAGGCCGTCTGCGCGCGGAGTTGGGTACGGGCCCGGTCGAGTTCGTCCTGCGTCACCCCGTCGGCCCGGATGGATTCGATTTCGTCGCGGATGGCCTCTTCGACCTCTTCGTGCTCCGCCTCGGGCGCGAGGTAGGCGAACACGGAAAAGAGGCTCGGGTCGCGCAGGCGGAAGTTCACCCCGAACACGTCGCTGGTGAGCCCCTGATCCGTACACCGTCGAAAGAGCCGGCTGCCTTTGCCCGAGGCGAGGATGCGGGCCAGAATGTCCAGGACATCCGAGTCGGGGTCCGTGGCGGGGGGCGACTTGTACCCCATCAGGACCGCGCCCAGCTGGCCCTCCTGCTTTACGGACACCCGGCGTTGTCCCGTCTGCTCTGGCTCGTCGGTCGTCACCTGCGGGATCTCGTGGCCGGCCGCATCGAGGCGCCCAAACTGATCGGCCACCTCCTCCAGGGTCTCCCGCCGGTCAAACTGGCCGACGATCGAGAGGGTCGCGTTGTTGGGCCAGTAGTAGGTGTCGTAGAAGGAGCGGAGATCGTCGGGCGTCATTCCCTCAATGTCGCTCCGCCACCCGATCGTGGGGTGGTGGTACGGGTGTGCGACAAAGGCCGCGCCCCACACCTCGTCGAACAGGCGCGAGACCGGGTCATTCTGGTTGCGGTCGCGCTCGTTCAGGATGACAGTGCGCTCGGACTCCACGTCCTGCGGATCGAGAAGGGCGTTCCGCATCCGGTCGGCCTCGATGTCGAAGGCCAGCGGCAGGTGCTCGGTGGGAAGCATTTCGTAGTAGTTCGTGCGGTCCACCCACGTAGAGGCGTTGACCTCCGCCCCCACGCGCTGCAGCGTCTCAAAGATTGAGGTCCCCTTCCGCTTGTGAAAGCGCTCGGTCCCCTTAAACATCAGGTGCTCGAGCATGTGGGTCGCGCCGGTGTGGCCCGTGTGCTCATTCCGGCTACCCACGTGGTAGGTCACCATGGATGTCGCCACCGGGGCGCCGTCCTGTGGCAGGAGCAGTACACGGAGGCCGTTGTCGTCGAGCCGGTAGCACTCGATGTCCTGGGACGACTCGACAAAGGTGAATGCCGAAGGGCCCGCAGGAGGGGATTTTACCTCAGTCATAACATTAGGTCAAAGTCGGAAGTACAAACATGGCAGAAGTGTAGGTATCATCCGCTACACTTCATTCGAGGATCCTTCGTGGTCCGGGCACGGGGCATGTTAGTGTGCGTCGAGCCAGTCCTTCCCGGCCTCGATGTCGACGAGGACGGGAACGCCGTCGAGCGGCAGGGCCTCTTCCATTTCGTCGCGGACCATGGCCCGAACGGGGTCCAGCTCGTCGGGGGGCATCTCAAAGACAAGCTCGTCGTGCACCTGGAGCAGCATCTTGGCCTGCCAGGTCTCCGCGTCGAGCCGCTCCTGCACCCGGTTCATCGCAATCTTGATCATGTCGGCCTGGGTTCCCTGAATCGGCATGTTCACGGCCACCCGCTCGGCGTATCCGCGGCGATTGCTGTTCGAGCTGTCGATGTCCGGCAGGTAGCGGCGGCGGCCCAGCAAGGTTTCGGCGTAGCCCCGCTCCCGCGCCTTCTCGACCAGCTCATTGAGAAGCTGCGAGACCCCGGGGTACGACTTCTGATACTGTGAGATGAGGTCCTGTGCCTCGTCGACCGGCACGCGGAGGCGCTGGGCGAGCCCCCAGGGCGAGACGCCGTACGGAATCCCGTAGTTCACCTCCTTGGCCTTCCGGCGCTGGTCGCGCGAGACGTCCGCCGGGTCGATCCCAAAGACGCGGGCCGCGGCATCGGTGTGAATGTCGCCGTCGTTGCGGAAGGTCTCCTGCATCGCCTCGTCCCCACTCATGGAGGCCAGGATGCGGAGCTCGATCTGGGCATAATCCGCGGCCATAAGGGTCCATCCCTCCCGCGGGACGAACGCGCGGCGAATCTTGCGCCCCAGCTCCGTACGAATCGGGATGTTTTGCAGGTTCGGGTCGCTGGAGGAGAGTCGCCCCGTCGTGGTCCGTGTCTGGTTGAAGCTGGTATGGATGCGCCCCGTATCGGGATGCACCAGTTCCCCGAGCGCGTCCAAGTAGGTGCTTTTCAGCTTGTAGATGGACCGCCAGTCGAGGACAAGGGCGGGGATGTCGTGCTCCGTGGAGAGCTCCTGCAGCACGCTTTCTTTCGTGGAGGGGTTCCCGGTGGGCGTCTTCGAAATGACGGGCAGGTCCAGCTTCTCGAACAGAATCTCGCCGAGTTGCTGGGGCGAGTTGATGTTGAACTCCTCGCCCGCCAGCTCAAAGATTTCCGCCTCCATCTCGTCAAGCTCCGACTGCAGCTCTTCGGAGAACGCGTCCAGCACATCGGTGTCCACCCGGATGCCCACGTGCTCCATGCGGGCGAGCACGCGCACCAGGGGAAACTCGATGTCCTCGGCGATCTCGCGGACGCCGCCCGACTCCAGCTTTCCCTGGAGGGCGTCGGCCAGGCGGAGGGCGATGTCGGCGTCCTCACAGGCGTACGGGGCGGCCTCCTCCACGTCTACGTCGCGCATCGTCTCCGCCTCCCGATCGTCCCCGATCAGCTCACTGATCGGCACCATCTTGTAATTGAGTACCGAGCGTGCCACATCGTCCAGGTTGTGGTTCTCTTCGGGGGCCACCAGATAGTGCGCCACCATGGTGTCCACCAGCGAGCCGCCCACGTGCACGCCTTGGCGCAACAGCACCAGCAGGTCGTACTTAAGGTTGTGCCCCACGGTGGTGGTGTCGGCCGCAAGGGCCGGGGCCAGCACATCGAGGACCTCCTCGGTGGACGTGTCGTCCGGGAGGGGCGTGGGTACGTACGTGGCCGTCCCTTCTTCCCAGCTAAAGGAGAGCCCGACCAGCTCCGCGTACATCGGGTCCGTGGAGGTGGTCTCCGTATCGAAGGCGTAGCGGTCCTTGGCGGCCAGGCGATCGGCAAACGCTTCCAGCTCCGCCCGCGTCTCCACGACGTCGTAGTCGACAGCCGCGGGGGTCAGCTCCTGGACCTCCTCGTACGGCCCAAAGTCGAACGAAAGCGCCGGGTCTTCGGCCTCGTCCTCCTCCGCCTCCTCGCCCGAGTCGGCCGGGGCGTCCCCATTCAGGTCCAGCCGGTCGATGAAGGACTCGAATTCATACTCCTGGAAGAGGCGGACAAGCTCCTCCCGGTCCGGCGCGGCACACCGGAGCTGGTGCCAGTCGAGCCCCACGTCGAGGTCGGTGCGGATGCGAACGAGTCGCTTCGACATGCGCGCCTCCTCGGCGTACTCCTTGAGGTTTTGCCCTCGCTTCCCCCCAATCTCGTCCGCGTGTTCGATGACCTCCTCAACGTCGTAGTAGTCCTTGAGGTACTTCATCGAGGTCTTTTCTCCGATGTTGGGCACCCCCGGCACGTTGTCGGAGCTATCGCCCCACAGGGCAAGCATGTCGACAAATTGCACCGGGTCGAGCCCGTACTCCTCCCGAAAGACATCGTCCGTGATGATCTCGAAGTCCTGGTCCCCCTTCGCTGGCTTGAAGATTGAGATGTGCTCCGTGAGGAGCTGTTTGAAGTCTTTGTCGGGGGAGACGATGACCACATCGGCGCCGTCCTCGTCCGCCTGCCGGGCCAGGGTCCCGATTACGTCGTCCGCCTCCACTCCGGGCACCTCCAGCACCGGGATGTCCATCGCCCGCACGATGTTTTTGATGCGCGGGAGATTTTCGAGCAGCTCTTCGGGCGGGGGGTCGCGGTGGGCCTTGTAGTCCTCGTAGATGTCCTCACGGAACGTGCCGTCCTCACTCTCCGCGTCGAACACCACGGCGGTGTGCTCAATGTCGTGGTCGTCGATCAGCTTCAACAGCGAGTTGGTGAAGCCGTACGCCGCCGAGGTATTCTGGCCTTTCGAGTTGATGAGGGGCCGACTGATAAAAATGTAGTGGGCCCGATACGCCAGGGCCATCGCATCGATCAGGTAGAGGGTTTTGTCGCGGTCGCCGGGGTGAGCGTCGTCGGGAGAGACCATGCAGGCGTGGGGATCTTCCGTGGGAAAAGACAGGTACAGGAGACGGTGTAATGCTTTGATAGGACGAATGAACGAGACGGGGGGAGGATTCAACGCCATTCCCCTTTCTCACGCCATTCGTCTGCGATACATCCCCGCCGCGACGGCCCCTTCCGGGCAACAACCGACGTCCTTCTCCCCGCACGCCCCCTGCGCATGACCCTGCTGCTATTCGACATCGACGGCACCCTCGTGACCGTGAACGGGGCCGGCCGATCGGCCATCACGAACACCCTCTCCGACCTGCTGGACGCCCCCATTTCCACCAAGGGCATCTCGTTTTCGGGGCGCACGGACCCCGAGATTCTCCGCTCGGTCCTTTCGCACAACGGGCACGACCCGACAGGCGAAACGCTCGAGGCGGCCCTGGAGGCCTACGTGACGGCCGCCCAGAACGCCATTCAGCCCCAGCACGTCCAACCGCTTCCCGGGGTCCGCTCCCTCCTCCGCACCCTGACGCGCCGGGAGGACGTCCACCTGGCCCTCGTGACCGGGAACGTGGAGCCCATCGCCTATCACAAACTCGACGCGGTAGGGCTCGCCGACCACTTCTCCACCGGGGCCTTCGGAAGCGACCACGCCGAACGGGATGCCCTCCCGCCCCTCGCCCTCCGCCGCGCCCGGGAAAACACGGGGCACGCCTTCTCGCGGGACCGGACCATTGTCATTGGCGACACGGATCGCGATGTCCAGTGCGCGCGGGCCACCGGCGTGCGGTCCGTCGCGGTCTGCACCGGGGGAAGCGACCGGGAGGCGCTTGCGGAGTGCAGCCCCGACGCCCTGCTGGAAAACCTGAACGACTGGTCTCGCTTCGAGGAGACGGTGCTGGACGCCGCGCGCTAATGGATGCGCTCCAGGACCGTACGCTGGGCCTGAAGGGTCGCCTCCAGGGCCTCCTCGTCGTGCTTGGTGCCGAAGAAAATCGCCTCAAACTGCGACGGCGGCAGGTAGATGCCTTTCTCCAGCATGCCGTGAAAGTAGGCGGCGTACCGATCCGTGTCGGTCGTCTGGGCCGACTCCTGATCGACCACCGGCTGGTCGGTGAAGAAGAGGCTCATCATGGCCCCCACTCGGTTAATCGTATAGTCGAGTCCAAGGGCCTCAAGGTTCTGTCGCATACCGGATTCGAGGGCTGCCCCAAACTCTTCAAGGTCGGGGTAGACCTCATCCTTCTCCTCCGCAATCTTGGACAGCGTAGCGTGGCCGGCGCGCATGGCCAGGGGGTTTCCGCTGAGGGTTCCGGCCTGATACACCGGCCCCGTCGGCGCCACGTAGTCCATGATCTCTTTGCGTCCGCCGTACGCCCCGACTGGCAGGCCGCCGCCAATGATCTTGCCGAGGCACGTGAGGTCGGGGGTCACGCCGAAGCGTTCCTGCGCGCCCCCCGGCGCCACACGGAAGCCCGTCATGACCTCGTCAAAGATCAGCACGATGTCGTGGAGGTCGCAGAGTTCGCGCAGGCCTTCCAGAAACCCGGGCTCCGGGGGAATGCACCCCATGTTGCCCGCGATGGGCTCGACAATGATGCACGCGACCTCGTCTGCGTGCGCCTCGACGAGGCGCTGCACGTGATCGATGTCGTTGTAGGGCGCGAGCAGGGTGTCTTTCGCGTTGCCTTCCGTCACGCCCGGCGAGTCGGGTTTGCCAAGCGTCATCGGGCCGCTCCCCGCCGCGATCAGGAAGAAGTCGCCGTGGCCGTGGTAGTTGCCCTCGAACTTGATCACCTTGTCGCGCCCCGTGTATCCCCGCGCCAGCCGCGCGGCACTCATGGTGGCTTCGGTGCCGGAGTTGACCATGCGCACCTTGTCGGCCGACGGCACGAGGTCGCAGACCAACTCTGCCACGTCGATTTCAATCTCGGTGGGCGCTCCGAACGAGGTAGAGGCCTCGGCCTGCTCCTGGACGGCCCCGACCACGTCCGGGTGGGCGTGGCCGAAAATCATGGGCCCCCACGAGCCGACATAGTCGAGGTACCGGTGCCCGTCGGCATCCTCCATGTACGCCCCCTCTGCCCGCTCGATAAAGAGGGGCGTGCCGCCCACACTGTCGAAGGCACGGGCCGGGGAGTTTACGCCGCCGGGGATGCAGTGCTGGGCGCGCTCGTAGAGCCGTTTGCTTTGCTTCAAATCCAGCGCAGACGGAGCAACTTCCATGGAGTGCGTGGCCTTTTGCGAGTGTATCGTGAGGTCGTGCTGTACGCCCGCCGTGGCGCCGATGGTCCCTCTGCAGGCCCGCTGCGCCATCCGTAACGACCCCGTTAGGCTGGCGTCTTCGGGTCGACGCGGCGATAGAGGACGCGGAGCCGAGGGGGCTGCGTGTCGTCGATCCGGGTGGGGGTGCTCGCGACCTCCAGCCCCGCCGCCTCCCGGCAGCGATCCAACTGATCCTCGGTCACCACAAGCCCCGCCGGCCGCTCCGCGTTGCTATCGGCCTCCGTCGTGGGCACCGTCACGAAAAGCCACCCTCCCGGCGACAGCAGGTCGTGGGCGGCGTGGAAGAGGGTGGTGAGCTCGTCGAGGGACGAGGCGTAGCGCTCTCCCCGATCGGCCACAACCCAGTCGAACGACTCGTCGATCGAGGCCACCGCCCCAAGCGGACGCGCCTGGACGCAGGTCTCAGCCGTGTCGTCCCCCACCAGCGAGCGGATGGCGTCCCGCGTCGCCTCGACCGCCGTCGGCTCGGGATCGCAGGCGTGCACCGGAAACCCCAGTCGGAGCAGCGGTTCGGTGTGGCGTCCCTCCCCGCAGCCCAGGTCGAGGACCGAGCTGGACACGGGCACGGACGCCAGGGTGCGAAGCAGGTGGTCGGAAGGCGACAACGGATCGGCGGGGGTGGTCATGAAGACGCGGGACGTGGGGAGCAGGCGGTGCCTCGGCGAGCGGACGTTTCAGGACGGGGTCGGTGGGGACGACGCCGACCCGTCGCTCTGGGGCGTCGCCTGCGGGGACGCCTCAGGCGCCCCCGCCCATCGGCGCGGGCGGAGGTCGTGGGTCACATCGGGGCACCCCGGCAGGTGGCCCTCCACGTGCAGCCGGGGGGCGTCGTCGGGCGACAGCAGCTCGTACTGTTGCGACGCCCCATCACCGCCCACCCGGAGCTGGTTCACGTCGACCGGGAGCCGCAACTGCGACGCGACGGCTTCCCCGATCGCTTCGATCAAGAGGGGGTGCGTGTTCAGCCCCGAGGCCACCTCGAAGCGCTCGATGCCGAGCGATCGGGCCCGGGAGCGCATCTTGATGTCGAGCGCATAGCGATTCTCCACGTTGTCCGTAATCAACGACACCGGAACGACGAGGACGGGCCCGCCCCCGTCCGCGGCGATCGCCTCCAGAACATTGGGCGTGGAGGGAGCGAGCGACGCCCCCCAGCCCTCGGTTTCGCGGAAGGCGATGCGGAACGGCCGATCGTGCCCTCGATGCCGCATGATCTCTTCCACCGTGGCCTGCACGTGGTAGCAGAACGGGTCGCGTCCGTCCTGATTCTCGTGGCGGGACGCCCCGTGTGCGCTGAACAGCAACTGCACCTCCCCCCGCCGATCGCGACGGAACCGCTGCAGCCCCTCATCGATGCGCTCGGACAGGGCTTGGATGTACTTCGGGTTGGCCGCAAACTCGGTCACCGAGGTCGTCGGCCGCGACGTTTCCGGGTCCTGTGCGGCCACGGCCTTCCAGTACGCGAGCACCGTTCCGCTGGTGTCCTGCGCGTACTGCGGGTACAGCGGCACCAGGACGACCTTGTCGACCTCGTCCGCCCGCAACTGGGCCCAGGCGTCTTCACTGAACGGCGGCCCGTAGCGCATGCCCACGTACACGCGAAACTCGATGCCCGTCGGGGATCCGTACTGCCCCCGCAGGTGGCGCTGCAGGCTTTCGGCCTGCTCCTGCGCGAGCCGGATGGTGGGCGTGCCGCCCCCAATGAGCTCGTACTCGGAGCGTACCTGAGAGGCCCGATACCGCGCGAGGGCCGTGCTCAGCCAGTGCCGGAGCCGCCCCTCGACCGGCAGGTCAACACGGATGGGGTCCATGTAGAGGTTGTAGAGAAACGACTCCACATCGTCCAGCGTCTCGGGCCCGCCCGTTCCCAGGAGCACCACCCCCACCCGATCGCCCTCGTCCACCTGAAGGGGCGTGGAGGGATAGTAGCTGCCTCGACAGACTCGCTCATCGAACCCGTACAGGCGTTCAAAGGCGAGGGGCGTCATAAACGGTTGGGCTGGCCGAGGGAATTTCTTCGGAGAGAGGGTCGAATACCTTATGCGATCGGGTTGATTTTGCGGTTCCTCCCCGGGGTTGAACTTTCCCCAAAAGAGGCAATCCGCCTACTCTGTCCCGTCGGGCACGTCCGCGGGGGTGAGATCGAGCCAGGGGCGGGGCTGAAAGTACCACTCCGCCTTCGCCTCGGCCGAGCCCGCGGCGGGCTGGTGATCGTAGCGCCAGGTGACGTGAGGGGGCAGGCTCATCAGGATGCTTTCGGTGCGCCCGCCGGTCTCCAGCCCAAACTTCGTCCCGCGGTCGTACACAAGGTTGAACTCCACGTACCGCCCGCGGCGCAACAGCTGATACGCCCGCTCCTCCTCGGTCCAGTCCTCTTCCATGCGCCGCGTTACAATGGGCAAATAGGAGCGTAGAAAGGCGCGCCCGGCCTCGCGGCTGAAGAAGAAGGTGCCCTCGGGATCGTCGCGCAGGTAGTCGTAGAAGATGCCCCCAACGCCGCGCGCCTCTTCACGGTGCGCGACGTAAAAATAGTCGTCACACTCGTCCTTGAATTCCTCGTAGTCGGCCACCCCGGCATGGTCGTCGCAGACATCCTTCCAGGTCTGGTGAAAGTGCTGCACGTCCTCCAGGCGCGGGTAGTAGGGCGTAAGGTCGGCGCCGCCGCCAAACCACTCGTCCTCAGGATCCATCAGGTTCTCCCCCAGCGCAAAATAGCGGAAGTTGGCGTGGGCCGTGGGCACGTGCGGCGATCGCGGATGTAGCACCAGCGAAAGCCCCGTGGCGAAAAAGGGCTTGGCGTCGACCTCGAAGGCCTCAGCCATCCGATCGGGCAACGGGCCGTGGACCGCCGAGGTGTTTACGCCGCCCTTCTCGAAGACGTCGCCCCCCTCAATGACCGCCGTGATCCCGCCGCCTCCTTCCTCCCGGTCCCAGCGGTCTACCCGGAAGGACGCCTCGTCGTCGAGCGCATCGAGGCGCTTCGTAATTCGGATCTGGAGGGCCTCAACGAACCGCTGCATCCGATGGGCCAGCGGCATATCGTCACGGGGGTTCTTGCGAAGGGTCTCAACCCGATCGAAGTCATCAGCCATGCCGGGACGGGGGATAAAGGGCGGATTGTTGCAGGGCCCTCCAACCGCCTCTGCCATGGGGCGTTCGCCGACAACTTCCGGGTCCCGGCATTTTCATTCGGGCTCCGTGGGCGCGTCGGGCCGGGCCTGGGCCAGGAGGCGCTCAATGGCCTTCTGCATCTCCCCCGAGAGGAGCGGACGCCAGGTGGCCGGGGGGAAGGCCGTGAAGGTGACCCGACGGTTCCGCCCTGGATGGTCCAGGCGCAGGAGGGTGTGGTGGAGCACAATTCCATTGCGCGGGGTCTGTGCCCCGTACCGCGTATCGCCGACCACGGGGTGGCCCCGATCCGCCGCCTGCAGTCGAATCTGGTGGGGGCGGCCGGTCTCCAGCCGAATCTGGAGAAGCGTGTGCTCGTCGGTGCGGGCGAGAGCCTGCCACTGGAGCCGCGCTCGCTTGCCGTTGGAATTGTCCGGGGGGACGAGGGTGGGGGCTCGCCCCGGCTTGGCGATGTAGTCCGTCCACGTGCCGATGCCCCGGAGCGTCCCCTCCACAAGCGCGAGGTACTGTTTGGAGATCGTGCGCTCGCGGAACTGGGCGCTCAATGCCCGCGCCGCCTCCGACGACCGGGCCAGCACCATGATTCCGGAGGTTGGACGATCGAGGCGGTGGACGAGGCCAACAAACGGGTCCGGCGTCCCGGACGCCTCCCGCATGCGCTCCGTTGCCAGCGTCAGCACGTCCGGATCGCCCGTGTGGTCGGGCTGCGCCAGCAGCCCGGCTGGCTTCTGGACCACGAGCAGTGTATCATCGAGGTGGAGAATCTCCATCGGGACAGCGGCATTCAGCGTCGGCAACGCACCGTCGTGCACGAGAGACAGCGTCTGTCCGTGCGCGCGGTTCTTGACGAATTCCACAACGAATGGGACCTTGAGCCGTTCGCTACTCTCGGTGTTTTTTCTTCTACAACCCTCATTCTCTCCATGTCCCGCTCTCTCGGTTTTGTGCTCCTCTCCACCGTCCTCCTCATCGGGTGGTCTCCGCAGGCCGCCTCTGCTCAGGCAGAGGGAACCGGGGTGGGGGTGTCGCTCGGCACCACCAACAGCTCGGCGGCCGTGACCCAGCATCCGGTTGGGTTCGCCGCGAAGACGTGGCTTTCGGACCGCCAGGCCGTCACGGGCATGACGTCCTTCTACATCGGTGGCACGCAGACTCAGGGCGGAACGCAATCGCAACAAGCCGCCGACCCGTCGTACTGGCTGCTCCAGGGAGACTATCTCTTCCACAACTTCAACGAGTTGGAGGTCGACGAGGGCTTCCTCGCGCTGTACGTCGGCGCCGGGGCCCAGGTCACCATCCTGGAGGATACGGACAATCAGTTCGCCCTGCGGGTGCCCGTGGGCGCCGATTATATGCTCGGCTCGGCGCCGGTCGACATTTTCGTGGAGGTGGCCCCCACCCTGAACGTCACCGACCCGGCCGGCTTCCGCTTCGATGGGGCGATCGGCTTCCGCTACTTCTTCTCGGCGGCCGGGGGATCGTCCGAGTAGCCCCCGCTCGCGGGATTTCGCTTCTGGGGGGCAGTGCCTATGATGAGGGCGGTTCGTCAGGTTCGAGCAGCCCTCGTGCGTTATGCTTAACTACATTTGGTCCGGGCTGATTATTTTCAGCCTGGTGTTTGCGCTTGCGATCGACTCGCAGGAGCTCGCCGAGAATCGGTTCCGCAACGACGCGGCCGTTCCCGTCACGGTGGCCTTTCCGGACACGTATGATCCGGAGGCACGCCGGCAACCGATTGAGATTCGGCTCCCCCCAAGTGAGTACCGGCAGTTCTTCGAGGTCGACGTGTCCCTCGATTCGACCTACGAGGGCACGCTGGTGCAGACGCGGGAGGGGCGCCAGGTACAGTTTTCGGACGAGGCCTCGCTCCCCGAGCCGCTGGCCACGATCAAGTCATTCCACGAGAGCGACGAGAACCCCGCCCTGCGCGGCACCTTAACGGGGGCTTCCCTTTCCCCCGGCGCGGCACGAGTCACGGGCGGTGTTCAGTTCGAGCCCGTGCGCTTTCGGAAGCTCAACAGTATTGCGCAGGCAGCGCTCAATTTCGCCGAGACGGCCGCCTCGCTCGCCCTCAGCCTGATTGGGGTTCTCGGGCTCATGCTCGGGCTGGTCAAGATTGGCGAGGAGGCCGGGCTCGTGAACGCACTGGCCGGGGCGGTGCGCCCCCTCCTCAGCCCCCTGTTCCCGAATGTGCCGGACGACCACCCGGCCCTGGCCAATGTATCGCTCAACCTCCTGGCCAATGTGTTTGGCCTGGGCAACGCCGCAACCCCCCTCGGCATCAAGGCCATGGAGGACCTGCAGGACCTGAACCCGTCGGAGGACACCGCCACAGACGGCATGGTGATGCTGCTGGCGCTCAATACGTCGAGCGTTCAGCTGGTGCCGCCCTCCCTCCTCGTCGCCATCATGGGGCTGCAGATCAACCAGCTCTTTTTCTCCATTACCCTGGCGACGCTCTTCTCCACCATCGCGGGAATTGTGGGCGCCCTCGTTCTGAGCAAGCTGCCCTGGTTCCGCGCCACGGCGCCCCATCGCGTACAGAGCGCCGACCCGTCGTACTGGCTGCTCCAGGGAGACTATCT
>NCRB01000075.1 GCA_002894665.1 Salinivenus iranica
CGTCGGACGGGGCGTTTGTCCTGTCCGGGATCGGGGACGGTGAGGGAGACCGATGTCTGGTCCTGCTCGGTGGGAGTCGGATCGGGGGCGGTGGCGGAGGCAGCGGACGCTGGGGCGGAGCCGGGCGCCGGGTCGTCGGCGTTGGAGCGGGGGGCGGCGTCCTGGGACGACGCGGAGGCGGCGGGCTGAGACGCGTCCGACGACGGTTGGGCGTCCGCGGACTCCCACGACGGGGTCCACGTCCGCACCGTGTCGCGGAGGGAGGCGAGCGCGTTGACGAGGCGGTCGACGGACCGCTGGATGTCGTGGTCGACGACCAGCAGGGCCATGACGGCCACACTTAGAAGAAGGAGGATGAGGGAGCCGGGCGGGCCAAAGAGTTCCTGCATCCAGCCGGCGACCCCCATGCCCAGCGCCCCGGCCCAGCGCCCGAGGTCGACCTGCAGGGCATGGCCGAACCACCCGGTGAGGCTGGCGGCCACGAAGGCCACGAGGACGGTGAGCCCGGTGGGGTAGAGGAGGGGCCGAAGCGCCCAGTGGCGAAAAATGGCGTAGCCCCACACCATGAGGGCGCCGCTCAGGAAGAGGACGCTATATCCGAGGGCCCCTGGAATAAACGCACGGGCGAGCTTGGCGCCGATGACGCCGAGGGCGTTCTGGATCGGCAGCTGGGCCTGCAGTTCCCACGTGTTGAGCAGGACGTCGACCAGCGGCGTCGACTGCACGACGGCGTCGTCCGACGGGTGGTACGTTACGAAGGCCAACGAAAGCAGAAGGCCCATCGCCATGAGGACCAGCCCAAGCACTTCCCACTTGCGACGGGGTGGAATGGCCGCGTCCGTCGCAGTGTCTGTAGACCCGGAAGCAGCCATGCAGGAGACGAAAACCTACGGGGAGAGCGGATGCATCGTGGAGGAAGGCCGTTGGGCCCGTCGCCAACAGGGGCGCCTCCTGTTTCCAGACGCCCGTTGTTCAAAAGTCGTCGGAAGGGAGGAAAGATGCAACGGGGCCCCGGTCAGTCGGACGATTCGTCGGCTGGCGGACCGTCGACGGCCAGAAGGCGGTTGTCGGTGTAGTAGGGAAGAACGGGGCACGCGTCGAGCTGCAGGCAGTAGGTCACGTCCTCTTCGCGTCCCTGGCGCACGAGCTCTTCCGCGTGGTTGGCGCCCCGCAGGGCCGAGGACAGGTGGTTGCGATCCGTATCGTAAAGGGTGAAGGCCGTGTGGGCGGAATCGGTGACGACCTCGGGGGTCTCGCTGGACCAGAGACGATCCAGGAGGAGGCCCGCGCACAGGGTGTCCTCCAGGGCCAGGCGGTTCTGGCGGCCGGCACACACGATGGTGACAGCGTCGTCTACCTCCTGGACGAAGTCGACGACTCGGTCGGCATTGAGGAAGCAGCCTGCCACCAAGTGTTCAGCCTCGGTGGCGTGGGAGAGCGCGCGGGTCCCATTGGTGGTGTTGAGGATCACGTCTCGGTTTTCCACCTCGTCCTGCGTGTAGTCCAGAGGGGAGTTGCCGAGGTGGTACCCCTCAATTTTTTCGCCATTACGCTCGCCGCCCAGCCGGTAGACATCGGGGTCGAGGTTGCCGGCAATTTTTCCGGCCTCGGCCATGTCCGGCACCGGCAGCACGGCGCGCGCGCCCCGTGAGAGGGCCGTCACGATGGTGGAGCAGGCCCGGAGCACGTCGATCACCACCACGGTGCGGCCCCGCAGGTCGGCGTCGGACACGTTGGAGTATGTGAGGAACACTTCGGCGTCCATTGGCAGGCAGTAACGGTGGAAGGCCAGGGCAGAATTGGGAGGCGCTCGGGGCTACCGGTCCTTGTGAAAGGGGAGGTCAACGACCTCGACGGCAAACGTGCGGCGCCCGCTGTTCACGCGAAGGGACTGCCCGGGCGTGGTGTAGGTCGAATCGTGTGGGACGTAGCCGAGGCCGATGCCGACATCGAGGAGGGGCGACTGCGTGCCGCTGGTGACAATCCCGATGGGCTCCCCGTCGTCGGACTCGAGGGTGTGATCGGCCCGCGGAATGCCGCGCTCCGTGGCCTTGAAGCCGACAAAGGCCCGCTTCGGCCCCCGCTCCTGGATCGTGGCGAGGGTCTCGCGCCCCACAAACTCGCCCTTGTCTAGCTTCACGAGCCAGCCCAGCCCCGCCTCGTACGGGGTGGTCTCCTCGGTAATGTCGTTGCCGTGGAGGTGTAGCCCGGCCTCCATCCGAAGCGTGTCGCGGGCCCCGAGGCCGGCAGGACGGAGCCCCTCCGCTTCGCCGGCGTCCAGCAGTTGGGTCCACACCCCTTCGGCGTCCTCGGCCGGAACGTACAGTTCAAGGCCCACCTCGCCCGTGTACCCCGTGCGGGACACAATCGCGTAGTCGCACGCGAGCCCATCGCCGTCGGCGCGCTCCCAGAAGTGGTAGAACTTCAGGTCGTCGAGGGAGGGGTCGAGGAAGGGCTGGGCGATGTCGAGCGCGGCGGGGCCCTGCAGCGCAATGAGCGCCGTCTCGTCGGAGCGATCCGTGAGGGTGGCGCCCACGTCGTTGTGATCACGAATCCACTCGAGGTCGCGCGGCCGGTTCGCCGCGTTCAGCACCATCATGTAGCGATCGTCTGCGAGGCGGTACACGATCAGGTCGTCGATGATGCCCCCGTCCGGAGTGCACATGAGGGTGTACATCGCCCGGCCGTCGTAGAGCTTCGTCACGTCGTTCGTGACCAGGTACTGCACGAGGTCCGTGGCGTGGGGCCCTTCGACAACGAGCTCGCCCATGTGGCTCACGTCGAACAGGCCGGCCTGCTCCCGGACGGCCATGTGCTCTTCGATGATGCTCGTGTACTGGACGGGCATGTCGAACCCGCCGAACGCCATCATGCGCGCGCCGAGGGTCTGATGGGCCGCGTGGAGCGGCGTGTGGCGAAGAGAAGTGTCCGAGTCAGCCATGAGAGGGAGGAGGAAGGGGAACGATGAGCAGCGGAACCGGCGATCCCACGGCCTCACTATGATAGGCCGCGGGGGCCATTCAATTCAACCAAGGCCCCGTGATTTCGGGAGGAGGCTACCAGGCGTCGTAGCCAGCGGACTGGAGGGTGTCGATGGCCGCTTCGGCGTCCGGGCGGTCGGCAAAGGCGAGCCGGAAGGTGCCGCCCGTGCCGTCCCGCACGGTCTGCAGCTCGATGTCCTTGACGTTGAGCCCCGCCTCGGCCAGGTGGCCGGTCAGGTCGTGCAGGATGCCCGGCTCGTCGGGGGCCCGCACGTAGACGTCGGCAAGGGGAGTAAGGAACCCCTTCGCGTCCTCGGGAATCGTGTTGCGGGCGTCTCGGGCCCGGTCGAAGGCGTCTTCCAGGGCATCGAGGTCGTCTTCCAGGAGCCGGTTTCGGAGGCCCCGGAGGGTGCGCCGAAACTCTCCCAGCGCGTCGTGGATGGCCCGTTCGTTGCCAACCAGGATGTCGCGCCACACGCCGAAGGAGGAGGACGCGATGCGGGTCATGTCGCGGAAGCCGCCGCCGGCCAGTTGCAGGGCCAGGTCGTTGTTCTCGTCGTCCGACTGCGCGCCCGCGACCGTATTGACGAGGGCAACGGCAAGCACCTGTGGGAGGTGGCTCACGCGCGCGACGAGATGATCGTGCTGGGCGGCCTTGAGGCGAAGCGGGCGGGCGCCGGTGGCCTCGATCCACTCGACCGCCGGGGCCAGGGGGCCGTCCAACGCGTCTTCGTCCGCGGCGTCGGGCAGGCACACGGCGTACGTCGCATTTTCGAACAGCAGGGGGTCGGCGTGATCGATGCCGGTCTGTTCGGACCCCGTCATCGGGTGGCCGCCGAGGAAGTGGACAGTGTCCGGGAGCACCTCGGCGGCCTGATCCAGGATGGGTTGTTTTACCGACCCCACATCCGTCACCAGGGCCCCGGCCGGCAGGGCGCCCGCGATCGAGTCAAGCAGATGCAGCGACGCCCCGATCGGGGTGGCGAGGACCACCAGGTCGGCTGCCTCAACGGCAGTGACCGGGTCGGCCGCCTTCTGGTCGATGGCGCCTCGGGCCTCTGCGTTTTCGAGGACGTCCGGGCGGTCGTGCCCGACAATGGTGCAGTCGGCGTCGTGCTCTTGCCAGGCAAGGGCGAGCGACCCGCCGATGAGTCCAGTGCCAAGGATTGCGATGCGGTCAATCATACAGGAAGGAGGGAACAGCAGTCGGGCAAGCGAGAACGGCGGGGGACGGAGCGGACATCAATGCGTGGTGGGGCCCGCGTCACGGGGGCCGTACGGTTCGATGGCGTGGAGGGCGCGGAAGGGAACCGCGAAAAATTATAGAAGGAAGCGGTTTTTCGACGAGTCGGTCCGCACTCTCAGTGTTGTGGCGCATATCGTGGGGCCGAGGCATCCCCTCTTTCCTATCGGCGATGCCGATTCAGCTCTTCCATATGACTCCACAGGTCCCATGATTAAGAAAGTCAATAAGCAAGACAGCGATCAGGTCAAGGTGACGTTCGTGCTCCCGGACGACCACCCCTACGGAGACGAGGTCTCGGTGGTCGGGGATTTCAACGATTGGACCGCCGGCGAACACACCTTTGTGCGTCGCAGCAACCAGACGTACAGTACCAACGTGAGGCTTCAGGAAGGCCGTGCGTACGCCTTTCGCTACTACAGCGAGGAGGCGGGGTGGATCGACGAGGACGACGCGGACGCCTACGAGGAGAATGAGTTTGGGTCGACGAACTGCATTCTGCACACGTAAGGCCCGCGGGTCGGGGGCTACGAGGAGAGGGCCTCGGCAATGTCTTCGGCCGATTCTGACTGGTGAAAGGTCTCCTCGGACACGTCGCTTAGCAACACGGCGGTCCCCCGGGGCGAAATGACGAGTCGTTTTGCGCCGGCGTCGGCGGGAAAGTGAAGTTCGACGGAGACATCCTGGTCCGTGGCCTTCTCCCGTCCGGCCGTAATCTGCTGGGGGCTGGGCGAGGCGTCGAGAGAGGTGCGCTGCACGGTGTCGGGCATTGCGGAGGGGAGATGACTGTCAACAGAGGACGCCTGTCATGAATGCGTGACGCCCGTCGTCGTTCGGGGCGGGCCGTCCACTTGAGGGGAATTGGACGCAGACCTCACGGACACATCGAATCTGGTCCGCGGAGCGGGGGCAAATAAAAAAACGCCCCATCCGCGGGACGGATGGGGCGAAGAGGAGAAAGGACAGACGGGCTTATCCGTTGCTCTGCGGCTTGCGCAGGCTCGTGACGTTGACAAAGCCCTGGGGAAGACGGACGACGACGCGGAAGGCGCTGCCCGGCTCAATCTCTCCGTAGACTTGCCGGAAGGTGTCTACGTCCGGGACGGGCTCTCCGGCCATTTCGACGATCACTTGTCTCGGCCCAATGCCCGAATTCCGGATCATCGGGTTGGACTGATCGACATCGGTGACGACGACGCCCTCGGTGTCGTCGAGGCCTAGTTCACGGGCAATATCGGGCGTGATGTCCTGAATGGCGAGGCCCAGCTCCTCCATCAGCTGGTCCTGCGACGGCGCCTCGCCGCTGCCCTGCGCCGACCCGGAGGCCTGGTCGCGAGAGCCAAGGGTGACGGTTAGCGTCATCTCTTCGCCGTCGCGGTCAATGGTCAGCTCGACCTCGTCGCCGGGTTGTTTGCTGGCGATGATGTTCGACACCTGCAGGTACTTCTCCAGCGGTTGCCCGTCGATCGACAAAATCACATCTCCGCCCTGAAGCCCGGCCTCGGCGGCGGGCGCACCCTCTTGTACCCGCGACACAATGGCGGCCCCGGACGGGTAGCCCTCGCTCTCAATGAGGTTTTGGGAGGCGCCCTGGTAGTTGATGCCCAGGAAGGCGCGACGGACTTCTCCGTTCTCAATGATTTGGGTCACCACCCGCTCCACGGTGTTGGCCGGAATGGCGAAGCCAATGCCCTGGTAGCCGCCGGTGTTGGAGGCGATGGCGGTGTTAATGCCCGCGAGGCGGCCGTTGAGGTCGACGAGGGGCCCCCCAGAGTTTCCCGGATTGATGGCCGCGTCGGTTTGCACAAAGTTCTGCACCGCACTCAACTGCTGTTCGTTGCTCTGCATTCGGCGGCGCTGGGGCGTATCTTGTAGCCGGCCAACTGCACTGACAATGCCGGCCGTCACGCTATTGTTGAGGTCACGCGACAGGGGCGAGCCGAAGGCCAAGACCCACTGGCCCGTCCGCAGCTCGTCTGAATTTCCGAAGCTGATGGCCGTCAAGTCCGAATCGGGCTCCTCAACTTTGATAACGGCAAGGTCGCTGAACGAATCCGTCCCCACGATCTCAGCGCTGTACGACGTCCCGTCGTACATGACGATGCGGAGCTGGTCGGCTCCTTCCACCACGTGGTTATTGGTGACAATGTAGCCGTCGGAGCGAATCACCACTCCAGACCCGAGCCCCTGCTGCGGTTGTCGTTCCGAGCCGCGCGGTCCGCCAAAGAACTCCTCGAAAGGGGTTCCCTGAAACGGGTTCGGCGTGCGCCGTTCGACGACTTTTGTCGCCTGGATCTGGACGACCGCGGGATTGACAGTCTCAGCTACCTTGGTAAAGGCGTTTTCAAGGTCGCGAGGCCCAGTGTCGACCTCCTGCTGGACCGTCGTGGAGCCGTCAAGGGCCGCGGCGGTGCTGGACGTACCGACGGCACCGCCAAGGTTGAACAGGTTGGCGCCGGCCGTCGCAAAGAAAATTCCGGCCAGGAAGGCGGTCCCAACGATGGCGGCGAGGGAAGCTTTGCCTTTGGTACTCATGAAGTCGTGGAGGAATGGTTGAGAAAGGGAGCAAGCTCCAACGGGGGGTGGGCACGGCCGTTGTGTCGGCCCTGCCGACGATGTTGTAACGCACCGGCTGGACGAATTCGTACCGCTCTACGTCACACCTTTAAATCTACGAATTTGGGACGCAGAAGTGCCCGCGGTCGACCTGCGGATCCCGAAGCGTCTAAGGGCACGGGGCCCGGCCGTTGCTCCCCACTGGATGTGCCGCTGCACGAAACGGAGTACCCCCCGGCAAGGGAAGAATTCTTAGTTGCGTCCAGAGCGACGGTCCCGGGGGCGGCTACCGAGGACCGTCCGTTTTGTCGAGGGGGCTTAGTTCTCTCCCGGCACCCCCGGCTCGGTCATCCCACGCACGTCCAGGTATTCCTCCAACTCCTCCTCGGACAACAGCCCCATTTCCTTCACCACGGCCCGGACGCTCTTCCGCTCGTTGACGGCCCGCTTTGCCACTTCGCTGGCCTTGTCGTAGCCGATGGCGGTATTGAGGGCGGTGGCGATCGACGGGTTGAGCTCAAGCAGCTCCTCGCATCGCTCGCGGTTGGCTTCGATGCCCTCCACGCACTTGGACCGGAAGGCCTCCACACTTCCCGTAAGGAGGCCGATGCTCTGGAGCATGGCGTGGGTCATCACCGGCATCATCACGTTCAACTCAAAATTGCCGTGCGTATTGGCAACGGTGAGGGTCTGATGGTTGCCCGTGACCTGGGACGCCACCATCATCACCTGTTCGCTCTGCACCGGGTTGACCTTGCCCGGCATGATGGACGAGCCGGGCTGGATGACCGGCAGGGAAATCTCGCCAATCCCGCTGGTGGGGCCGCTGGAGAGCAGCCGCAGGTCGTTGGCAATTTTGAGCAGGGCCGTAGCGAGGGTGTTCAGGGCGCCATGGACGTCAACGTACAGCTCCTTCCCGGCCTGTTGGGCGAAGTGGTTGTCGGTTTCGACGAAGTCGAGCCCCGTGGCCGCCGACAGGTGCTCCAGGGCACGGGCCGGGAAGTCGGTGTGTCGGTTGAGGCCCGTGCCTGTCGCCGTCCCGCCCAGGGCCACCTCGGAGAGAGAAGCGGAGGCGTCTTCGATGCGGTCGATGGACTGCTCGATCTGCGCGGCGTAGCCGCCAAACTCCTGGCCCAGCCGCACCGGCGTGGCGTCCATGAGGTGCGTACGGCCGCTCTTGAGGACGTCGTCGAACTCTTCCGCCTTGTCGGCGAGGGCCTGGCGGAGGGCGCGGAGGGCGGGGAGGAGGTCGTCCTCGATGCCCATGCGCGCAGCCACGTGCATCGCGGTCGGAATCGTGTCGTTCGACGACTGCGACATGTTCACGTCGTCGTTCGGGTGGATCGCCTTGCTGCCGCGCGCCGCCCCGATCAACTCAGACGCCCGGTTGGCGATCACCTCGTTCGCGTTCATGTTGGTGGACGTGCCGCTTCCGGTCTGGAAGATGTCGAGCACGAACTGGTCGTCGTGCGTCCCGTCGATCACTTCCTGGGCCGCCTGGAGAATGGGCCCGGCGGTGTCCTCGTCGAGGAGGCCGAGCCCCCGGTTGGCTTTGGCCGCGGCCTGCTTGACGTGCCCCAGGGCCTCGATGAACCGACGCGAGAAGCGAAGGTCGCTGACAGGAAAGTTTTCTTTCGCACGCTGCGTCTGTGCGCCATACAGGGCGTCGGCGGGGACCTCGACGGGCCCCAGGGAGTCGCGTTCGGTTCGGTGCTCGTTCGACATAAGGGAGGAGAGAGGCCGGTTGGAAAGAAGCGCGAAACGAAGGACCAAAAAGATCTTCCACAGGAGCGCAAAGTGCAATGACGGACCCCGCCCCGTCGCCGAATCGGCCCCGTGCACCCGCCCTTTTGCCTAAATTTTTGGATGAGTGGGGCAGGGCAAGGCAGGGAGGGAGTCTGGGCGTCGGGCCAAGCACGGGGGCAGTCCCGGCGCACGGGAAAGCACGGCGGCGTAATCGTTAGTGGAGAAGACGTCGGTGGACCTCGTTTAAAAGAGGTTGGCGTAACGAGCAGGGGAGCACGCGCTACGAACTTCGCGGTCCGTGGATTCGTAGAGACGGCTGGTCGTTTCATTCCTCTAGCAAAGCCCCCCCCGCCCATGGACGTTTTCCGCACCGTCGACGGCATGCAGAATCACGCCGACGCCGTGAGGGCCAGCGGACAGACCCTGGGGCTCGTCCCGACACTGGGCGCCCTGCATGAAGGCCACTTTGCGCTGCTCCGTCGGGCCCTACAGGAGGCAGATCACGTGACGGCGTCGGTTTTTGTCAATCCCACGCAGTTCGGGCCGGATGAGGACTACGACGCCTACCCACGCGATCTGGAGGGGGATCGGGAGAAGCTGGAGTCGCTAGGGGTGGACGCCATGTTTGCGCCGTCGGTGGACGAGATGTACCCGTTCCTGAACGAGGCCCCCTTCGGCCAGCCCCTGGCCTGGGTCGACGTCGATCGTCTCGACGAACATCTCTGTGGAGCGTACCGCGAGGGGCACTTTCGGGGCGTTGCCACGGTCGTGACGAAACTCTTTCACGCCTGCAAGCCCGACGTGGCGGTGTTTGGAAAGAAGGACGCCCAACAGTACGTCATTCTCCAGCGCCTCGTGGAGGATCTGCTCTTCGACATCGAGATTGTGGGCGTGCCCACCGTCCGGGCGGACGATGGCCTCGCCGTTTCGTCCCGCAACGCCTACCTGTCGGACGACGAACGGGCCCAGGCGACGGTGTTGCACGAGGCGCTCCAGGCCGCAAAAACCGAAATCGAACGGGGGGAACAGGCCCCCCAAGCGGTTGTTGAGACGATGGATGAGGTCCTTGCGGCGGCCCCCGATGCGGACGTACAGTACGCTGAGGTGGTTGACGCCCGCACCCTGCAGCCCGCCGATCACCTTCGGCCGGGACAACGCGTGATCGCCGCCCTGGCTGTGTTTTTTGGCGATACGCGCCTCATCGACAACGTCTTCGTCGACGTTCCGACGGAGACGTAGCGCCCGGACGTTCCCCGTTCAGTTTTTGCAAACCTGACGTGTCGACCTGCCGATGACGGTCACGATGTTCAAGTCGAAGCTTCACCGCCTGCGCGTGACGCAGGCCGATCTCTACTACGAAGGGTCCATTACCATTGATCAGGAGTTGCTTGACACCGCCGGCCTACTGCCCTACGAAAAGGTGCAGGTTGTCAACGTCAACAATGGAAGCCGCCTCGAAACCTACACGATCCCTGGAGAGGCGGGCGAGCGCACCGTGTGCCTGAATGGGCCGGCCGCCCGGCTGGCCGCGCCTGGAGACCAGGTCATCGTCATTGCGTACGCCGAGCTCACCCCGCAGGAGGCACAGCAGCACCATCCCCGCGTCGTTTTGGTTGATGAGAACAACGACGTAAAAGAGACCCAGACGCTCGACGTGAGTCCGCAGGAGACGGACATCCGGGAGGATGGATGGGACGACGATGTGTTGATTGCGTGAGGGACGATTGCGTAGAGGGGCGGCGATCGAGACGTGGAGGGGGAGTGGCGTCGACGGGTAAATCCCCGCCGAAAATCCTTCCGGGCCATCGATTCTGCCGGAAGCGCTTTTTATTCTAAGCCTGCGCAGTCTTTCGCATCTCTCTGAGCCCCCGCTATGACGATTCAGCGCACCGCCGTCGTCGGCGCCGGAACCATGGGCAATGGCATCGCCCATGTTCTTGCGTTGCACGGCCGTTCTGTTACCCTCATCGACGTTGATCCGGACGCACTGGCGTCCGCTACCGACACCATTGCCGGCAACCTCGACCGACAGGTGGGGAAGGGGCACATCGAGGCCGAAGAAAAGTCGGATGCGCTCGACCGGATCTCGACAGCGACGGATGTGGCAGCGGGCGTCGACGACGTAGACCTCGTGGTGGAGGCCGTGCCGGAGGAAAAGGAGATGAAGGCGGAGATTTTTGGGGCGCTCGATGCGCACGCGCCGGAGGAGGCGGTGCTGGCCTCCAACACGTCGTCCATCTCCATTACGTGGATCGGCGCCCAGACTGAGCGTCCCGGGCAGGTCATCGGCATGCATTTCTTCAACCCGGTGCCTGTGATGACGCTGGTCGAGGTGGTGCGGGGACAGCGGACGACAGACGCAACCCTCGACGCCGTGTCGGGGCTGGCGGAGGACTTGGACAAGAACCCGGTAGAGGTGGAAGACTATCCCGGGTTCGTGTCGAATCGGGTGCTGATGCCGATGATCAATGAGGCCATTTTCTGCGTCATGGAGGGCGTGGCCGAGCCGGATAACATCGACACGGTGATGACGCTTGGCATGAATCATCCGATGGGGCCGCTCACACTGGCGGACTTTATCGGGCTCGACGTGTGTCTCCACATTTTGGAGGTGCTCCACGACGAGCTGGGGGACGATAAGTATCGCCCGTGCCCCCTCCTGCGACGCAAGGTTACGGCCGGGGAGCTGGGGCGGAAGGCCGGGGAGGGATTCTTTTCCTACGACTGAGTCTCTGTTGCGAGGCGGCGATCGATCAGCCCCCGGGAGGGCGGGCGTCCGCGCGCACGATCACGCGTCGTGCTCCTCGTACGCGGCAATGATCTCGCGGACGAGCCGGTGGCGGACGACATCTTCTCGTTCCAGATAGATGAAGTTGATCCCTTCAATGTCTTTGAGGATGTGCTGCACCTGGACGAGGCCGCTCTCGCTGCGATGTTTTAGGTCCGTCTGGGTGACATCTCCCGTGATGATGGCCTGACTTTTGGGGCCGAGGCGCGTCAAAAACATCTTCATCTGACTCGTCGTCACGTTCTGGGCCTCGTCGAGGATGACGAACGAATCCTTCAGGGTACGTCCCCGCATGTAGGCGAGGGGCACGACCTCCACACGGTCCTGCTCCAGGTACTCCGCCATCTGCTCGCGCGGCATCATGTCGCCGATCGCGTCGTACAGCGGTTGCAGGTACGGGTCCACCTTCTCGTAGAAATCGCCGGGGAGGAAGCCCAATTGCTCCCCTGCTTCCACCGCGGGGCGTGACAGCACAATCCTCTTTACCCGGTGGTTGTTGAGGGCGGCCACGGCCATGGCGACGGCCACGTACGTTTTGCCCGTGCCGGCGGGCCCGATGGCGAACACCACGTCGTTGGATTCGGCGGTGGAGACCAGGCGCTCCTGATTGGGCGAGCGGGGCTTGATCACCTCCCCGTCCGGCGTCGTCAGAATGGTGTCCGTGTCCCGAGCGGGGGAGGACGTGTCGGTGGAGTTGGAATCGAAGAGGGCCAGGACCGTATCGACGTCGTCTTCCGTAAGGGTGTCGTTCCGGTCGAGCAGCACGACCATCTCGTTGAAGACGCGCTCGACCTTTTCCAGGGTCTCGGCGTCTCCCTGCAGATGAATGTCGGTTCCGCGCGCCGTGATGTGCGTGTCGGGAAAGGCCTCTTCGATCTTCCGCAGGTGGACGTCGTTGAAGCCGAACAGAAGAAGAGGATCGGCTCCTTCAATGCTCAGTTGTTTCTCGGGCAACGGTATGTGAGGTTGTGCAAAAGGGAGTGGAAGGCCGCCTAAAAGCGTGGCGGGGGGCGGAGTCCTTCTTCCATACGGACCGGGGCGCCCTTCGTGCCGGCCGAACGTTGATCTATTGACGAGACTCTCCACACGGTATGGGTCAGAACCTGACGGTCGAATTCACGAAGATGCACGGCACCGGGAACGACTTTGTGGTGCTGGACAACCGCTGGTACCGGTTTTCCGACAGCGAGCTCTCGGAGCTGGGCGCGGCGTGGTGCCCCCGGCGGTATGGCATTGGGGCCGATGGCCTGCTCGCCCTTTCGGCGGCCGACGACGAGGACGTGGCCTATCGCATGCGGTACGTGAATGCGGACGGCTCCTGGGCGGGGATGTGCGGAAATGGTGCTCGCTGCCTGGCCCGCTTTGCTGTGCGGGCCGGGATGGAAGGGCCGACCCTTCGGTTCGAATCCGACGCGGGCCGCTACCGGGCTGAAGTGCCCACGGAGGACGACGCGCCGGTGCGGCTCTACGTCCCGTCGCCGACACGCCTGACCGCGGATCCGGGGCTGTCCGCCCCTGTGCCGCAGGCGTTGGAGGGGCTTCATTTTGTGCACACGGGCACCGAACACCTCGTGGCGTTTGTGGCGGACCTCGAGGGGCTGCCGGTCGAGGAGTGGGGACGCACGCTCCGCCAGGACCCGAGTCTGCAGCCCGCGGGGGCGAACGTCAACTTCGTGTCGGTGACCGACGACGAGCTTCGGGTGCGGACCTACGAGAAGGGGGTCGAGGCCGAGACGCCCTCCTGCGGGACTGGGGTGCTGGCCGCCGCCATCGTGGCCGTCGCGACCGAACGAGTGCCGCCGGGACGTGTGGCGGTGCACACACCCGGCGGTCAACTCCACGTTGGGACGGGGGCGGGACCAAATGGCGAGGAGCCGTACCTCGAAGGCCCGGTCGCGACCCCCTTCCGGGGCACCATTGAGGTGACGTGAGCACCGCGGCCTAAGTGCAATCAATCTTCAGTTTGTGGATTGCGCAATGGGTCTTCGGATCCTCCGACCTCTTCGTTCGTCGAGAGCGGGGGCGGAAACAGGCCGTTT
>NCRB01000076.1 GCA_002894665.1 Salinivenus iranica
GCCCCCAACCACGAACTGGCGATTGATAATCCAGCCGCCCTGCCCGCCCGTCAGGATCGCGGGCTCGCCATTGAACGACGTACCCGCGACGGTGGGCGCGCCGTATCCGCCGCTCTGCCGAATGCCGGAGATGAGCACCTCGTCGTCCGACTCGTCCTTCTCCGGGGCCTGCCCCTGTGCCGGCCCTCCCCCACAGAGCCCGAGCATCAGAACAAGAAGCAGTACGCGCTGCATAAACGAGAGAGAGGCTGATTCGCAGGAGTGGAACCGAGCGTGCACGTGTGCACTTTCACCCGCGACCGCTCGTTTCTAAGGGTCCCGCAAAGGCCCCTCTGAATTCCTGTCAATCGCCGCCCCCGGCCCCGCCGACACTCAGTCGGTCACCTCTACCTGCGTGGTATAGAAAGCAACGTGGTCCTTGATTTCGGACGCGGCGTCGGAGGGGTCAGGATAGTACCAGGCGGCGTTTTCCTTCCGACTTCCGCCCACGACCACATCGTAGTAGGAGGCTTCGCCCTTCCACGGGCAGGTCGTGCGATGGTCGCTCGGCTCCAGATACTCGTCGTGGACGGCCCCCGGCGGGAAGTAGTGGTTGCCCTCTACGACAACCGTATCGTCGCTCTCGGCAAGGACGGTGTCTTCAAAAGTGGCTTTCATGGCAGAAATGGGACTCGGAGAAAGAATTGTGGATGGCGTCCAACGCTGGGCCGCCGAACGCGTGCCCCATGCCGACGCAGTTGTTGCCTCTCCGGTACATTCCGAGCGCGCCTTCCCGGGCCTACGCCGTCGCCACCATCCACAGCACGAGCGCGGCGCGGCCGCCCCAGGCGACGGTGCGCACCCAGTTGGTCCGGACGAGCCGGCGGTGCACCCCCGCGTCGAAGCCGTCGGTGAGGCGGGCGTGGAGCGGCACGTGAACCCAACCCGTGGTGCCCCAGATCAGCACGACCAGCGCCAGGCCCGTCCACCCCATCCACGCCGGAAGGCCGGCGGGGGGTGCCGCAACGAGCCAGAGGGCCGTGCCGAGTTCCACCGTCATGGCCGGCGCCACGATCCAGGTGATGCGGCGCATGTGCTCGGCCTGGTACGTCGTGTATTCCGCCGGGCCGACGTGGCGAAAGAGCGGGTAATGCACGAGCTGCACCACCAGGATCACCCCAAACATCGTCAGCGTGACCGCCGTGTGCGCCAGCAACAGCATCTGCGTTTAGGGTCCGATGGAGGATCGGGGTCGACTCGTGAGCCGGGGCGCGCCCTCGCCTACGGGAAATGATCCTCCCAGACGGCCCGTGCGGCCGCCCGGCCCGAGGCGACGGCCCCGTTGAGCGACGCCGTGCGGGTGTGGTCTCCGCAGACGTAGCGGCCCGGACGGCGGCGCACCTCTCGTTCCGGCGGCGACAGAAAGGGCGGCGCCTGGTCGGGGAGGGCGTACGGCACTTCTACGCTCCGCAGGTGCGTCCACCCGCCCGCCGCCAGGCCAAACCAGTCGATCAACTGCTCCCGCACGCTGCGCTCCAGGGTCGCCTCGTCCTCCGGCGCATCCTCCACGACCGTCACCGACACAAGCGCCCGGCCGTCCGGCGCATACCCCGGCGCGACATCCGAGGGCACGGCGAGGTTGTTGATGGGGCCCACCCCGTCCCCATTCAGCACGAGGATGGGGTCGTCGAGGGGCGAGCGGGGGGCGGCGTAATAGAGACAGGTGGTGGATCGGCCCGCCGTTGGCGACACGCCGCCGACGAGTCGATCCGCGGCGGGGGCATCGGTGGCCACAACCACGTACGGCGCCGACACCGCCTCCCCGCCCTCCAGGACGACCGTCTGCTCGTCCACCCGTTCGACGGGCGCATTCAGTCGCACCGCCTCGTCCGGGAGACGCGCACGCATCTGCTTGGGGATCCGATCGATTCCGCCCGCCGGAAGCGCGGTCCGCCCCTCCGCAAACATCTTAAACACGAACTCGAACATGCGGCTCGAGGCGGAGAGGGAGCGGTCGAGAAAGATGCCACCGAGGAACGGGCGGAAAAACCGATTGACCATGGCGTCGGAAAATCCCCAGCGGGTCCGCAACACCTCGTGCGTCGTCCGCTCCTCCCGGGCCATCAGCTCCGGAATTGACGCCTTTGTGAGGTCGTACCATGCCTGCGCCACGCGGGCCTTGTCCGCCAGCGTGCCGATGGGGCCGACGAGCGTGCCCGGCGCGTCGAGCGGGTGCCGGAACGGATCGACCACCCGGTGAAAGCCGCCGTTGTAGCGCACGAGCGCACCGCTGGTGAAGGTGTGCAGGTCGAGAGCCTCGTAGTCGAGCTCGCGGCGCAGCTCGGGGTACGCCGTCAGGAGCACCTGGAAGCCGCGATCCAGGCGAAAGCCATTGACCGTCTCGGTCCGCACGCGGCCGCCGACGCGGTCGGACGCTTCCAGCACCTGAACCGTGAGGCCTCGGTGGTGCAGCCGGCGCGCGCAGGTCAAGCCAGCCAGGCCGGCGCCAACGATCAGAACATCTGGATCATCCATCGAACGACGGGGCTTCGGATCGGGACAAAACGCGTATGGCCTCAAAGGTCGGACGCCCGCTCATGTTCGTCCCCGGCCGTCCGCCGCCCGCTCCCCGCCGCTACGGCACGAGGAGCGGCGCCTCCGACGCTTCCTCCCGCCCAAGCACGTGACGAAGGGCGTCCTCCAGCTGCCCGTAGCCCACGGGGTACCCGCTCTCCTGCAGTCGCTGCGGCACCACGCGGGCACTCTTCAGCAGCATCTCGTCGGCCACCTCCCCGGCCACCGAGCGGATCAACGATTCGGGGACGCTGAGCACCGCGGGGCGATTCAGGACCCGCCCCAGCGTGCGGGCATAGTCGGCCATGCGGGCCGGGTGCGGGGCCGTTAGGTTGACTGGGCCCGCGAGATCGTCTGCCCACAGGGCGTGGTAGAGACCGCCGATGACGTCGTCGAGCGAGACCCACGGGAAATACTGATCGGACGCCCCGATGCGTCCCCCGAGGCCGAGCCAGAACGCGGGAAGCATGAGGCGCAGCGCCCCGCCGGCCGGGGACAGGACCACCCCGATGCGGGCCTGCACCGTGCGGATGCCCGCCGCGGCGGCAGGCGTGGTCGCCGCCTCCCACGCCTCGCAAACCTCGCTCAGGAAGCCCGCCTTCCGGGGCTCATCCTTCTCCGTGATGATGTCGGTGCCGTGGTTTCCGTAGTACCCGACCGCCGAGGCCGACACGAACGCCGCCGGCGGATCGTCGAGGTCCGCGAGCGCCTCGGCAAGCAGGCGCGTGCCGTCGGCCCGACTGGAATAGATGCGCTGTTTTTTTGCCGGGGTCCAAAGGCCGAAGACGCTCTCGGCCGCTAGGTGAATCACGGCGTCCACGGCCTCCAGCTTGGCCGCCTCAACCTCTCCGGCCTTCGGGTCCCACAGGATGTCCCCCTCTCCCACGGGCCGGGAGCGGACGAGTCGGCGCACCGTGTGGCCGCCGGTCTGCAAGAACGGCACGAGCTGCGATCCGACGAGCCCGGACGCCCCACTCACGGCCACGGTGAGCGGGTGCTCGTCCGCGTTGTACTGCTCGTGCAGGACGAGGTCGCGGCGCGTGACGCGGTGGCGGTAAGCGAACTGGCGACGCAGTTCCGGCTCCAGCAGGTACGGGGCCGCGGCGGCCCCGAGCCCGCCGGCGGGCGGTTCGTACTCGATGCGATCCACCAGTCGGCAGCCCCCGTCGTCGGTGGGCTCAAAGCGGTGGGTGTGCTCCCAGTGCGCAAACGGGCCCTCCACCTGCCGGTCGCAAAACTGCCGTCCTTCCACGACGTCGTAGTGCTCGGCCACCCACCGCAGGGCCAGCGGCCCCGGCCCAATGCGCAGCACCGCCCGATTCCCCTCGCGGATGCCCTCAAACTGTTCGAGGCGAATGGGCGCCCACGGCGGCGTGAGCCGCTGGAAGGCGCCGGGCCGGGCATGCCAGGCGAACACCGCCTCGGGGGAGGCGTCGAGAATGGTGCTGAATTCGAGGGTCTTCACCAGAGCAGGGCGGCTATCGAGAGGACAGACGAGAACGGAATGGCCCCTGAAGGACGAGTGCGCGCCGGCCGGGGGGTTATTTCACCTGTTCGTAGGCGGCCAGGGCGTCCTCCCGCGCCTCGGCGTGGTCGACGATCGGGCGGGGATACGTGTCCCCCAGCGTCACGCCCAACGCACGAAGGCGGGCGTCGGATTCCTCCCAGGGAGCGTGGAGCGCGTCGTCGGGGAGATCGGACAGCTCCGGCACGTAGCGGCGAATGTAGTCGCCGTTCGGGTCGTGGCGCTCGGACTGCGAGACGGGGTTGAAGATGCGGAAGAACGGCTGCGCGTCGGCCCCGCACCCGGCGGTCCACTGCCAGTTGAAGGTGTTGTCGGCGAGGTCGGCATCCACAAGCGTGTCCCAGAACCACTCGGCGCCGTGACGCCAGTGCAGCATCAGGTCCTTTGTGAGGAACGACGCCACGATCATGCGGACGCGGTTGTGCATCCAGCCGGTCTCGTAGAGCTGCCGCATGCCCGCGTCAACGATCGGGTAGCCGGTCTGCCCCCGCTTCCACCGGGCGAGCGCCTCCGCGTCGTCCCGCCAGGGGAAGTCGCGAAATTTGTCGCGGTAGGTCTCGGTCGGGGTGTCCGGATAGTGGTAGAGCCAGTGGTAAGAGAACTCGCGGAAAACGATCTCGCGCAGGAAGGGCTCGGCCTCGTCGTGGCGGCCCGTGTCGTCGGCCCAGGTGGCGACGCGGTGCCACACCTGATTCGGGCTCAAGTGGCCGTGATGGAGGTACGGCGAGAGCCGGGTTGTGCCCTCCTGGTCCGGGCGGTCGCGGGTGATCTCGTAGTCTCCGAGGACATGCTCCACGGCATGGTCGAGCCGCTCGTGCGCCCCCTCGATTGTCGGCGTCCACGTGTCGCGGAGCCCCCCACCCCAGTCCGATTCGCCCCGCGATTCGGGCAGCAGGTTCAGGGCATCGATCGGATCGGAGGCCGGCCACGCATCGGGGGCGTCGAGGGCCGGGGGGTCCAGCGGCGGGCCGGTGCGCAGGAGATTTTCCTTCCGCACCTTCTTCCAGAACGGCGTGTAGACGTGGTACGGCCCGCCGCTCGTGGTTTCCACGGCCTCGGGATCGTGTAGAATCTGGCTCTCGAACACCCGCGTCTCGATCCCCTGCTCGTCCAGGATCTTTTGCACCTCTGCGTCCCGCCGGGCCAGGGGCGGCTCGTAGCGTCGGTTCCACACGACGCGGGTCGCCCCGGTGGTTTCCGCCACGTCGCGCAGGGCCTCGGCCGTCGGGCCGGTGCGCACGATGAGCCGCGACCCGCGCTCGCGCAGCCGGGCGTCGAGGTCTTGCAGGGCGTGGTGCAACCACCACTGCGCCGCGCCGCCGGGGGACCAGGGGCCCTCTTCGTCCGGGGCCCACACAAACACCGGAACGACGGAGCCGTGCTCGGCCGCGTCGACCAGGGCCGGATGATCGCGAAGGCGGAGGCTGTGGCGGTACCAGACGAGAGAGGCATGTTTCATTGTCTCATTTCCTCGCTGTCTCATTCTGCATTTCGTCCGTCTATCATTTTCTGCTCATCCTCCATCTTCTCTCGGTCCCCCTTCTCCCTTCCCTCCGTCCGGTTGCCAATCGTCCATCTACGAATCCTCAACCGTCCACTCGTCCCCGCCGGCAGTCCCCACCATCGACCGAATCTCCGCCACGCGCTCGGCGATGGCCTCCAGCTCGTCATCGTCCTTCCGCCGCACGTTGGCCAGCTGGAAGTTCATGCGCCGGTTGCCGGAAAGCTGCTCCTGGTGCCGGTCCAGGAAGTTCCAGTAGAGCGACGTGAAGGGACAGGCGTCGGCGCCCGTGGCCTGATCCGGGTCGTACCGGCAGTGCGTGCAGTAGTTGCTCATCCGATTGATGTACTTCCCGGACGCAGTGTAGGGCTTGGTCCCCACCGTGCCCCCATCGGCATAGAGCGCCATGCCGATCATGTTGGGCGTCGACACCCACGCCCAGGCATCGACATACATCGCCTCGTGCCAGTCGTTCATCTGCTGCGGATCGACGCCGTAGAGCAGCCCGAAGAGGCCGATCACCATGAGGCGGGCAATGTGGTGCGTGTACCCGTGCTCGCGGACCTGCCCGATGGAGTCGCTCAGGCAGCGCATGTCCGTGTCGCCCGACCCGTAAAAATCGGGCAGATCCTCAGTCGCGTCCAGGGCGTTGCGCTCCGCGTACTCGGGGGCGTAGAGCCAGTACACGCCCCGCACAAACTCGCGCCAGCCCAGAATCTGACGGACAAAGCCCTCCACGGCATTGAGGGGCGCGTGGCCGTCGTGGTACGCCTCTTCGGCCCGGCGAACGGCCGTCAGCGGATCCAGAAGCTTCAGGTTGAGGGCGGCGGAGAGGCGCGAGTGGTAGAGGAAGGGCCGTCCGGTCCACATCGCGTCCTGATACGTCCCGAACTGCGGCAGGCGGTGCTCAATAAAGTCGTCGAGGGCCTGTTCGGCCTGCGCGGGCGTCACCGGCCAGCGAAACGCGGAGAGGTGCCCGGGCGCTTCCGCAAAGTCGGAGCGGACGAGATCGAGGACCTCCTCCGTAATCGCGTCGCGCTCAAAGGACGGCCCCTCCGGAGTCATGCCCGGCCCCTCCACCCCAAAGCTCTCCCGATTTTCGTCGTCGAAGTTCCACTCGCCCCCCACCGGATCGCCCTCGTCGGTGACGAGCACATCGTACCGCCGCCGCTGCTCGCGGTAGAAATACTCCAGCGTGAGCTCTTTTCGCCCGTCGGCCCACGCCTCGAAGTCACGGTGCGTAGCGAGAAAGTGATCGTCCGCGTGCACCTGGAGGGCCACGCCCAACTCGTCGCACACCGCCTCGATCTCCTGCAACAGCTCGTAGCGCCCCGGCTCCGTGACGCAGACCCGTTCGGGCGCATGCGCCTCGATCTGGCGCCGCAGAAACCCGGGGACGCCCTCCTCATCGGCCGCGTCGATCGGCTGGTAGTGGACCGTCCAGCCCGCCTCGCGCAGGTCCTCCCGCAGATGCCGCATCGCCGCCCATCCGAGGGCGAGGCGCTGCTTGTGCTCCGGGAACCGCCCCTGCCTCCTGTCGGCCTCCGTCATCGCCACGACATCGTGGGCCGGATCGGCGTCGCGCAGGAGGGCCGCGTCGCGATTGAGCTGGTCGCGGAGAAGAAGAAGGAGGGTGCGCACGGGAGGGCGGGCTCAATGGGGACGTTCGGGACTTATGTTCTGTCGTCTTGCACCGCCCCTTACCCGGTGCGCACCGTCCCGAGGCCGCCGTCCACGCCAATGACTTGGCCGGTTACCCAGTCGGTTTCCGGGTCGAGCAGCCACGTGACGGCGGGGGCCACATCTTCCGGCGTCCCCACACGACCGAGGGCATGCATCTGCTCGGACTGCTTGCGCCCGGCCTCGGAGCTCAGGATCTGCGCCGACATTTTGCTCTTGAACTCGCCCTCTCCGCCCACCAGGCCCGGTGCGACGGCATTCACGCGCACCCCGCGGTTGGCGTACGTGGCCGCGGCCGCCCGGACCAAGCCCGTCACACCGCTCTTCGCCGCGGCAATGGCCTCGTGGTTCTTGAGCCCGGTGCGTGCCACGGCGGACGTCATGAGCACGATGGAGCCGCCGTTGCGCATGAGGGGCCGACTCGCCGCCTTCACCGTATTGAAGGCCGTATCGAGGTTCAGCCGCACCTGCTCCCGATACTCGTCGACGCTCGTCAGGTGCGCCGGCTTCAGCAAAATCGAACCCGCGAAGTTGGCGATGCCGTCGAGCCGCCCGTACGTGTCGACGGCGTGACTCACGATGTCCTGCACCGCGTCGAACTCGGTGGCGTCGAGGGGCACCGCCTCGCCGCCGGTGTCGTCGGCGAGGGCGTGCACGTCGGCCTCGGTGCGGGCGCCAAGCACGAGGTGGGCGCCATTGTCGGCCAGGCGGTGGGCCACGGCGGAGCCGATGCCGCCGGTGGCGCCAATGAGAACGTATACGGAGGAGTTGCTGGACGAGGCCATGGAGACGGGCGTCATCGATGAGAAGAGTGTTCGTCCCCTGTAAATCCCCCGCCCGGTGGTGGTTCGGGGCGGGCCGCGATATTGGCGAATCGTTACGGCCCCACCCGCGGGCGCCCTGCCGTCAGTTCTCGTCGCTGGTATTAGGGGCGTCCGGGCGCAGCACCCGATCAATGACGTGAATCAGCCCGTTGGCGGTCTCCACGTCGTAATCGATCACCCGTGCGTTCCGCACCGTCACGGTGGTGTCCGTAACGACGAGGCGGAGCGAGTCTGCGGTGAGGGTCGGCAGCGCCCAGCCGCCCGACCGACCGGCCACGGGCGCCCGCTGCGGCACAATGTGCTGCCGGAGAAGCATCCGGAGGCGGTCGGGGCGCTCGTTGAGAAGCGTGGCGACCGTGCCCGGCGGGAGGGCCTCGAAGGCCGAGTTGGGCGGGGCAAACAGGGTGTACGGCCCGCGGCCCCGGAGCGTCGAGTCGAGCCCGGTGGAATCCAGCGCGGCCACAAGCGTGGAGAACCGGTCGTCGGTCCGTAGTACGTGATCGATCGTCAGGGAGTCGGCCATTGTCTCCGGACCGGCTCCCGGCGCGTCCGGCTGCGGTGCGTCCTCTCCGCCACACGCCCCCATCGCCACGGCGAGGCCGATCACCAGCACCCACCGGTACAATGTCCCTCGTCCCGCACCGTCGAACAAGAACGACCTCATGGTTCGATCCACCGCGTAGATTGATGACGACCTGCAGCGCGCCCCCGTTGTGGGGCGCCGCTAAAGAAAAAGCCCCAACCGGATTGCTCCGATTGGGGCGGGGGGCTCCCCGGGCTGGATTCGAACCAGCAGCCCTGCGGTTAACAGCCGCATGCTCTACCGTTGAGCTACCGAGGAATCGTAGGCGTTGCTCGCACGGGCGGCGAGGGCCGCCTGTGCGCAGGAATATACTTGACGATAGGCCTGTGGGTGAGTTCCAGCGCCTCGTCGTTTGGACCTTCCCGCAGATCAACTGTACCCTATCAGAGGGGGGCTGTCAATGGTTTGATGTCCTTTTCACGGATCGGGACACGGACTCAACGCCCCATCGGCCGTCTGCTCTCTCGTGGGCGATCTTCTTGTGATTGTAGACCGGATACGGGCCGGAAACGAAACCAATCCGCCCCCGCTCAATTCCACCAACCGGTCGGTCCGGGTCCTGGGACACGACCAGACACCCCCCGTGCCTACGTCCCAGCAACGCTTTCTCCCGCTTGCCTTCTTTCCCCATGGCTGACTCCTCCTACTCTTCGGTGGACCCCAACGGCGGTGCCCGGATGACCGATGTGTCTCAGCAACCGGACTCGGCGCGTACGGCCGTGGCCGCTGGTCGAGTGCACCTGGGCGACGAGGCCTTCCGTCGGGTCAAAAACCACGACATCAGCAAGGGCGACGTCCTGACCACCGCCCAGATCGCCGGCATCATGGGAGCAAAAGAGACGAGCAGTCTCATTCCCCTCTGTCACGATGCGACAATCAACGGGGTGGAGGTCGACTTCACCTTCAACGAAGCCAAGAAGGCCATCGACATTCGAGCCTTCACGAAGTCCTTCGGCGTCACGGGCGTGGAGATGGAGGCGCTGACCGCCGTGTCGGTCGCCGCCCTCACAATCTACGACATGTGTAAGTCGGTCACGAAAGACATTCGGATCGGCGACGTCCACCTGCGGGCCAAAACGGGCGGGCAGAGTGGCAACTGGAAGAGCGAGCTCTCCGTCGACGAGCCGTCGATCGAGGAGCCGTCGAAAAACTGACGCGCCCGCCCCACGCCCACTTCTTTTTGCCTCAGGTCTTCACTCCGCATGAGCTCCTCCGATGCTTCCGCCGACGCGCTCGACCGGGTGGCGGGCCTGACCTCGTTCGCCACGGTCGGGACACTGGGCCTCGTGCAGGACCTCACCCACGCGGTGCTCGACAGCATTGGGGACATGGAGGGTGCCGACGCGGAGGTTGTGGCCGAGGAAACGCTCTGCCTCGTGGCCGTCGCCACGGCCCGTGCGGCGGCGGTGGGCCTCGAAGACGAGCCTACGCCCCGGCCCGTCGTGGTGCAGACCCTGCTCGACCTGCCGTTCACCTACCGCGACTACCTGTTGGGCAAGGCGATGATTGAGGAGGAGCGGCCCGAGCTCTCACAGATGGCCGAAGAGGTGCACGAGCGGCTACACAAGAAGCGCGAGTTCTACACGACCCACCTCCCGGAAGGACAATTTCCCGGGCCGCACGCCCTGGGGGATAAGATGGAGCTGTGGATGGGCCGCATTAGCCCCCCGAAGCTCCCCGAAACCCCGATGGAGCGACTCGACTCGCTGGGCCTCGTGGCCCCCACCGTCGCCCACCTCAAGCTCATCCTGGCGTACGGGCGGCGCGGGGCGCCTCCGGGGGCACACGGCGGCTCCGAGTAGCTACTCTCGCACGCGCGACTGCTTGGACGACCGGCCCTCTTCGTCCCCGACGGCCTCCTCGTCCGCCGGCAGATCCAGCGCCCCGTCCAAATCCCGCCCCACCACGGACTCCAGCTCGGCGTCCAGGGCCTCCAGATCGTCGAGGTCCTCGTCGATGTACTCCGCGGGCGAGCTGAACACATCCTCAATCTCCCGGATGGAGCTCTGCGTGGCCTCCACCTCCTCCAGCAGCGCATCGAGCTGCATGGTCACCTCCTTCGGGTCCTGCAGCGTCCAGGACTGCTCGTGAATGTACTTCACCACGTCCTCGATCGTGCCCAGCTGCGCCCCGATGATTTCCAGATTCTCGTGGGCCTTGTGGAAGCGCGCCAGTCGCTGCTCCAGCACCTTCAGCCGCCGCTGCTTCACCGAGCGCACACGCTCGGCATCGTCCCTCATATCGTTCTTCAGTGCCTCGATGGACTGCAGAATGCTGCTCTTCGTGGCACTGTCGACAAAATCACGATACCGTTCGCGCTGGTGCAGCAGATCCAGGTACGACTCCAGGAGCCCGTCGATCTTTTTCAGGTGGTTATTGAGAATGCCCTGCGAGGCGTAGCTGAGTCGCTGGTAGTTCTCCCGGATCTGATCCTTCAGCTTTCGGAGCTTGGCGTAGCGTCGCTGGCTCCGGTTCCGCAACTGGCTAAAAATCTCTCGCTGCGACGGGGCCCGGTTGCGCTCGGCGATCTTCTGAGACCGCACGTGTCGCTGGAATCGCTGGGTGCGCGGCATCACGCCCAGGTAGAGCAGCTCCCCCCCTGCGCTCAACAGCACGGTGAGGTTGAGCATCCATCCGGGGACGACGCCGACGAGCCCCAGCCCCGCGATCGTCACCGCCGCCACGAGCAAAAACACCAGATTCCAGGTGTTCAGAAAGGCTTCCTTCGTGTAGTTGACGTCGTCGGTCATGCCGGTGGGCAGTTGTGGGAGCCTACGTGCTACGGTGTTGCGGACCGCTTAGGCCTTGGAATCGGAGGGGCGCTCCCGCATGCGTCCGATGGTTTTGTCCGGCAGCGGCTCGGCGGCGGCGGCATCCGGATCCGTCGTGCGTTTCGTCTCTTCGCCCTCGGACCGCTGCCGTTCGGCCGAGGCCGCCTTGTACTGCCGCACGAGTTCGGCGGCGCGCGCCTCGCGGAGTTCTTCTTCGGCCTCCGCCAGGTCGTCGCCCGTCGCCGACTCCGGCGCCAGCGTGCCCTCCAGCCGGGCGGCCTGGCGGGCCGTCCAGGAGCGAAGACGCGTCACTAGGTCCTCGTTGTCGCGGAGGAGCCGGTTTGCGGCCGTCCGCATCTGGCGCACCGTCGACTGCACCTTGTTCTGCCGTTTCAGGGCCTCCATCGTTTCCTGGAACCGCTGCTTGGCCCGCAGGTGGTCCTTCTCCGCCGCCTTGATCCGCTCGAACTCCTCGTCGGTCATCGCGAATTGGGGATTGGAGGTTGGGGGTGTGAGGAAGCGAAACGGGGACGAGAGCGAACGCGCGGCCCTTTCCCGCCTCCCCACCGGAGCCCCCATAGCTCTCAGTCGGACTGGGTGCGCTGCTTGCCGATGGTCTTCGACGGCTCCTCGCGCTCCTGTTCTTCGGGAATCTCAAGCTGCTCTTCGCCCGCAGCCGACGCGTCCGCGGTGCCGTCCGACAGTCCCATGTCGGCCTTGAACTGGTTCACCAGCTCTTCCGCCCGGAGCTCCTCGGCGTCCTCCTCGATCTGGAGCGCCTCGGTATCGACCGAGTCCAGCGCCAGCTCCATGCGGGCCTCGCTCTTGGCCGTTTCCTCGTTGAGGCGATTGATCATCTCGTCGTGGGTCTGATCGAGCCCCGCCACCTCAAACTGCTCCATCGTATCGGCAATCTCGGCCTGCCACTGCGCCCGCTCGTGCTGCCGGAGGGCGTCCTTCGCCTCCTGAATCTTGCGCTCCTTTTCGCGCATGAAGGCCTTCTTCACTTTCAGGGCCTTCTCGTAGGCACGCTCGGCGTGTTGCAGCTGCTCCTTCGTGCGCTCCAGGCTTTCTTTTTCGTCCTCCAGCCGCATCGCATACTTCTTGGCAATGTCGTCGCGGTCGGACTGAATCGCGGTGCGGATGCGGTTGGTGAGCTGCTCGACCCGGTCCTGCGACTTGCTGACTTCCTTCTGGAGCATGATCATGTTCGCCTTCACCGTGGCGATGTTCTCGTTCATCTCCGGGACCTGATCGTTTAGCTCCCGGATGTTTTGCTCCAGAATTTTCCGCGGGTCCTCCATCGCAGAGACGGCCCCTCCGAAGAGGGACTTGAGGGCACGTTTGAATCGGGACCAGATAGACATGACGGGGACGCGTTGCGGATCTGCCTGTGAACGTGAGTTTAATATACCCTGAACGCTCACGGATTGTTACAGGTCCACCCCCGCCCACACTCAGTACACCGTCAACTTTGTTTTTACAGGGGGGAGCGAACTCAAAATCCCTGAGGCAGGTCGCTTCGAGCGCACCCCGGAGAGCACTCGGTCGCTC
>NCRB01000077.1 GCA_002894665.1 Salinivenus iranica
GCGTCGTCGGAAGGGGAGGATGCAGAAGAATGGGTCGTGTCGGCATCGAGCGGAAGCAGGTCGTCGTACACGGCCTGCTCGTGTTCGAGAATGCTCCGGAGGTCGTGCAGAAGGCCACGCATGGTGGGGCGGGCGGCTACGGGGAAGAAACGGCGGCCGAGGGGGGCGTGACGCGGTCGAGGAGGGCGTCGGCCAGGGCGGTTTTCGACATCAGGGGAAGGGCTTCTTCCGTGCCGTCGCGCCCAATCAGCGTCACGCGATTGGTAGAGGGGCCAAAGCCGGCCCCCTCCTCCGTCGGGTTGTTCAGTACGATCCAGTCGAGGTTTTTGTCCGACAGCTTGCGGCGGGCGTTGTCGGGGCCGTCGTCGGTCTCCAGGGCGAAGCCCACGAGCGTCTGGGCGTCGTGCTTGTGTTCGCCGAGGGTTTTCAGGATGTCGGGGGTGCGGCGGAGGCGGAGCGTGAGGTCGCCCGCGTCCTTCTTTCGTTTTGAGTCGGACGGCTCGGCGGGCGTGTAGTCGGCCACGGCGGCGGCCATGAGCACGAGGCCGACGGTGTCGCGCCGCGCCTGTACGGCCTCGTGCATCTCCTCGGCGGTCTCCACGCGCACCACGTCGTCCACGCCGGCAGGGGGCTCCAGCGCCGTGGGGCCGGTCACGAGCGTCACCTCGGCGCCGCGCCGGGCGGCCGCCGCGGCGAGGGCGTAGCCCATGGTGCCGGTGGACCGGTTGGTGAGGACGCGGACGGGGTCGAAGGGCTCCTGCGTGGGTCCGGCCGTCACCAGCACGTGCGTACCGGCGAGCGAGCGGGGGGAGGGTTCCGCCTCTTCGGGGGCCGTCCGGTCGGCAAGCATCGTCGCTGCGCGGTCGCGAATGGTCTCCGGCTCGGGCAGGCGGCCCTGTCCCTCCAGGCCACTGGCCAGCTCGCCGTGGGCGGCGGGCAGCACGTCGTAGCCAATCTCGCGCAGGCGCTTCAGGTTGTCCTGCGTGGTGCGGTGGCGGTACATCTCGCGGTCCATGGCCGGGCACACCAGCAGCGGACAGCGGGCGGAGAGGGCCGTGGCCGTGAGCATTGAGTCGCAGAAGCCGTGCGCCAGCTTGGCGATGGTCTGCGCCGTAGCGGGGGCCACCACGAAGAGATCGGCCCACTCGCCCAGCGTGACGTGTTTGGTCCACGCCCCGTCCTCGTTCTCCGGAAAAATCTTCGTGAGCACCTCGTGCTCCGAGAGGGTGCCGAGCGTGAGGGGCGAGACGAACCGTTCGGCGTCCGGCGTCATGAGGACGCGCACCTCGGCCCCGGCGGTTCGGAACAGGCGGACCAACGGGGCGGCCTTGTACGCGGCGATGCTGCCCGTGACGCCGAGGAGAAGGTGGCGACCGGAGAGATCGGGGGGAGACGCGGCACGCATCGGCTCGTGCAGTCGGGGACAGAAACAAAAAATCCGGTCGGCGAACGCAGTCTTCCCCACGAGTGGGAGCGGACCAGGGATCGCCGGCCGGATTCGAGGCGACGGCGCGCGGAGGCGTCCGATCGCCGTGCAGTGTTACTCGTCCGGGCGTCGGTAGTAGAGCTTGTCCTCGCGGAAGTCCTCGATGGCGATCTCCGTCGGTTCGGGTTTTCGCTCGTACTCGAGGGAGACCTTCTCCTGCTCCTCCTTCATGCGCACGTCCTCCATCTCGGGCCCGAAGCCCTCGAAGTAGGACAGCTTCTCCTCAAGCTCGGAGCGCATGTCGGAGGCGACCTGTCGCGAGCGCTTCGAGAGGATGGCAACCGTCTCGTACAGGTTGCCGGTCTTCTCGGCGAGCTCGTCGACGTCGAGCGTTTCAATGGCCATAATCAGGAATCAAAATCTACGCGGGAAAAGAAACGTCTGTCACGACCGAAGAAACTGGCGAATCCGGGTCAAGGTTTCCTCGACGGCGGTGTCGAGGTCGTCGTTCACGACGACCCCGTCGAACGCGTCGGCCTGTTCTAGTTCGCGGTCGGCGCGGTCGAGGCGGGCGCGCAGGGCGTCGGCGTCTTCGGTGCCGCGCTTGCGGAGGCGACGGCGCAACTCCTCGCGCGATGGGGGGGCGATGAACAGGGCGAGGGCGTCGTCCCCGAAGGCGCGTTTCACGTTCAGGGCGCCGTTTACGTCGATGTCGAGCAGGATGGGGCCGTGCTCGGCCTTCGCCTCGATCTCGGATCGGAGCGTGCCGTAGAACCGGCCCGGGTACACCTCCTCGTACTCCAGCAGGTCTCCGCTTTCGATGCGGGCTTCAAACTCTTCGGTGGAGAGGAAGTGGTAGTCCTCGCCGTCCGTTTCGTCGGGGCGGGCGGGGCGTGTGGTGGCCGAGACCGAGAAGCTCATCTCCGGCATGGCGTCCAGCACGCGGTGGGCAATGGTGGTTTTGCCGGCGCCGCTGGGGGCGGTGAGGACGATAATGCGAGGCTGGGGCATGGCGGTCGGGTTGAAGGTTGAACGTTGGAAGGTTGAGGGCGGGTCTCAATCTGTTGGCTCCGCGAACCTTCAACATCCAACCTGCGAACGTTCAACGCGGGTGCTATTCGACGTTGCGGATTTGCTCCTTAATCTTTTCGATCTCCTCCTTCATCTGTACGGCGTGGCGCGAGATCGTCTCGTCGTCGGCCTTGGCGCCGATCGTGTTCGTCTCGCGGTGGATCTCCTGGGTGACAAATTTGAGCTTCCGCCCGGACGGTTCGTCGCTGGCAAGGGCCTCCCGAAACATGGTGAGGTGGGAATGCAGGCGCACGCACTCCTCGGTCACGTCGAGCTTGTCGGCCAGCAGGGCCACCTCGGTTTCGAGTCGATCGGGGTCGATGCGGTCGTCGTCCATCAGTTCGGCCAGGCGCTCGCGGAGGCGGGTCTGCCGTTCGTCAACCCGGTCGGGGGCCCGCGCCTCGATGGCGTCCAGGTGCGCCTCGAGGGCGTCGACCCGGGCGGCGAGGTCGTCGTGCAGGGCCGCGCCCTCCTCCGCACGCATCTCCTGAAAGGCGCTGATGGCGGCGTCGAGGGCCTCCAGCACGAGGGGCCACGCCCGCTGAATTTGGGCGGCCTCGCGCTCCTCTTCCGCCGCAAAGATCTCGTCGAACTCCAGAAGATGGTCGAGGCGCACCGGCTGCTTAATCTGGGCGGCGGCGCTCAGGCGCTCCAGCCGCTGCTTGAGGCGCATGGCGGCGTCCGAGTCGATGGCTGCGGGGGCCTCGTCGGCATCGGCCGGGTCCACGTCGATTTCCACGTCGATCTGGCCTCGCTCGACGGCGTCCTGCACGCGGGAGCGCACCTCCGCCTCGGCTTCCCCCATCGGGTCGGGCAGGTGCACATAGACGTTGAGGTGCCGCTTGTTGGTCGAGCGGAGTTCGACGGTTGCCGTACCGGCATCGCCGCGCGCGTGGCCCCGCCCAAAGCCCGTCATGCTGCGAATCATAGGAGACGAAAGGGAGAAGCGGGGAGAGCGAAGGAGGGGATCGTGCCGGCAAAACACGCGGGGCCGCACATTCCGAGCCCGGGGCGGCGGGAACGGGATCGGGATCAGCGGAGGGGGAGGGATTCGAACCCTCGGTACCGTAGAACGGCACACTCGCTTTCCAGGCGAGCACCTTCGACCACTCGGTCACCCCTCCGGCGTTCGAATGTGGAATGCGGACCTTAAAATTCGGGACTGAAAAGCGCCCCCGTCAGGCATGTTCGGCAGTCATTCCAAAATCCACAATCCCAACTCCAAAGTTGCTACACGTCCATGATGCGCGCCTTCTTTTTCTCGAGGAGGGAGTCGATGGCGTCGGTATGGCGGTCGGTAATCTGCTGCAGGTCCTCCTCGGCGCCGTAGCGGACGTCTTCGGACAGGTTTTCCGCGTCGACGACGCGCTGGATCTCGTTCTTGACATCGCGGCGGATGTTGCGCACTGAGATCTTGGCGTCCTCGGCTCGTTCCCGGGCGGTTTCGGCGAGCTCCTTGCGGCGCTCTTCGGAGAGCGGGGGGACCGGAATGCGGATCTTCTCCCCGTCGTTGTTCGGGTTGAGGCCCAGATCGGCCTTCATGATGCCCTTTTCGATGTCCTGCAGCGCGTTCGTGTCGAAGGGCTGCACGACGAGGAGGTCGGCCTGCGGGGCGCTCACGCTGGCCACCTGGTTGAGGGGCGTCTGCGATCCGTAGTAGTCGACCGTCACGTTGTCGAGCATGGACGGAGACGCGCGCCCGGCGCGAATCGTTTTAAGCTCGGAGCGGAGGAACGAGACGGTCTCCTCCATTCGCTCGTCGGCGTCGTCCAGCAGGTCCTGTATCGGGTCGTCGGGCATAGGACGGGGCAGTCGGTGAGACGAAAAGACACGGCGCGGAGCGGCCCTCGGCGCGAACAGGCTACGCCGGCACGCGCTCCGCCGAGACATCCGCTTCATCCCAATGCACACGGGTGCCCACAGTTTCTCCCTCCAGCAGCCGCACAAGATTGCCGGACTCGGCCATGTTGAACACGATAATCGGCATCTGCGACTCCTGACAGAGCGTGAGGGCGGTCATGTCCATTACGCGCAGGTTGCGCTGGATCACTTCCTGTCCGTGGATGCGGCGGAACAGCTCGGCGGAGTCGTCCTCTTCGGGGTCGGCCGTGAAGACGCCGTCGACACGCGTGCCCTTGAGGATGACGTCGGCGTCGATCTCCAGGCCGCGGAGGGCGGCGGCGGTATCGGTGGTGAAGTAGGGGTTGCCGGTGCCGGATCCGAAGATGACCACGCGCCCCTTTTCGAGGTGGCGAATGGCGCGCCGGCGGATAAAGGGCTCGGCAATCTCCTCCATCTTGATGCTCGACTGCAGGCGTGTGACGAGGTCGACCTGTTCAAGGGCGTCCTGCAGGGCCATTCCGTTGATCATGGTGGCCAGCATGCCCATGTAGTCGGCGTGCGCCCGGGTCATGCCCTTCATGGCGCTCTCCACGCCGCGGAAGATGTTGCCGCCCCCGATGACGATGGCGACCTCGGCGCCGCGGTCGACGGCGGCACGCACCTCGTCGGCGTACATCCGCAGCACGGCCTCGTCGATCCCGAAGTCTCGATTTCCGCCCAACAAGGCCTCTCCGCTCAGCTTCAGAAGGACGCGTGTGTAGCGCAGGTCTGAGGGCGAAGCGGCAGGAGCGCTCATTGGAGGTGGAGGGCGAGGTGCAAGGGAGTGGGGGCTCGGGGCCGAGCCGGACCCGTAGGCGAGGCATTCGGGCCCGGCCGGCCGTCGTCCGGGCTGAAGGCTCGGCGACTAGTTGCCGAGGGCGTAGCGCACGAAGCGGGTGACCGACAGGCCGGCGTCGTCGAGCATTTCCTGGACGGACACCGAGGAGTCTTTCACGAAGGCCTGCTCGAGGAGCACGTGGTCCTCGAAGAAGCGGTCGAGCTTCCCTTCCACGATCTGGTCGATCACGTGCTCGGGCTTGCCCTCGTTGATGGCCGACTCGCGCGCCACGTCTTTCTCCTCCTCGATGACGTCCTCGGGGACCTCCTCGCGCGTCACGGCGATGGGGTCGAGGGCCGCCACCTGCATGGCCACGTCCCGCCCGGTGTCCGCCACGTCTCCTTCACCGACAACATCCACCAGCACGCCCAGCTTCGAGCCCGGGTGGATGTAGGAGATAATCTCCCCGTCGTCGCTGTTCAGGAGGTCGAAGCGGCGGATGGCCAGCTTCTCGCCAATCTTTCCGGTCAGGGCCACGAGTTCGTCCTGGATCGTGGCGTGGTCCTCGTAGGAGAGTGTTTTTAGATCGTCGAGGTCCTCCGGCGCGGCGTCGAGCACGCGCTCGGCCACGCGGTCCGCGAACGCCTGAAACTCGTCGTTGCGGGCCACGAAGTCCGTCTCGCAGTTGACCTCTACGATGGCGCCCGAGCGTCCGTCGTCGGCCACGGCCGTCACGATCAGGCCCTCGTCGGCTTCTTTGGCGGAGCGGTCCGAGGCGACCTCCTGGCCCTTCTTGCGAAGGATGCTTACGGCCTCGTCGAAGTCCCCGTCGGCCTCCTGTAGGGCCTCCTTACAGTCCATCATGCCGACGCCGGTGGCGTCGCGCAACTCCTTCACTTGTTTGGCGGAAATGCTCATATTGGTCGGCAAAAAGTCGTCGGGTCAGAAATGTGCGGAACGGGGAGCAGGGCCAGAGCGGCTACGCGGCCGCCTTCTTATTGGCCTCCTGCTCCATCTTGCGCTCGTGCAGGCCCTCTTTGATGGCCTCCGTGACGGTGGACGTGACCAGCTCGATGGAGCTGAGCGCATCGTCGTTGACCGGCACGGGATAGTCGACCTCCTTGGGATTGCCGTTGGTGTCGACCATCGCGATGATGGGAATGCCCAGATTGTTCGCCTCGCTCACGGCAATCTCCTCCCGCTTCACGTCGACGATGAAGATGGCGCCGGGCAGGTTGGCCATGTTGCGGATGCCGCCGAGCGTGTTCTCGAGCTTCTCGTGCTCGCGCATCCGCATCAGCTTCTCCTTCTTCTTGAGCTTGTCGAGCGTCCCGTCCCGCTCCATGCGCTCAATCTCTTCCATTCGGCGGATCGACTTCCGGATGGTCTGGAAGTTGGTCATCGTTCCGCCGAGCCAACGGTCGACCATGTGCGGCATGCCGCAGTCCTCCGCGTGCTCGCGGACGATGTCCTGCGCCTGCTTTTTGGTCCCCGCAAAGAGGATTTTCTTGCCGCGCCGGGCAAAGCGCTTGGCCGCCTCGGCCGCCTCGTCGAGGAGGACCTGCGTCTGCATCAGGTCGATGATGTGGATGTTGTTCCGCTCCATGAAGATGTATTTCTCCATGCGCGGATTCCACCGGCTGGTGAGGTGCCCAAAGTGGGCCCCGGCCTTCATCAGCTCCTCGATGGTGGCGCGGTGGGACGCCTCGCCCTCTTCATCGCCTGACTCGTTGGCCTCGTCAGGGGAGGAGTCTTGGTCCGTCGGGGGCGCGGGGGCCTCCGACGTGGCGTCCGCCTCGTCGGCGGCCTCGGGGGAAGAATCGTCCGAAGTCGCGTCCGGATCGGAAGCGGACTCCGTGTGCTCGTCGGGATTCTGCGTAGATGTCTCGTCGGCCATAAAAAAGTGGAAGCTGAATGGGTGTTGGGTTTAGGCTACTACGACCGTCACCTGCGCAGCGAAACCGGCACGTTCCCCGGTCAACCCACTGTCGCATCGGGCCGTATGGTTGATTGGTGCAGTGGGAGATCGCACGCCGAGCGTCGAATGGGCCGTCGCCCCCACCCGCAACACGAACGTTGCCTCCCGCCACTGACTAACGCTTGCTGTACTGACCTTTCTTGCGGGCGCCGGGCTGACCGTACTTCTTGCGCTCCTTCATGCGGTCGTCGCGCGTCAGGTAGCCGGCATCGCGGAGGGGGCCGCGCAGCTCTTCGTCGTACTCCACCAGGGCCCGTGCAATGCCGAGCCGGATGGCCTCGGCCTGTCCGGTAAGGCCACCGCCCGAGGCGTTCACCTTCACGTTGAACTGACCGAGCGTGTCGGTCACGTCGAACGGCTGGTCAAGCGTGCGGCGACGCCACGGATTGGGGAAATACTCCTCGGCGTCCCGGCCGTTTATGACGAAGCCGGACCCGTCGCCCGGGCGGAGGTACACGCGGGCAGTGGAGGTCTTGCGGCGGCCAATGGCCTGGTATTGGGTGATCTTAGGCATGGCGATACTCAATTCTTCGAAAGGCGGCGTCGGCGAGATCTGCGGCGGCGAGCTATGCCGTGTGCAGCGGCTCCGGCTGCTGGGCGTCGTGGGGATGGTCGGACGAAGCGTACACCTTCAGCTTCTTGAACATATCGCGCCCCAGGGGGCCGTTCGGGAGCATGCCCTGAACGGCGCGCTCAATAATTTTCTCCGGACCGCTTGCCCGGACCTCCTCGGGCGACTCGTATTTGTCGCCGCCCGGGTATCCGCTGTAATTCATGTACTGCTTGTCCTGCTCCTTGCGGCCCGTAAACCGCACCTTGTCGGCGTTGGTTACGATGACGTAGTCGCCGGTGTCCATGTGCGGGGTGTACGTTGGTTTGTGCTTACCCCGGAGCACCCGGGCAATCCGGGAGGCGAGGCGCCCAACCACTTGGTCGGTGGCGTCCGCCACGTACCAGTCGTGCTCAATGTCGTCGGGGGTTGCGCTGAAGGTTTTAAAGCTTTGCGTGTCCATCGGCGCCGGGGCGTCTCGATTCAAAGAGGAAGCAGGACGAAAACGGTAGCGGAAACCGCACCCGGAGGGAGCGTCCCGCGTCGAGCTCGCAGGGCATCTTCGTTATGCCACAACTCGCACAGCAGTCAACGTGTCACGTGCACGACGGGGGCAGGTTTTCAGGGCAGGGGCGGATTCCATCAATCTTGACGGAGGAGGCGGCCCGTATGGCGGGTCCAATAAAGACCTCTGAAGGCAGGAGTGAGGAATTGACTCATGTACATGTGTCTATTATATAGAAAAGTGGAGCGCAAAAAAGTGGCCACGGGTTCCGCTCTGACTTGCTCGGCGACGCCTGTCCTTCCTTCTTCTCGCCCCGGGTGTTCATTTCACCGCCCGGGCCGCTGTCATGACGCGTCCCTCCTCCCATCTCGACTCGGTCCTCGACCATCTGCCGTTCTCGGTTGATGATACGGCGGCGGCGAACGACGCCTTCCGCCGGTGGTCGAATCGTCAGCACCCGAGCGACGAGCGCATTGTGGATCTGTGGACGTACTGCTACGTCACTCGCTACTTCCTGTCGAAGTCCACGCGAGGAGATATTCAGGGGGCCGCGGACGCCGACGCGCTCATCAAGCGGGCGTACGAGAAGATTGAAGAGAAACGCGACGGGGTGCGCGACCCCGGCCGCTACGCCCACTGGGTGAGTGTGGTCTGCAAGAATACGTTCCTGAACCATATCCGCAAGGACCACACCTCGGAGTCGATTGACGCGGAGGATGGGCCCACCCTCTCGGCAAAGACGACCGCTCCGGTTGCCGAGATGGGATTCGTCGAGGAGGCGCTGGTTGACGCGATTCGTGACCTCCCCGACTACCTCAAGGAGCCGGCACGGTTGTATTTCCTAGAAGACAAAAGCTTCGAGGAGATAAGCGACGAAATCGATAAGCCGGTTCCCACGGTCCGCACCTACAAGCACAAGGCGGTGACGCGCCTGAAAGAGGACGAGCGGCTTCGGGAATACGTAGATCCCCCCGATCTGTAAGGGATCGTCACGAGTGTGAAATGCAAATCTCTTCCGTTATGACTGCAGCTCCAGTGTGTCATTGGGGGCCCATGGAGGGCAAACAATTTTCGAGCGTGTGCGGCCCCGACATCGAGGGGCGACACGCAGTGAGCAGGGGGCATACCATTGTCTTTCGAAGTCGTCCCGGCTCCTTTCCTCTCATTTGCATCGGCCCGGTCGGCTTCTCCGTTCCATTTCTCGTACATTCATTGGTTCAGTAGCTCACTGCTCATGGAGAACGTCGAGGAGCAGATTCTTAGCTATCCGCATCGTTCACACGATGAGCGTCGGAAAATCGAGGCCTTTGTGGAGGGGCACCCGGAATGGGCGACGCTTCTTCACGACGTCCGGGCTCTTGAAGGAGTGGCGCAGACGCATCGCCCGTCCGACACGGAAGAGTCCCCGTCGGACGCCCTTCTGGCGACGTACGTGACCGTGACTCACCTCCACCCGGACGAGGTTTCTCCCGGACTTGAGGCGGCGTTTCGCCGGTTGGAAGCCCGGATTGAGGCGAGCGATGCGCTTCGCGAGCGCGCCAAGGCCATGCGCCGACGCCTGAAGACGACGGAGGCCGAGATTGACCCGGTCGCTCAGTTCGAGGAACTGACGGGGCACAAGGTGGCGGCGTCGAGCGCCGAGGGGGGCACCTCGTCAACCGGGGCCGAGCGAATGAGCACCTCTGAAAGGGCTTCGACGCCGACGCTTCTCGACTCGTTTTCCCAAGTGGCGGCCCCGGTGCGATGGGCAGGAACGGCCCTCGCCCTCCTGCTTGGCGCCTACGGGGTTTTGTACGGGATAAGCACGGCCACGCAATCGCCGCTTGAGCGGCTTGCCACGATTGATGTGAGTGAGCAGGTGGTCAGCAGCTACTCGCCAGACAACACCCGCGGGGGGCGCACGGACGCCGATACGATGCGGACCCAGGACCTGTACCTCGAGGCGCTGTCGATTCTGCGTACGGCCCGCACGTCTACGCTCGGGCTCTTCCCGGAGTACAATGCCGACAAGATTGCGGAGGCCGAGCGGCTCCTGAAGGACGTGGTGGAGCGGGAGGGCGACACGTCGTTCCTCGCACTTGAGGCGCGGTTTTACCTCGGGAAAACGTACCTTGCGCAACGGCAGGCCGACCGGGCACGCGCCCAGTTCGAGAGCGTCGTGCGGAATGAAGGGCGCCGGGCGGACGATGCTCGCCAGATTTTAGACGCCCTTTCGGACGCGTCCGAGGCGACCCGATAGGAGAAGCCGCCGGGCGCATTGCCGCGACGCGATGACGGGCCGCCCCCGGAAGACCCATTGGGGGAAGACCCAATTGGGCCCGCCCGGTTGTGCGCCTACGCGTAGGTGTTGAGCATCACCGGCATGATGAGCATGAGGATGTCCTCGTCCTCGGCCTGCTCGCGGGGGAGCACGATGCCGGCGCGGTTGGGCGAACTTAGCTCAAAGATCACCTCGTCGCTGTCGACGTTGCTGAGTACCTCCGTCAGGTACTCCGAGTTGAAGCCGATCTCCATGTCTTCGCTGTCGTAGTCGCAGTGGATCGTCTCCTCCGCCTCGCTGGAGCGCTCCACATCCTCGGCCGAGATCGTGATCGTGTCGGCGGTGATGTCGAGCCGAATTTGGTTGGTCATGCTTGAGGAGTAGAGGCCCACGCGCTTCACGGCGTTGAGCATGTCCTCGCGGCTCACAACGAGGTTCCGTTCGTTTTCGTCGGGGATCACTGCCTCGTAGTTGGGGTACGTCTCGTCGATGAGGCGGGCGAGTACGCGGGAGTTTTTGAAGTCGAACGCCACGTGCCCCTCGTCGACGCGAATGGTGCAGACCTCGTCGTCCTCCACGATGCGCCCGGCCAGCTTGGTGGCTTTCTCCGGCACAATGAAGTCGACCGAGGTGCCGGCGCTCAGCTCGGGCAGGTCCAGCTTCACGAGTCGGTGCCCGTCGGTCGCTACCACGCGTGTCTCGTCCTCCTCCATCTGGAAGTAGACGCCCATCATGGCGGGGCGCAGGGCGTCCTGGCTCACCGCAAAGGCGGTCTTGTCGATCGTTCGTTTCAGCAGGCCGCCCTCCACGTTGATTTCGTGTTCCCCCTCCAGGTCCGGGAGCTCCGGGTAGTCGGCCCCGTCGTGTCCCACCATCTTGTAGTGTCCCTGGTCCGTCTCCATTCGGATCTCGAAGTCGCTGTCCGCCGAAAATGTGATCGGCAGGTCCGGCAGGGCGCGCAGGGTGTCGAGCAGGCGCTGGGCCGGCACGGCAATGGGCGTGCTCTCCGGCGTCCCGTTGGTCTCGAACTGGACCGGCACCGTCTGCACGATGGAGATCTCGAGGTCGGTGGCGCTCAGGCGGAGGGTGTCCCCCGCGCGCTCAAACAAGACGCACTCGAGAATCGGCATCGTGCTCTTTGAGGGAACGGCGCGGTTGACCGTGTTGAGCGCCTCAAGAAGATCGGCGCTGGAGGCGGTAAATTTCATGGCGTCGATCGGGTCCGTGACGGGTATCGAAAAAGCAATCAGGTGCGGATAGAAGTGCGTACGAGGAAGCGGTCCCGGGGATCCGGGCGCGGGGCAGAACCGGCCGGTGGGCGGCCGGGCTACCGCGAGCGAAGCTCAATCTTGCGCTCGATTTCCTCTACGGTGTTCTGGAACTGGTCGTTGTCGTCCATCCGGTCCTCTACGGTGTTGTTGGCGTGGATGACGGTGGAGTGGTCCCGCCCGCCGAAATGCAGACCGATGGTTTTTAGGGAGTTCTGCGTGAGACGTTTGCAGAAGTACATGGCGATCTGGCGGGCCCGCACCACTTCGCGTTTGCGGGTCTTGCCGCGCACCCGTTCCTCGTCGATGTTCAGATACTCGCAGACGATCCGTTGGATGTCTTCGATCGTGAGGCTGGGCTGCTTCTCCTCCATGAGGTCGTGGAGCACCTCCTTCGCAAGCGCGAGGTCGAGGTCGCGCTGGTGAAGGGTGCTATGGGCGAGGAGGCGGATGAGGGCGCCCTCCAGCTCCCGGATGTTGCTCTTGACGTTGTGGGCGATGAACTCAATCACGTCCGACGACAGGTCGATGCCGTCGTCCGCGGCCTTGCGCTCCAGAATTTCCACGCGGGTGTCGAAGCCGGGCGGCTGCACGTCGGCGGAGAGGCCCCACTGAAACCGCGACAGCAGCCGCTCCTCAATGCCCTCAATGTCGCGCGGCGGGCGGTCGGCGGAGAGGACAATTTGCTTGCCGGCCTGGTGCAGCGCATTGAAGATGTGGAAGAACTCTTCTTGCGTCTTCTCCTTCCCGCTGAAAAACTGCACGTCGTCGACGATGAGCACGTCGACCTGACGGTAGAACATCGAGAACTCGTTGATGCGGTTCTGCTGGATCGACTGGACGAACTCCGTCGTAAACCGCTCGCTTGAGACGTACAGCGCGGTTTTGTCGGGGAAGTGGGACGTCACGTAGTTGCCCACGGCCTGGATCAGATGGGTCTTTCCCAGGCCCACGCCGCCGTAGATGAGGTAGGGGTTGAAGCTGGTGCCGCCCGGCTCCTGGGCGATCGACCAGGCGGCGCTGCGGGCGAGCTCGTTGCAGTCGCCCTCGATGAACCGCTCGAACGTGTAGCTCTCGTTGAGCTGACTGTCGATGTTGGCGTCCTGGATGCCTGGAATGGCGAAGGGGTTCTGGACGGGCGGGGCCGACGACTCCTCCGCTGCGCCCGAGCGCTGGGCGGGGGACCGTTGCGTCCCGGAGGGGGCGCTCGACGGGGACGGCGACGGG
>NCRB01000078.1 GCA_002894665.1 Salinivenus iranica
GGCCCGCCCTCCAGACACGCCGCCGGCCATCAACGCCCCGCCGACAAGCCCCCACGCCAACACGAAGAAGGTGGCGGTGCCGCTCCACGTCGCCGCCCCCACCCATCGGCGCGTGTCGGTGCGCTCCCCGACCCAGGCAGCCAGCGGGTCGGCCAGGGCAAGCACAAGGAAGGCCGTCTGAAAGAGCAGGACCCGCTCCCCCGACAGCCCCCAGGTAGCGCCGAGCGCCGGAAGTACGGCGAGCGGCACGGCCACCGTTCCCCAGCTCGCGGGACGAGGCGCGTGGAGGCGCCGCCACCACCCGTTCCCCCACGCCATCCCGTTGATTCCCACAAATGCTGTCGCCAAGAGCCCCACCGGCCCGGGACCGGACAACAGCCACGGCGTTGCGGCCACGAACAGGCACACCGTGGCATGAACCAGTCGGCGCACCGCCGCCTCGTATCTACGGGCCCGAGGGACCCGCTCCGCCCCCACCACGAGGCCGCCAAGCGAAAGCGCCGCGAGGCCCAAAACCAGCCAATCGGTCCACAAAAACATCGGAGGGGATCAGGACACAGCGAGGAACAAAACAAAAAACGCCCCGGCGCGCCAGAACGGCGACCGGGGCGTGATACAGCCGTGTGCCGGAACGGGCATTAGCTATCCGACTCCGAGGCTTCGATTTGTTCCACCTCGTCCTCGCTCGGAGCGCCATCGCCCGCGGCTCCATCGCCGGCCGGGGGCTCTCCATCGCCTCCGATGGCGGCCTGCAACTCTTCGAGCTCCGACTTCGAGCCCACCACGAGATCGCGGTACTGCTGCTGGCCCGTTCCTGCCGGAATGGCGTGTCCCACGATGACGTTCTCCTTGAGCCCGTCGAGGGGGTCGGTCTTGGACTCGATCGCGGCGTTCGTGAGCACCTTGGTCGTCTCCTGGAACGACGCGGCCGAAATCATCGAGTCGGTGGCGAGGGAGGCCTTCGTGATGCCCAGAAGGACGGGCTCCCCGACGGCCGGTCGGGCCTCGCGGACCTCCACCTCCGGCTTGTCCTCACGCTTGAGCTCGGAGTTGATCTCGCGCAGGCGCCGTCGGCTGATGATCTCGCCAATCTGGACGTCTGCCTCGCTCGGGTTTGTCACGACGAACTTGTCGTACAGGTCGTCATTGGCCTCCGCCATCTTGCTGCGGTCCACCTTGTCGCCTTCGAGGAAGCGGGTGTCGCCCGGCGACGTGATCTTCACGCGCTTCATCATCTGCCGGATCACGACCTCGAAGTGCTTGTCGTCGATGTCGACGCCCTGGAGGCGGTACACCTCCTGCACCTCGTTGAGCAGGTGCTCCTGCACCGCCCGCGGGCCCTTAATCGACAGGATGTCGTGCGGGGCAATCTGTCCGTCGCAGAGCCGGTCGCCCGCCTCCACGTAATCGCCCTCGTGCACCAGCATGTGCTTCGAGAGAGAGACCATGTAGGTTTTCTCCATGTCCCCGTCGCGGCTGGTCACAATGACCTCCTGCGAGCCCCGCTTCCGATCGCCGAAGCTGACGATGCCGTCAATCTCACTGACCACCGCCGGCTCGTCCGGGGTCCGGGCCTCAAAGAGCTCCTCGACACGCGGCAGCCCCCCGGTAATGTCGCTGGTCTGGGCCGCCTGACGGGGCATCTTGGCCAGCGTCTTCCCGGCCTGCACCTCGTCCCCTTCGTCGACCTGGATGCGGGCATCGACCGGCATGTTGTAGTCGTGCGTGTCGCCGTCCTCGTCTTCGATGACGATGGTCGGCGTGAGCGTCCGCTTCCGACTCTCGACAATCACCTTCTCCTTGTGACCGGTTTGCTCATCGGTCTCTTCCCGGTAGGTGGTCCCTTCGATCACGTCCTCGAAGCGCACCGTTCCGCTGACCTCCGTGAGGATGAGGCTGTTGTACGGGTCCCAGCTGGCAATGACGTCGCCCTTCTCAATCTCTTGGTCCTCTTCGACCAGGAGCTCGGCCCCGTACGGCACGACGTAGCTCGTGAGCTCGCGTCGGTTGGCGTCGGCGTCCATAATCCGGACCTCGCCCTGGCGCGACAGCACAATCTCCTTCGGTCCGTCGCTGTCCTCGAAGGTAACGGTCCGGAGGTTCTCGAATTCGAGCGTGCCGCCAAACTTGGCCTCGATGGTCGACTCGGCCGACTGGCGCGTCGCGGTGCCTCCGGTGTGGAAGGTGCGCAGGGTCAGCTGCGTGCCCGGCTCCCCAATTGACTGCGCCGCCACCACGCCGATGGATTCGCCGACTTCCACCATGCGTCCGGTGGCGAGGTTTTCGCCGTAGCAGAGCGTGCACACGCCCCGGCTCGCCTCGCACGTAAGAACCGAGCGGATTTCGATTTCCTCGATCGACGTCTCGGCAATCCGGTCGGCCACCTCTTCCGTGATCAGCTGGTTGGCCTCCACGATCAGCTCGTCGGTGTGGGGGTCGTACACGTCGTGCACCGACACACGTCCCTCGATCCGGTCGGAGAGCGGCGCCACGACCTCTTCGTTGTCCTTGAGCGCCCCCACGCTAATGCCGCGGAGCGTGCCGCAGTCGTGCTCGGTCACCGTCACGCTCTGGGTCACGTCCACGAGCCGGCGCGTGAGGTAGCCAGCGTCGGCCGTCTTGAGCGCGGTGTCGGCCAGTCCCTTCCGGGATCCGTGGGTGCTAATGAAGTACTCCTGCACCGTGAGGCCTTCCTTGAAGTTGGAAAGAATGGGGTTCTCCAGAATCTCGCCTCCCCCGCCGCCTTCGCCGATGTTTTTCTGCGGCTTCGCCATCAGCCCACGCATGCCGCCGAGCTGACGAATCTGCTCCTGCGAGCCACGCGCGCCAGAGTCGGCCATCGTAAAGATCGGGTTGAAGCCCTCCTTGTGCTCCTTCAGGGCGTCGAAGAGCACTTCGGACACCCGGTTGTTCGTCTTCGTCCAGACGTCGATGACCTGGTTGTAGCGCTCGTTGTCGGTGATGAAGCCCATCGCGTAGTTCTGCTCGGCCTTCTCGACCTCCTGGTTGGCCTCCTCGATGAGCTCCTGCTTCTTCTCCGGCACAATGATGTCGGAGAGCGAGAACGTCATGCCCGAGGTGGTGGAGCGACGGAAGCCCATGTCCTTAATCGCATCCAGGAAGTCCGCCGTCTCCTTGAAGTTGGTGCGCTTGAGCACCTCGGCAATGACCGTCCGGATGTTCTTCGTGCTGAGCACCTCGTTGACGTAGTCCATTCCGTCGGGCAGCGTCTCGTTGAAGATGACGCGGCCGACCGTCGTGTTCAGCATGTCCCCGGAGCCGTCCGGGTCGCGGAGCTTGATTTTGGCGTGGAGTGCGAGCCGGTCCTGGTCGTAGGCCTGGCGCACTTCTTCCACACTGGCGAAGCGCATCCCTTCGCCCTTCTGGTTCGACTTGGCCTTCGTGATGTAGTACAGCCCGAGCACCATGTCCTGGCTCGGCACCGCCAGCGGGCCCCCGTCGGCCGGGCTGCGCACGTTGTGGCTCGACAGCATCAGGATCATGCTCTCCAGGCAGGCCTCGTGCGAGAGCGGCACGTGCACGGCCATCTGGTCGCCGTCGAAGTCGGCGTTGTACGCCGGGCAGACGAGCGGGTGAATCTCGATGGCCTTGCTCTCGGTGAGCACCGGCTGGAAGGCCTGAATCCCAAGACGGTGAAGCGTGGGGGCCCGGTTCAGCAAGACCGGTCGCCCCTGAATCACCTTCTCTAAGATGTCCCAGACGTCCTGCGTTTTGCCGTCGACATACTTCTTGGCGCTCTTCACCGTCTTCACGATCCCGCGCTCAATGAGGCGGCGGATGATGAACGGCTTGAAGAGCTCCACGGCCATCTCCTTCGGCAGGCCACACTGGTGCAGCTTCAGGTGCGGGCCCGACACAATCACCGAGCGGCCGGAGTAGTCGACCCGCTTACCGAGCAGGTTCTGGCGGAAGCGCCCCTGCTTGCCCTTCAGCATGTCCGAAAGGCTCTTGAGGGGGCGGTTCGACGATCCGCGCACCGAGTTCGACTTGCGGCTGTTGTCGAAGAGGCTATCGACCGCCTCCTGCAGCATCCGCTTCTCGTTGCGCAGGATGACCTCCGGCGCCTTAATGTCGATGAGGCGCTTCAGCCGGTTATTTCGGATGATTACCCGACGGTACAGGTCGTTGAGGTCGCTGGTCGCGAACCGACCGCCGTCCAGCGGCACCAGCGGACGGAGCTCCGGCGGAATGACCGGAATGACCCGCATCACCATGCGCTCCGGCTTGTTGTCGCCCTCCTTGTTTGCCTCGCGGAAGGCCTCCACCACATTCAGGCGCTTCAGGGCCTTCGACTTCCGCTGCTGGCTCGTTTCGGTGCGCACCTGGTAGCGCAGCTCCTGCGCCAGCCGGTCGAGCTCGAGGCGCTCCAGCATCGTCTCGATCGCCTCGCCCCCGATCATTGCGATGAATTTGTCGGGGTCCTCGTCGTTGAGCCGGTTGTTGTCCTCCCGGATTTGGTAGAGGATGTCAAAGTACTCCTCCTCGGTCAGCAGCTGGTTCTTCTCAATCCCGAGCCGCCGCGCAGACCCCGGCTGAATGACGATGTAGTTCTCGTAGTAAATGACCTTCTCCAGGTCCTTCGACTTCAGGCCCAGGAGGTGGCCAATCTTGTTCGGCAGCGTCTTGAAGTACCAGATGTGCACCACCGGCACGCTCAGGCTAATGTGGCCCATGCGCTCACGCCGAACGGCCTTCCGGGTCACTTCCACGCCACACCGGTCACAGATAATGCCCTTGTACCGGATGCGCTTGTACTTCCCACAGTGGCATTCGTAGTCCTTGACCGGACCAAAGATTTTCTCACAGAAAAGGCCGCCCATCTCCGGCTTGAACGACCGATAGTTGATGGTCTCCGGCTTCATCACCTCGCCGTAGGACCGCTCCAGAATATCCTCGGGCGACGCCAGGCTGATGGTGATGCTGTCGAAGTCTTTTTCGATCTCCTTGGAGTTTCCGTACGGCATATGCGGTAGGCAAATGTGGGAATTCGGAGTGCGGAGGTCGGATGAGGAGCGAGCGGAGCGCAGTCGGCCGGGCGGGCCCCCGACCGATCTCTCCTGCGCACCACACTCCGGGATTAGTCGAGCGTCACCTCAAGCCCGAGCCCCTGAAGCTCGCGGACCAGGACGTTGAAGCTCTCGGGGACGCCGGGGGACGGCAGGTTCTTGCCCTTGACAATCGACTCGTAGGCTTCGGATCGTCCCTGCACATCGTCCGACTTGTAGGTGAGCATCTCCTGCAGCGTGTTGGAGGCGCCGTAGGCGTAGAGGGCCCACACCTCCATCTCGCCAAGGCGCTGCCCCCCAAACTGGGCCTTGCCGCCCAGCGGCTGCTGCGTGATGAGGCTGTACGGCCCGATCGAGCGGGCGTGCATCTTGTCCTCGACCAGGTGCTCCAGCTTCATCATGTAGATCTGGCCGACGGTCGTCTTCTCGTCGAAGGGCTCGCCGGTCCGACCGTCGTACAGTTGCGCCTTCCCGTCGCGGGGAAGCCCCGCCTCTTCGAGCTCGTCCCCCACGTCTTCGAGGGAGGCGCCGTCGAAGATCGGGGTCGAGTACTTCACCCCGAGCTTGTCCCCGGCCCAGCCGAGAAGCGTCTCGTAAATCTGGCCGAGGTTCATGCGGCTCGGCACACCGAGCGGATTGAGCACAATGTCGACCGGGGTGCCGTCGTCGAGGAACGGCATGTCTTCGACCGGTGCCACCTTGGCAATCACGCCCTTGTTGCCGTGGCGGCCGGCCATCTTGTCCCCGACCTCAATTTTCTTCTTCCGCGCCACGTACACCTTGGCGAGCTGCACGACCCCGGAGGGCAGTTCATCGCCCATCTCCACCTGGTGCTTCTCGCGCTTCGTGGTGCCCTCAATGTCGCGGCGACGCGACCGGTAGTTGCGGAGGAGGGTCCGGATCTGGTCGTTCAGATCCTCGTCCTTCGTGAACGGCGCGCGGAGGCTGAGATCAGAGGGATCGACGTCCTCAAACGCGTCCCGGGTGAACTCGGCGTCTTCGGCGAGGAGCACGTTCCCCTCACGGTCCTCCAGCCCCCCGGACGACGCCTCCTCGACGAGGCCGAAGAATTTATTCCAGAAGCGCTCGTTGAGGTCTCCGAGTTTCCGCTCGTGCTTGCTTTCGATGTTCTCGAGCCGCTTCTCCTCCATCTTCTTCGAGGCCGGGTCCAGCTCGCGGCGGCTAAAGAGCTTGGTGTCGATCACCACACCGCCCTCCATGCCGGGCTTCGCCTTCAGGGACGCGTCCTTTACGTCCCCGGCCTTGTCGCCAAAGATGGCCCGGAGCAGTTTCTCTTCGGGCGTGGGGTCGGTTTCGCCCTTCGGCGTAATCTTCCCGACGATGATATCGCCGGGCGTAATTTCGGCGCCGACCCGCACGATGCCCCGCTCGTCGAGGTCCTTGGTGGCCTCCTCGCTCACGTTCGGAATTTCGCGGGTGAGTTCTTCTTCTCCCCGCTTCGTATCGCGCACCTCGTGCTCAAACTCCTCAATGTGGATCGAGGTGTACACGTCGTCGGCCACCAGGCGCTCGCTGATGACGATGGCATCCTCGTAGTTGTACCCGTGCCAGGGCATAAAGGCACAGAGAACATTCTTGCCGAGGGCCATCTCTCCCTTCTCGGTGGCAAAGCCATCGGTGAGCACCTCTCCTTCTTCCACCCGGTCGCCCTTCTGGACGATGGGCTTCTGGTTCATGCAGGTGCCCTGGTTGGTGCGGCGGAACTTGGTAAGCTCGTATTCGCGCACCGGCTCGCCGAAGGTGAGATCGGTCTTGTCCTGCTCCTCGTCGTAGCGGACCACAATCCGCTCGGAGTCGACGTACTCGATCTCTCCGGCCCCTTCGGCGACGATGCAGGCGCGGGAGTCCTTTGCGGCGTGGCCCTCCATGCCAGTCCCCACAATCGGGGAGTCGCTGCGGAGGAGGGGCACCCCCTGGCGCTGCATGTTGGACCCCATGAGCGCCCGGTTGGCGTCGTTGTGCGAGAGGAAGGGGACGAGGCTTGCCGAGGGCGAGACAATCTGGTTCGGCACCACGTCCATGTACTGCACCTCCTCCGGCGCCACGGCGGGGAAGTCGCCCTGGTACCGGCAGCGCACCTCGTCGTTGAGGAAGTGCCCGTCGTCGTCGATGGGCGCATTGGCCTGTGCGATCACGGCCTTGTCTTCCTGGTCGGCCGTCAGGTACTCAACCTTCTCCGTCGCCCGCCCATCCTCAACGACGCGGTAGGGCGTCTCGAGGAACCCAAAGTCGTTAATCGTGGAGTGAACGCAGAGCGACAGCATGAGCCCAATGTTCGGGCCCTCCGGCGTCTCAATCGGACACAGGCGGCCGTAGTGCGTGTAGTGCACGTCTCGCACCTCAAACCCGGCCCGCTCACGCGTCAGTCCGCCCGGCCCCAGCGCCGACATGCGGCGCTTGTGGGTGAGGGACGCCAGCGGGTTCGTCTGGTCCATGAACTGGCTCAACTGGTTCGTCCCGAAGAACGTGTTGATCACGCTCTCAATCGTCCGGGCATTCACCAGGTCCTTCGGCGTAAACTTGTCGGCGTCCCGCAGATTCATGCGCTCCTTGATCGTTCGCGCCATGCGGGCGAGCCCCAGCGAGAACTGGGAGCCCAGTTGCTCCCCAACCGACTTCACCCGACGGTTGCTGAGGTGGTCGATGTCGTCGGCCGTGCTCTCCCCGTTTTGGAGGCGGACCAGCTCGTGGACAATTCCCACCACGTCTTCTTTCGTCAGCACCTGAACGTCTTCGTCGACGTCGATGCCAAGCCGTTCGTTCGTCCGGTGACGGCCCACGTCGCCGAGGTCGTATCGCTGCTCGCTGAAGAAGAGGCGCTCCAGGGCCTCCTTCGCCGAGCTGAGGTCCGGGGCCTCACTCCCCCTCAGCTTCTCGTAAATGTGGTACAGGGCCTCTTCCTGGGTGTGGGTCGGGTCCTTCTGGAGCGTTTCGACGAGGGTGCTCTTGTCCAGGTCGCCTTCGTCGGCATCCTCCCGGATGAGGTAGACCCGGGTGATGTCGTGCTCGTCGAGCACCTCCCAGTCCTCCTCTTCCAGGTCATGCTCGGCGGGCAGAAGCACCTCTCGCTCCTTCTCCTCGTCCACGACCTCACCGGTGTCCTCGTCGACGATCTCAATCGTCTTCTCGATCGTGATGCTGGTGGCAAGCTCCCGTCCCAGATACTCCTCAAACTCGTCCTCACTTTCGATGTCGACCGCATCCGCCATGTCGAACATGCGGATGATCTCGTCGTCTCCGGAGTAGCCCAGGGCCCGGAGCAGCGTCGTGACCGGCACCTTTTTCTTTCGGTCGATGTACGCCCACAGCACGTCGCGGACGTCCGTCGAGAACTCCATCCACGATCCCCGGAAGGGAATCACGCGGGCGTCGTACAGCTCCGTCCCGTTGTCGTGGATTTCCTTTCCGAAGAAGACCCCGGGACTACGATGGAGCTGGGAGACGATGACTCGCTCCGCTCCATTCACAATAAAGGTCCCCCGCTCGGTCATGAACGGCAGGGTGCCGAGGTAAACCTCCTGCTCGATGGCCTCAATGGCCTCCTCGTCGCCATCCTCCTCCTTGCTCGACAGGCGGAGCGTGGCGTTCAGCGGAATCGAGTAGGTAAGGCCCTGCGCGATGCACTCCTCGACCGTGTGCTTCGGAGCATCGAGCTCATACTTCACGAACTCGAGCGTATAGCGCTCCCGATTGTCTTTAATCGGAAAGTGCTCATTGAAGACCGCCTGCAGGCCTTCATCTTCCCGATCCTCGGGCGGCACATCGTCCTGGACAAAGTCGTGAAAGACTTTTAGTTGGACGTTCAGGAAGTCCGGATACTCCCACACGGACGGAATGTCAGCGAAGCTCTTCCGCGGCTTCGCATCCTCAAGGTGCCCAGGAGTGATGACGTCACCGTTGAGAAGGGTTGGCATAGGCTACAGGTTCTGACGTGTGTAGTACAGGATGCAGGACGCCGAGGATACAGCGGTCTCCCCGACGAGGATGCTCTGCGTTGTTCTCACTCAAACTGCAAGTGCGCTCCCGTGGGGGACGCGAGGAGCGGAACGTCGGCTGCGGGATGGCGCTCGAGGATCAACTCGAATCAGGACCCCATCGCAACCCTTCTGCGAGGGGTGTACTTCGGCACTCCCCACTTGCAGAAATGCGATCAGACGGACCAGTAAAGGAAGAATGGGCCGCTTGCATAGGGATCGGCAAACGCCCATCTTTTAGGGTTGTTTCACAAAATACGCTGGCACGGGTCCCAGTTCTTGCAGTGCCCATCGGCGCGTCGCCCCCCAATCCCCGGGGGCACGCGACGATTAAGGGTGTTAGCGCAACTCAATTTCGGCTCCCGCCTCTTCCAGCTGCGCCTTCAGGTCGTCCGCCTCCTCACGCGAGAGGCCTTCCTTCACCGGATTCGGGGCCTCGTCCACGAGCGACTTGGCTTCCTTCAGGCCCAGGCCCGTGATGGAGCGAACCTCCTTGATGACCTGGATCTTGTTTCCGCCAATGCCGGTGAGGACGACGTCGAACTCGGTCTGCTCGTCTTCACCGTCGCCCCCGTCGCCTCCGCCGTCGCCGCCGGCGGCCACGGCCACGCCGGCCGAGGCCGGCTTGATGTCGTATTCGTCTTCAAGATGCTGTGCCAGCTCGTTCGCCTCTTTGATGGTGAGTCCAACGAGCTGTTCTGCGAGGTCTTCAATGTCAGCCATAGGTAGGTATGTGGTTGTCTCCAGCGACGGTCTCGGCCCCGACACTCTACGGAGCTGCGCCGCGCATTAAGGCGAATGAGTGTAGACTGTGAGTGCGCTATTCGTCGTCGGTCTCTTCCCGGTCGGCCAGACTCTCGAGAATGCCCGCCAGGTTCTGCCCGGCCCCTCGAAGGCCGCCCGCAATGTTCTGGGCCGGAGAGAGCAGAAGTCCGACGATGTCCCCAATCAACTCCTCGCGCGACTTCAGGTCGGCCAGTTCGTCGAGGGCATCGGGCCCTTCGTAAAGTTCGCCCTCAATCCAGGCCACTTTAAGCTCGGGCCGCTCCACCTCTTCGTCTTCCAGGAAGTCCTGAATGACGCGGGCCGGCTTTGCGGGGTCGTCGCTGAAGGCCACGGCGGTGGGCCCGGAGAAAAACTCCTCCAGCGCGTCCATGCCGTCCAGGCGATCAAGGGCCAGCTGGGCCAGGGTATTCTTCGTGACCTGGTAGTCCACTCCGGCCTCGCGGAATCGGCCCCGGAGGTCGTTGGACTGGGCAACCGTCAGGCCCGAAAAGTTGGTGAGGTACAGAATCGGGTACTTGTCGAGCTTCTCCCCGATTTCGTCAATGATTTCAGCTTTTTCGGCGCGGGTCTTCGACATAACAAAGTACAGGTTGGTCGCAACAGGGCGAAGGGACGGAAACGGAGGGCTATCGGGCCTCGCTCAGCACCGAGCTCCGATCGACACGGACCGGCGGCCCCATGGTCGCCGACATCGTAATGGACCGGAGGTACAGCCCTTTCGCCGAGGCCGGTCGGAGCCGGACAACCTCCTTCAGGAAGGCCCGGGCGTTTTCGTAGATTTCCTGCGGCTCGAACGAGGCGCGGCCAATGGAGGTGTGCAGGCATCCATTTCGGTCCACCCGAAACTCAATCTTGCCCGCCTTCACCTCTTCAACGGCGTCCGCCACATCCATCGTCACGGTCCCGCTCTTGGGGTTTGGCATCAGGCCCCGGGGGCCGAGGATGCGGCCAAGCTGTCCGACCTGCCCCATCACGTCGGGGGTCGCAATTGCCACGTCAAAGTCGAGCCACTCTTCCTCCTGAATGCGCTCGATGTACTCATCAAGCCCGACGTGGTCGGCCCCGGCATCTTTTGCCTCTTGCTGTTTGCCTTCATTGGCGAGCACGAGGACCGTCACCTCACGGCCCGTCCCGTTGGGCAGGGCCACCGAACCGCGCACCATCTGATCGGCGTGTCGCGGGTCGACGCCGAGACGAAGGTCGAGGTCGACGGACTCGTCAAAGTTCGCGGTTGCGGTCTCTTTCACAAGGTCCGCGGCCTGCATCAGGCTCACGGGCTCCTGCTGATCGTCCACCTTGTCTTTTGCTTCGCGGTATCGTTTTCCGTTCGTGTTAGCCATAAATAGGTAGGGGTTGTGCGGTGCTGACGTCGCCCGGCCTGAAGACCGGGCAACTTCCGCGTGAAGGAACGCAAACAAGCAGTGACCGAATCCCTCGGGGGGCTACGCGTTGGGCGCGGGTTTGCCCTCTACGTCGATGCCCATCGACCGGGCCGTGCCGGCCACCATGCGGGCGCCCGCCTCCGGGGTGTGGGCATTCAAGTCATCCATTTTCCGCTCAGCAATCTCAATGCAGTCCTGCCATGAGACCGTGCCGACATGCTCGCGGAGCGGGTCGCCGGCGGCGGTATCGATGCCGGCCCGCTGCTTCAACAGAATGGAGGCCGGCGGACTCTTGACCTTAAAGTCAAAGGACCGGTCGGCATAGACCGTAATCTCAACGGGCAGGAGCGTCCCCATCTGGTCTTCCGTTTCGGCGTTGAAGGCCTTACAGAACTCCATAATGTTGACGCCGTGCTGCCCGAGGGCGGGCCCAATGGGGGGCGCCGGGTTGGCCTGTCCTCCCTTGATTTGAAGCTTAATCTGTGTCTCTACCGGTGCTGCCATAAATACGAGAAGCGGTTCGGACGTCTGCCTGAGGCAGACTCCCGCTGTTTGTTTGGAATCTTACGAACATCCTCTCGCCCCCGAGAACCAGGGGTATACCCTCCTATTCCTCGTGCTCCACCTGCAGGTAGTCGAGCTCGACGGGCGTTTTTCGCCCGAAGATCGACACCATAACCTTCACTTTCATCTTCTCCGGGTACACCTCCTCAACAAACCCACTGAAGCTGTCGAAGGGGCCGTCGACCACCTTGACCGGATCGCCCGCCTTGAACGGGATCTCGGGCTGTTCTCCCATCTCCTCGGCGCGATTCATCTTGCCGAGGATGCGCTGGATCTCTTCCTTGCGGAGCGGGGTGGGGCCGTCGCCGGTTCCGGTCGTCAAGAAACCAATCACAGATGGGAGATCTTCCGCCATCTGGCGCAACTCGTGGGTGAGGGTGCAGTTGAGCAGAATATAGCCCGGGAAAAAGGTCTTCTCCTTCGTCTTCTTCTCCCCGCCCTTCATTTCAAAGACCGTTTCGGTAGGAATCAGAATCTCGTCGACCTGCTCCTCAAGCCCCGTCCGCTCCAACTCACTTTCCAGGTAGCGCCGCACCTTTTTCTCATGGTTCGAGTAGGTACGGAGCACGTACCACGTGTCGTCTGTCGCGTTTTCGACTCCGTTTTCGTCAGGCATGGCGGGAAAAGTCCGTGGTCAGAGTGCAGGCCTCGGGGCGTAAGGCACCAACCTACTGCTGGTACAAGAAGTTGAGGGTGGTGCTGATCGCCTGGTCGGCCAGAAAGATGATGCCGGAGATAATAAGCGTCGCCACAATGGTGATGAGCGTACTGCTGATGAGCTCATCCCGACTGGGCCAATTCACCTTCTTCATCTCCTCCACCACGTTTTGTAGGTAATCCCGGATCCACATAGCATCAGGGGACCAGTGAGAAAGATAACCGACCAGAGCACCCGTCTTCACGACCGCCCAGGTATCATATGTCGTGAGGATAGCACGGGCGGGAGGACTTGAACCCCCAACCGGCGGATTTGGAGTCCGCTGCTCTGCCAAATTGAGCTACGCCCGTAGGCAGGCGGGTGTCGCGCCCCGAAGGCAAAGGGCCGTCCGGAAGCGTCGACCTCCGCTGCTTAGACCGTTCTAGTCCAGAATCTTACTGACGACGCCCGCGCCCACCGTCTGTCCCCCCTCCCGGATCGCAAACCGCAGCCCCTCCTCCAGGGCCACCGGCTGGATCAACCTCCTCCAGGGCCACCGGCTGGATCAACTTCGCCTTGAACGTCGCGTTGTCCCCCGGCATCACCATCTCTACCCCCTCCTCGAGTTCGATACTGCCCGTCACGTCCGTCGTCCGGAAGTAAAACTGCGGCTGGTACCCGTCAAAAAACGGCGTGTGACGCCCCCCCTCCTCCTTGCTGAGAACATACACCTCGCACTCAAACTCCTTGTGCGGGGTCACCGTCCCCGGCTCCGACAGCACCATCCCGCGGGACACCTCCTCCTTCTCAATCCCCCTGAGAAGGATGCCCGCATTGTCCCCCGCCTCCCCCTCCTCCAGGGTCTTGTTGAACATCTCAATCCCGGTCACCACCGAGTCCATCTTCTCCTCCTGCATCCCCACAATCTCTACCTCGTCCTGCAGCTGCACCTTCCCCCGCTCGATCCGGCCCGTCACCACCGTCCCCCGGCCCGTGATCGAAAAGATGTCCTCCACCGGCATCAAAAACGGCTTGTCTACGTCCCGCTCCGGCGTCGGTATGTACTCGTCCACCGCCGCCATCAGCTCCATGATCTTCTCCTCGTGCTCCTCGTCGCTCTCGAGGGCCTTCAGGGCCGAGCCCTGCACCACCGGCACCTCGTCTCCCGGAAACTCGTACTCGGTCAGCAGCTCGCGGACCTCCATCTCCACCAGCTCTATCAGCTCCGGGTCGTCGACCAGGTCCGTCTTGTTCATGAACACCACCAGGTAGGGCACCCCCACCTGCCGCGCGAGCAAAATGTGCTCCCGCGTCTGCGGCATCGGTCCGTCGGTCGAGGCCACCACCAAAATCGCCCCGTCCATCTGCGCCGCCCCCGTCACCATGTTCTTCACGTAGTCCGCGTGCCCCGGGCAGTCGACGTGGGCGTAGTGGCGGTTCTCCGTCTCGTACTCGACGTGGGAGGTCGCAATCGTTATTCCCCGCTCCCGCTCCTCCGGCGCGTTGTCAATCGACTCGAACGTCTTGGCCGCCGCTCCCCCTACCCGCTCGGCCAATACCTTCGTGATCGCCGCCGTCAGCGTCGTCTTCCCGTGATCGACGTGCCCGATCGTTCCTACGTTTACGTGCGGCTTCTTCCGGTCAAAGGCTTGCTTGGCCATGGG
>NCRB01000079.1 GCA_002894665.1 Salinivenus iranica
GACCAGGGACGGGTTCGTCGTCACCCCGTCCAAAATGCCCATGTCCGTCGCCTCGCGAATCTCGTCGAGATCAGCCGTGTCTACAAAAAACTTCATGACGTTAGGGGAATCGTGGCGGGTAGCAGATGGAAAGTTGGACGTAGGGTGAAGATCGAACCGAAATGCGTGTTCCTAACGAGCGATCAGGGCCGAGGTTTTCGCTCCGCCGCCGCAGAACGTGCCGTCCCGGTGACATTCCTCGGCCCGGTCCTTACGTTTCCCTTTGTCCCTCCTCTTCAACAGTCCCTCTCCGGTCATGCACCTCTGCCTTTTCGAGGACGACCAGGTGCCCGGCCTGCGGCCCCTGGTGGAAACCCGTCCCGCGTACGATCTGCGCCTCGCCCGTCGCACAATCGCGGAAACCACTCGGGACGCATTTGCCCCCGACGGCCTCGTGTTGCATACGCGCCGGGCCCTCGCCGGCATCGCGTCTCAGTCCCATCCCGGCGCGGTCGTCAACACGCTCCCCGACGGCGCGGACGTGCTCTTCGTCAACGGCCGCTTCGTGGCGGACGATGTCGTACTCCTCGACCGTTTGCGGGAGCAAGTAGAGACCGACGCGCCCCGCCTTTTCCTTCAGGGCGACCGACTCGTAGCGGCCTGGGTCCCCGACGCCAGCGCCCATCTCTCCCCGGACGCGTGGGACCGCCCGGCAGTCGGACCGGCCACTTTCGACGCCCCGGTCACCCCCGTCGAGGGCGCGACGCTCGTCGAGCGGCCCTGGGACCTTCTGGACACCCTGTCGGCCGCCCTGTCCCGCGACGTGGCGGCCCAGGCCACCGTGCCGCCCGCCGGCGCCCTTCCCACCCGCCACCACGCCACCGTGCACGACAGCGTCGTGGCGGTCGAGCCGGGCCGCATCCACCTGGGCACCGGCGCCACCATCCGCCCCGGGGCCATCCTCAATGCCTCCGACGGCCCCATCGTCGTCGACGACGAGGCCACCATCCACGAACAGGCCGTGCTCAATGGCCCCTGCTATGTGGGCCCGAAGAGCGAGGTCAAGGTCGGGGCCGACATTACACAGAGCGCGTTCGGCTACTACTGCAAGGTGGGCGGCGAGGTGCACGACTCCATCCTCCACTCGCTCTCGAACAAGGCGCATCCCGGCTTTCTGGGCCATTCGTACCTGGGGCGCTGGTGCAACCTGGGGGCCGACACGAACACCTCCAACCTTAAAAACGACTACGGCGAGGTGAGCGCCTACGCCCCCGCCGAGGCGGCCTTCGTGTCCACCGAGCGCCAGTTCGCCGGCCTCTTCATGGGCGATCACTCGAAGTGCGGCATCAACACCATGTTCAACACGGGCACCGTCGTGGGCACGTGCTGCAACCTGTTCGGGGGCGACTTTCCGCCGCGCTACGTGCCGCCGTTTTCGTGGGGCAGTCCGTCGCAGGGCTTCACCACCTACCGCCTCGACAAGGCCCTGAGCGTCGCCGAGACGGTCATGGGCCGCCGCGACACCGCCTTGACGGACGCCGACGCCGCCTGCCTCCGCGACCTGTTCCAGCGCACCGCCGACGAGCGCGACCGGCACCACGGCTGACCCGCCTCACCCGAGGAGCCCAACGAGCAGGTGCAGATACACCGCCTCGGCCCAAAGCACCGGCACCACATACATCATGAGGCGGCGGTCGGCCCCGCCCGCGACCGGGCTCCGCGCAAAGCGACGACCAAAGCTGAGGAGCGGCAGCAGGCCCAGAAGCACGTAGGCGCCGATCGTCCACCGGGCGGTGGCGCGATCCTGAAGCCCATCCGCGGGGCGATGCACCGACTGTACCCACCCGAACACGGGGGTGCGCACGACCGCCAGCGTGTCGCGCCCGCCCACCTTTTCGCCGAACGACCGGCCCACGGCGACGGTCTCGGAGCACCCCGTCCGATCGGCGTACAGGTACGTCCGCCCGTCCCGCCGCTCCGAGCACTTCTCCGGCGCCAGCCGCACGAGCCGGAGCGTGAGGCCGTCGGGCTGAAACAGTCGCGAATCGACCGACCGGGCGTAGGGGACGCCCTCGGCGACCGTCCCGGGCCGCACCGCGTCCGCCGCCAGCAGGAGGGCCAGGGCCGCCGTCGGCACGGCGAGCACACGGGCGGCCCGCACCGTCCACCGGATGAAGGTCTGCCAGTACAGGTCCCCGTCGTAGAGCCGGCGCCGATGCCACGGATCGCGAGTTGCCATTCCTCAGGGAGATCAAACAAAAGAATCGAACGCTACGCGTCGCCGTCGAGGTGAATGACATCGACCTCCGAGGGCACCCCATCGCGAAGGCGCAGGCGCAGGCAGGTCTTCTTCTTGTGGAAGCCCTGCCGCCCCGCCGCCCCCGGGTTCACGTACAGCATGTTGTCGAGACTCTCGACTCGCTCCACGCGCAGGATGTGGCTGTGGCCGCACACAAGCACGTCCGGCGGATCGGCGCGGAGCTGCGCCCCCATTCCGTTTTGCCAGCGTCCCGGCCGCCCCGCAATGTGCGTCATCCACACGTCGAGCCCCTCCACCTCGACCCGAAGGTGCTCGGACACGCGGCGGCGGATGTCGGGCCCATCGGCGTTTCCCCAGACGGCCTTCACCGGGGCCACGGCCTCCAGCCCGTCCAGGATCGCGAGGTCGCCGATGTCCCCCGCGTGCAGAATGAGGTCCGTCCCCTCCAGGTCGTCGACCAGGTGGGGATGAAAGTAGCCGTGGGTGTCGGATACGATGCCGATCATCATCGGAAAAACAGAGCTACAAAACGGCCAGCAATACACAAGCGGGGCCAAGCGGATGGATCCCGCTCGGCCCCGCCGTGCACGGTCTCGAAAACGTGGGTTGGACGTCCGTTAGAGCGTCGCCGTTTCGTCGGCCTCAAAGACCTTTGTGTCGTAGCCCGCGTCCTCAAACGTCTCCACGAAGTGATCGAGGTCCGTCTCGAGGGGCGGGAACGTGTCGTAGTGGAGCGGCACCACGAGGTCCGGGTTCACCATCTCCGCGGCGTGCAGGGCGCCATAGATGCCCATCGTGAAGACGTCGCCGATGGGGGCCAGCATCACGTCCACCTCCCACAGGTCGCCGATCCACTGCATCTCGGCGAAGGGGGCCGTGTCGCCGGCATTGTACACCACGTCGTCCCCCAGGTCCAGGACAAAGCCGAGCGGCACGCCGCCGTAGCTGCCATCCGGGAAAGAGGAGCTGTGCCGTGCGTGGACGGATTCGACGTATCCCCAGTCGAGGTCGACACTGCCCCCCTCGTTGAGCGGCTGCACGCTCTCGTGCCCGTACTCCTGCCCCACGTACTGCGTAATTTCGAAGTTGCTAATAAAGAGCGGGTCGTCCCCGGCCAGCACCGCCTCCGTGTCCGAAAAATGGTCGAAGTGGGCGTGCGTCTGAAGGACCACGTCGGGGGCCACGTCGTCCGCCGTGGTCTCCGTGTGGGGATTCTCCTCAAAAAACGGATCGAAGAGGAGCGTCGTCCCCTCGTCGGTGTCGATTTGGAAGGTGGAATGCCCGAAGTACGTGAGATCCATGGCGCAGGAGAGTCGTGGGAAGAGAAGAAACGAACGATATCTCTGCGGTGGAACGGGGGAGGGGACCGGTGCTGTTTCGCCCCGGGCCGCCCGAAGGATTCCGCCTCGCCCGCCCTGCCTTCACGGACGAATCATCGGGGACGCCCAATCTTCAGAATGGGCGGCCCGTACAGACACATCCGTCAGAAATGAACCAGCAATGAAGAGCAGTCCATGAGCGACACTCCCGACGACTTGCCCGCCGTGGGCACCCATCGGGGCGGCGATTCGCCCGGGGACCTTGGCCTCTCCAAAAACTCTCCCGAGGGCCCCGATCCAAGCGGCGGCACGGCCCATCCTGCGGACGCCCTCTTTCAGCTCATTTCCGACGCCTCCGGCGACCGCCTCCAACTGCGGGTGCACTCGGCTCGCACGCACGTCTCCCCGCCGGCGGAGGCCGATCGGGAGGAGATCGGACAGTATCGAACCGTGGAGGCCCTCCGGGACGCCCTCGATGCGACCGGGATGGACGAATGGACGGGCGTGTTCGAGAACCCGGACGCCGGACGGGCGCTCACCGCCGAGGTTGCCCCGGACCATCCCTGGATCGGATCAGAGAAATACCCCACCATCACGTTCTTTCCGGAGGCCGACGCCGCGTCGGACTTCGCCGCTTCGCTTGATCTATCGACCGAATAGCGCCTATGCCTGATTTTCTTTCCGCCACCGTTGCCGGCGTCACGCCCCTTACGCCCCGCGTTCGCCAGCTCCTGCTCCGGGTGGACGGCCACACGTTCGACTACGCCCCTGGGCAGCACGTGAGTGTGCGGCGCACCGTAGACGACGGCCCCATCTTCCGCCCGTATTCGCCCGTCAACCTGCCGGGGACCGACACCCTCGCCCTCGCCGTGAAGCGATACGAGGGGGGCGCCTGCTCCCCCTGGCTTCACCAGCGACAGGTCGGCGACGAGATCACGATCACGCCCCCCTCCGGCACCCTCCACCTCCACGCCCCCGAGCGAGACGCTTTGTTTTTGGCCACTGGCACGGGCCTCACGCCCATGCTCGCGATGCTCTCGCAGTACGTGGACGCGGGAACGGGACGGGCCGTCCTCCTCTTCGGCGAACGGGCGCAGGAGGACCTGATGTACCGGGCCACGCTCGACCGCCTGGCGGCCAGCCACGACTACGTGGACGTGCGGTACGTGCTCTCCCACGAGGACTGGGACGGGCCGACCGGCTTCGTGCAGGACCACCTGGACGCCCCCCTCGCCTCCCTCGACGCCCCCCAGGCCTACGTGTGCGGCGTGCCCGAGATGGTGGTGGAGACCCAAACCGCCCTGGCAGACGCCGGACTCTCCGAGGGCGATGTGTTCAGCGAGGGGTGGGAAGAGGGCGCCGTAGCCGAATAGGCCTCCGCTAGCACTCCATCCGGTGGCAGAGGTGCTCGCGGAGCTGCTTCCGGGCCCGGTGCAGCCGAACCCGCACGTTCACATCGGTGAGCCCGAGCTGCTCGGCCACCTCGGCGGTGGACTTCTCCTCCAGGTCGCGGAGTTGAATGACGCGCCGGTAGTGGTCGGGAAGCTCCTGCAGCGCATCGTGGACAATCTGCTTGCGCTCCGTGGCCACCACGGCATCCTGCGTGGCCGTGGCGGTGCCGCCCTCCTGGTCAACTCCCAGAAACTCGATGGTCTCGTGCTCCAGGTAGTTGTGGCGCTTCGACGACCGAAGGTGCCCGTACGCTAGGTGGCGGGCAATGGAAAACAGCCAGGTGGACACCTTGGCCTCGCCCCGAAAATCTTCAATCTGGCGGTAGGCCTCGGCAAAGGTCTCCTGGACGATGTTCTCGGCCTCGTCGGGGTCGTCGATGATGTTGATCACGAAGCGGCGGATCCGCTCCCGTTCTTGTTCGAACAGGCACCGGAAGGCCGTTTCGTCCTGGGCCTTCAGGGCCGCGACGTCCGGCGGTTCGTCGGACGTGCAGGGGGCAGACGGTTGGTGCGGCATGGGATCGAGTCCGGTCGTGAGGAAGGAGCGATCGAGGGACCGTTGTGTCCGTCGTCGCTCCAACGTACCTTCATCGCTCCTCCATGTTATCACAGAAGTATAACAGCGGGATAAGATTTCTCTTTCCCCTTCCGCCATGCGCCGCGTCCCAGTCCTCCTCCTTCTCCTCGTCCTCTTCGGTCCCATGAGCGCCGCCGGCCAGTCCGACTCCCTTCGGATCCGCGACCTCGGGGTGGCGCCGGGCCTCTTCGACACGGGGTCCCTGAACGCAATCACGGACGTGGCGGGGGTGCAGGTGGGGCACCGGACGCTGATTGAGGGCGATTCGGTCCGGACGGGCGTCACGGCGATCCGTCCACACGGGGGCAATCTGTACCAGGAGGCAGTGCCCGCCGCGGTGCACGTGGGCAACGGCTTCGGCAAGGCCGCGGGCTTCCTGCAGGTGCAGGAGCTGGGCACCATCGAGACCCCGATCGTCCTCACGAACACGCTCGACGTGGGCACGGCGGTGGACGCCACGGTGCGCTGGACGCTGGAGCAGCCGGGGAACGAAGACGTCGGCTCGGTGAACGCGGTGGTGGGCGAGACGAACGACGGCTACCTGAACGCCATCCGCGACCAGCCGGTGACCGCACAGGACGTGATCGCCGCCATCGAGTCGGCGGCGGGCGGGCCGGTGGCCGAGGGCAGTGTGGGCGCCGGCACGGGCACCAGCACGCTTGGGTGGAAGGGCGGCATCGGCACCAGCTCACGCGTAACGCCCGACGACCACGGCGGCCACACGGTGGGTGTGTTAGTACAAACCAACTACGGCGGCATCCTGCGCATCGACGGCGTCCCCGTGGGCGAAAAACTGGGACGGTACGACTTCCGCTCGGCCGTAGAGGCGAACAACGCCGAGCGGACGTCGGACGACGGCTCCGCCATGATCGTCGTGGCCACGGACGCCCCCGTCTCGCCCCGCAACCTGGAACGGATGGCCAAGCGCACCATGATGGGCCTCGCCCGCACGGGCAGCTACGCCAGCAACGGCTCCGGCGACTTCGCACTTGCGTTCTCCACCCAGAACCGCCGCGCCGGAGACGCCGCGCCCCGCCCCGACACGCTTCTGCCGAATCGCCGCATGAACCCGCTCTTTCTCGCGACGGTAGAGGCGACGGAGGAGGCCGTCTACAACGCGCTGACCGCGGCCACCACCGTTACGGGACGCGACCGCCACACGCAGGAGGCCCTGCCGCTCGATCGCCTCCGCACGATTCTGCGCGAGGCCGGCCGCCTCGACTCGGAATAACGCCTACTCCCATGCCTCTCGACCCCGACACCATCGACGGCGACGAGGAGATTGCCACCACTTTTCGCCGGCTCCGACGGGAGGGCCACTCGCGGCCCGAGGCCATGCAGGCCCTCCTCGACGCGCTCGACGTGTCGCTGTCGGAAGCTAAACGACTACTCCTGACCCACGACACGTGGGCGGAGGCCCGCGCCGCGGCCGGAGAGGCAGACCATGCGGGACCGACGAATCCGACTCAGGACGACGACTCGGTCCCTCCTGCTCCGGGATAACGGCGGAGCTCAACTGAAAAGGGACACGAAAAGACCAAACAGAGTTCGACCCGACAAATCGGAATCGTCCCAGTCAACTTCCATTCACCGACATCGCCGCTCTGATTCCGCGAAGCTGAACCCGCTTGGCTGCCCTCGCTTGAGAACCGTCCGCGCCCATTTTCAACTGTAGGGGACGTGGTATGCGGTCACAACTACTCCGCTCAGTTTCTCTTGCTCCCTCCAATCCACTCCGCGAGCCGCCTTCGAATCCGCTGCATCCTATCAGAACTGATCTTTCCAATTCTTCCCTCAAGGATCTGCCCCTCCACAATCGCCAGTCGGCTAATTCGAACGACACCCGTCTTCTTGAGCCCCGATTGCTGAAAATCGCCGTCCCCTTCCTCAATCAACTCGTCGAACCCCTCGATCTGTTGGTGGAACTGCGAGGAAATCATGCAGATCAGCCAGTCGTCATACGGACCGGGAGCTTCGCTTATCAACAGTACGGGGCGAAGCTTTCCCTCGGCCAAATCCGTCCGAGGAAATCGAAATAGAACGATCTGACCAGGGTCTTTCACGACGACGTGAACCGCTCTTCGAGATCTCCTTCTGTATATTCAGGCTCCGTCTCGTTCTCGATTCCTCGCATTGCAGAAGCCAGCGAGAACCGTGTCCATTCCTGCTCCTCTTCGCGAGCCTGATCGCGCTCGGTTTTCGTAAGTAGATACTCCACGAAGTCGAGCACCTCAGCCTGCGTTTGCTCGGGAAGACGCTGAACCTGCTTGTTGATCTTCTCGGCAACATTCATGGTCCGAGCGGAGGATACGGGGGGATTTGAATTCAACGGTGGATACGCCGACGCGAACAATTCGGTTCAAGCCACTTCCTACGGGCCGCATAACGGACAAACTTAGCTTGCGAGGAGCCGTGAAGGCATCAGGAAATCGGCTCATCGGCAACCGAAGCGGATGGTAAAAAATTTCTCTTAGTCTGCTTGCTTGCTTTCGATTCACGAGGAATAACTGCTCTATAAATTCGCCCGAAACTGGCACTGGCCCCTCGTTAGCTACAGTGATCTGTTACATTTACAGCACTCGTCAAAATAACAAATTGTCACAATAAATATGTATCTCTAAATTTCTGATCTGCATCTGAATTTTTGTCCCATATATTGTGAAAAAGGGTCCATCTTAATTTCCGAAACTGTGCTCTCCTCTTTCTTTTCGAGTTCGATTATTTTATTAGATGATGACACAATTCGGAATCCTGATTCCTTAAAGAAAGACACCTGCTTGTCATAATCGACACCGCCAAACTTCCGAGCTATTTCGACTCCTTCTGATGCACCTCTGTACTTTCTGACAGTAGGCTCGACAGTTCTTTTGTAAAGCCAGTACAACACGCTCCCCCAGAATATCAAATTTATTAAAACGACAAACGCCATCATAACTGATTATAATCTTAACTGATCTAAGAAATTCGTAGTACTGGCTATCTACCGATAAACTTCAACGGTTACGCCGTCGATGCGTCGGGTACGCATAACCTATAATTATACGTCGTGTGACGTATAGTATGAAATTCACTCCTCTCTAACGCACGTTCTCGCAGAGAGTTGGGGCGTCAAGCGATACTATACGGAACGAACCGCATAGTATAGAGACGTCCGGGGCTCGGCCCCCTCCGTGCGGGCGTCTTCAGTGATTGAGAGCATCCGGATTTGGAATGCAACAGCGAACCGGTCCATTCCCTACGTCGCCCGACCACAGGGTCACGAGGAATGCCCATCGACCAGGACCTCGTAGAAATCAAGCGTCTGCTCGGCGATGGCGCGCCAGCTGAAGTGCTCTTCGACGCGCCGCCGGGCGGCCTGCCCCATCTGCTCGCGCCGCTCGGGATCGGCCAGGAGTTGGTTCACGCCGTCGGCCAACCGGCGGGCGAAGGCCGCCGGATCGGCGGGCTCTACGTCGTCGCCCCCCGTCGGGTCCACATCCACCAGTAGGCCCGTCTCCTCCGGCACCACGATCTCCGGAATGCCGCCCACCCGCGAGGCCACCACCGGCGTCTCGCAGGCCATCGCCTCCAGGTTGATGATGCCAAACGGCTCGTATACGCTCGGGCACACGAAGACGGCGGCGTGCGAATACATCGTGATCACGTCCTCGCGGGGCAGCATCTCGGCGAGCCACACGATGCGGTTGTCCGTCTCCGCTCGGGCGGCCTCCACGCGCGCCTCCATCTCGGCGCCGATCTCTTCGGTATCCGGCGCCCCGGCGCACAGCACCACCTGCACGTCATCGTCGAAGTGGTGGATGGCCTCCACAAGGTGCAGGATGCCCTTCTGCCGCGTGATCCGGCCCACGAAGAGCACAAACGGCTGGTCGGGATCGACGCCGTAGTCCTCCAGGACCGATCGGTCGGGGCGCGGGCGGTACTGTTCGATATCGATCCCGTTGTGAATGACGCGTGCCTCGGCGTCGTCCACGTCGTAGAGGTCCTGCACATCCCGCTCCATGGCCCCGGAGACCGCCACGATGCCGTCCGCGTTCTCGTAGGCGGTGCGCTCAACCCACGACGACGCGTCGTACCCGGTGCCCAGCTGCTCGCGCTTCCAGGGGCGGTGCGGCTCCAGCGAGTGCGTCGTGAGCACCAGCTTGCCGCCCGTCAACTGCTTGGCGAGGCACCCGGCAAGGTGCGAGTACCAGGTGTGGCAGTGCACGATATCAGCGTCGGCCACGGAGCCCGCCATGATCAGGTCGCGCGCCATGGCGTCCATGAACTTGGCGTGGCGATCGTCCTGGTACGGCAGTTCGACGTCCGGCGTCACGCCCCGCACCCGCAGGTTGTCCTCGGCCTCGTCCTGCTCGCCAAAGCAGAGCACCTCGATGTCGTGTGCGCCGTCGTCGAGCGCGGAGAGCTCGCGGGTCAGATATTCCACGTGCACCCCAGCCCCGCCGTAGACGTTGGGCGGGTACTCGTTGGTGAGGATGGCAATCTTCATGAGAATGCTTTCAGCATCAGGCAAAGAGTCCGGTGAACGAGGGGCCTTCGAACACGGAACTGAGGATGGAGAATTGAAAGTGGAGGTGATCGAAGGCCAAACCTCGATTTTCTACACAGCGACCGCAGGGAGCGGTCTTAAATAATCGTGCCGTCCGGGATGACGGTATTTTTGGGAATCACGACAATGCCGTCGCGGATGTGGTAGCGCTCTGTCTCCTTTTCCTCCACGCCCTCCCGGTTTTCGATCACGCAATTCTTACCGATGGAGACATTCTTGTCGATGATGGCGCCGTCGACGACCGAGCCCTCCCCAATACCGGGGTTGGGCGGCCCCTCCAGAAAGCCGCGCTCCTCCATGTCGTGCCAGCGGAAATGATCCGCCCCCATCATCACCGTGTTTTTGAGGGTTGTGTTGGCCCCGACATACGACCGAATGCCGACGACAGACTTGGACACCTCACTGTCCACGACGAGGCTGCCCTCCGCAATGAGCGAATCCTGAATGCTGGCATTTTGGACCTTCGCCGGGGGCAGCATGCGGGCGTGGGTGTAGAGGGGTCGGTTCGGGTCGTAGAGACTGAACCGCGGCTCCGGCTGTCCCATCATCAGGTTCGCCTCGTAGAAGGACCGGATGGTGCCCACGTCTCGCCAGTACCCCGTGAACGGGTAGTTCACCACCTTGGCCTCCTCGATGGCTTTCGGAATGATTTGCTTGCCGAAGTCATTGTCGTCGGGGTTCGCCTCCAGCAGGCTGCGCAGCGGCCCCCGATCAAAGACGTAGATGCCCATCGAGGCAAGATAGACGCGCCCTTTCTCCTCCAGTTCGGGCGAGACCGGGCTTTCCTTGCCCTCCAGCTGATCGGCGGGGGGCTTCTCGTAAAATTCCGTAATCTCGTGCTGGTCGTCCGTCTTCAGGATGCCGAAGGCCGGGGCCTGCTCGGCCGTGACCGGGATGGTGCCGATGGTCACGTCGGCATCGGTCTCCTGGTGGTGCGCCAGCACCTTCTGGTAGTCCATCGAATAGAGGTGGTCGCCCGACAGGATGAGGGCGTGGTCGTGCCGGTACCCCTCCATGTGCGGGAGGCCCCGCCGCACCGCGTCGGCCGTGCCCTGGAACCAGTCCTTTGAGGCCGGGGTCTGCTCCGCCGCCAGCACCGTCACGAACCCGTTGGTGAAGCGGTCGAATCGGTAGCTTTGGGAAAGGTGCCGGTTGAGGCTCGCGGAGTTGAACTGGGTCAGGACGAAGATGCGCGGGATCTTGGAATTGATGCTGTTTGAGATCGGCACGTCGATGAGCCGATACCGTCCGGCGAGGGGCACCGCCGGCTTGGCGCGCAGCTTCGTAAGCGGATAGAGGCGGGTGCCGGCCCCACCGCCGAGGATGATGCTGAGGGTGGACATGTTCATGGGAGAAGGGCATCGATGGGCAGAAAAGCAGGCGCCCCAGACCGGCGACGATCAGTCAAAATGACTCCGGGACTTTTTCAAGAAAGTGATGCCGTTCGTGTGATGCAATACAGGGTCAGCGAATCAGCCGCAGCACGAGGTTGACGAGCACCGTGAGGATGATGCTCAACACGAGCATGGTGCCCAGCGGCAGATAGATCCGTACGTTCTCTCCTTCGTACGCAATGTCTCCGGGTAGCGACCCCAGATCCACAATCCGTCCCAGCCCCCACACGACGGCCCCGAGCACCACCAGTCCCCCGCCCACGTACAGCAAGAATCGTCCGAGGCTCTCTGCGGTCATGGCGTGTGAGAAATTTTGGGGCGTTCTAAACACAACCGTCGGGATCCGCCCGGAGCGCGGGTCATCGTTCATCCGAGCTTCGCGGTCCTACCGGGACCGCTCGAAAACCCTGCGGCACGCCGTTCGTGAGAAGGGCGACGTTTCCCTGGCCAAACCTCTGTCCGACATCATGACGGTGTATCTTCTCAAGTGGACCTTCGTCCTCCTTCATATCATTACGGCCGCCGCGTGGTTTGGACTGGGGCTGCGGCTGGCCGGGCGGGCCCGCACCATCCTCGACGTGGGGGGCGAGCGGGGGGCGGCCCTCGCGGAAGACGGCGGGCGGTCGGTGTGGCTCATGAACATCTTTGTGGTCCTCACGCTCGTCTTCTCGCTGGCGGCCTTCATTGCCGGCGGGCACTTTGCGACGTACGGACCGGCCTACCACTCCGCCGTCACCCTTATCGTTCTCCTGACCCTCGATCAGCTATTCGTGATCCGGCCGGGATGGGACGCGCTTCAGTCCGCCCTCGGGAGCGGGGACGACGCGGCGGCCGAGTCCGCCCGAAAAAAGGTGGCCATCGGCACTGGGGTGGGACACCTGCTCTGGCTCATTCTACTGGGCCTCATGTTTGTGGACCGATTTGGGGCGGCGCTGTAGCCGAAGACGTCATCGGGTTACGGAGACGCACCGGAGGCAGAACGCCGACCGGGAACCACGAACGCCTCCGGGTACGACTCCCGCGCCGCCGCGAGCACCGTTTCGGCCTCCTCCCGCGACGCAAACGGCCCGAGCCGGACCCGGTAGAGCGGGGGTCGGTAGGCAATATCGACCGGCGATCCCCGCTCCGTCTCCAGGGGCCGCGGCAGATTTCCCGGGACGGACTCGTCCCACCAGTCCAGCACCGCTCCCAGGGCCCGCTCGGCCTCCGCCTTGTCCTCGGTCATCCGAACCTGCACGTGGTACACCCGCGCGGGCTGCTCCTCGTCCGTGGTGGATTGGGGGCCCGTACACCCCACCGCGCTCCCCAGCAG
>NCRB01000080.1 GCA_002894665.1 Salinivenus iranica
AGCGGAGCGACCGAGTGCTCTCCGGGGTGCGCTCGAAGCGACCTGCCTCAGGGATTTTGAGTTCGCTCCCCCCTATAAAAACAAAGTTGACGGTGTACTCAGTCTCGGTAGAGGGCGTACAGGACCCCCAGCGGGACGGCGTAGAGGAAGTGCCCGATCAGCCCCATGAGGGTGGCGGGGAACCCGATGTTCGGGAACGCGGGCGCCCCCGGAAAGCCGGCGGCCTGCAGCCACAGGGGCATGACGAGCACCGGAAACACCGCCGTCGTGACGACGCCCCAGATCAACCCGTGCCCGAGGCCGCCCTTCAGGGTGCGCGGCTCCAGCCACGCCGCCACCGCCGGATACTCCACGTAGGCCACGTAGCCCAGCCCCAGCATCACGCCCTGGAACTGGTGGAACGCCCACCCGGCCAGCGGGGCGGGGTTGTCGGGCGTCGCCTCAATGCCGTACAGGTTCGGGATCACGACGTCGAGCATCGGCGGCGGCATGATGAAGGCCATGAAGAGCCCAAAGGCCACGCTCCCCACGAATCCCCCAAACGCCCCGCGGACCCAGTCCCAGGGCCCAATTCGCGTCCGAACGCCTTGTGCGACTGCTGTTTGATTCATGCCGGGAATCGGTTGCTTTGATCAGACTGGCGAAAGTGTGCAGAGATCGTCGCCTTCGCGCCTCTCTGCCTGCCCATCGGTGTCGACCGGATCGGAGCCGTTACGGGGGCGGGGACGCCGGGCGGCCCATCGCCGCAGGGATCCCACCTTCTCTGCTACGGTACAGCCGACGCGCCCGCCCCCCGCTCCTGGTTGCCTCCCCCCTATGCCCGAAGGCATCCTCCTCGACATTACGACAGTCATCCTGCTCGGCATTGGCGCCCAGTGGGTGGCCTGGCGCTTTCGGCTCCCGTCGATTCTGCTCCTGCTCCTCGCCGGGTTCCTCGCCGGCCCGGTGCTCGGCCTGCTCGACCCGCAGGCCCTTCAGGGCGACTGGCTCTTTGCGTTCGTGTCCCTGTCGATCGGCATTATTCTGTTTGAGGGCGGGCTGAGCCTGCGCCTGTCCGAGCTGCGGCAGGTGGGAACGGTGGTGCTGAGCCTGATTACGCTCGGCGTCGGGATTACATGGGCCGGGGCCGGGCTTGGGGCGTATTTCGTGCTCGGCTTCAACCTTCCGCTCTCCATCCTCATCGGGGCCATTCTGACCGTAACGGGCCCGACGGTCATCGTGCCCCTCCTCCGGCACGTGCGCCCGAAGGGACGGGTGAACACCATCGCCAAGTGGGAGGGCATCACCATCGACCCCGTCGGGGCCATCCTGTCCGTGCTGGTGCTGGAAACCCTGATCCTCCTGAACGACCCGGCGCGGACCGGCGCCTCGGCCGCCATCGAGCACGTGGCCATCGGCATCGGGCTGGAGATCTTCGTGGCCCTGGGCATCAGCGTGGCCGCCACGGTCGTCCTGCTCTTCATTCTCCGGTGGCGCCTGGTCCCCGACTTCCTCCGCAACCCGGTCACGCTGATGATCGTGATCGTGGCCTTCTCCATCTCCAACGTGCTCCAGCACGAGTCGGGGCTGCTCGCCACCACCCTCATGGGCATCGCGCTGGCCAACCAGCCCTACGCCTCGGTCCAGCGCATCATCGAGTTTAAGGAAAACCTGCAGGTGCTGCTCATCGGGTCGCTCTTCGTGCTGCTGAGCGCGCGCCTGGAGATGAGCGCCCTGGACGCCCTCGGCCTGGAGGTGCTTCTCTTCCTGGGCCTCCTGATCGTTCTCGTCCGCCCCCTCGCGGTGCTGGTGTCGTCGCTGGGGACGACCCTAAACTGGAACGAAAAGGCGTTCCTCTCGTGGCTCGCGCCGCGCGGGGTGGTCGCGGCGGCGGTCGCCTCGCTCTTTGCCTACCAGCTCCGCTCCATCTACCCCCAGCAGGTGGAGGGCATGGTGCCGGTGGTCTTCGCCGTCATCGTGGGCACGGTCGCGATCTACGGGCTCACGGCCGCGCCCGTGGCCCGCTGGCTCCGGCTGGCGGACCCGAACCCGAACGGGGTGCTGTTTCTGGGGGCGGGCGACTGGGTGCGCTCCATTGCGGGCGTCGTGCAGGCCCTGGGCCCGTCGGTGCTGCTGGTGGACAACAACCCCGAGCTGGTCGAGAAGGCGCGGGCGGCGGACCTGCCCGCCTACAAGGCGAACGCCCTGTCCGACACGGTCCTCGACGAGGTGGACCTCAGCGGCGTGGGCCGGCTGCTCATCACAATCCCCAACGACGAGGTGTCCTCCCTGGCCGCCCTGCACTTCTCGGAGGTGTTCGACACGAACGACATCTACCAGCTGGCGGCCCAGCCCGACAGCCGCCACGGCGGCGAGGGGGCCATGCCGAAGCACCTGCGCGGCCGCCCCCTCTTCGGCACGGAGACCAACTACCAGTCCCTCAAGAAGCACGTGGCGCGGGGCGACGAGGTCAAGATCCTCCACCTGGCCGAGGAGTTCTCGGAGGAGGAGCAGCAGGAATACTACACGTACGAGGACCTGTCCACCCAGTACAACGAGTACACCATCATTCCGCTCTTCATCCTGTCGGCGGACGGCACCCTGGACGTGGTCTCGGAGCTGAGCCAGTTTCGGCTCCGGCCGGACGACCGGCTCGTGGCCCTCGTCGGCACCGGGCCCGACGTGCGCACGGCGGCCGCGGACGCCACGACGGGCAGCCGCCCAAAGGGCGATGTCGTCTTTGAAATGGAGGACCCGGAGCAGGCGCTCTCTCCAGACCCGTCGGACGACGCCTCGCCGGACGGCGCGTCTTCGGACGCGGCGCCCCGGGAGGAGCCGTCCCCGGAGGAGGAGGAATCGCAGGAGGAGGCATCGCAGGAGGAGAAATCCCCCGAGGAAGCGGACTCCCAAGAGGAGGGCCCGTCGGACAAGACAGGGGCCTGACGGGCCCCTGCCGCCGGTTTTGGCCAGCCGCGGGTCTCCCATCCGTCGCAGGCGGCCGCCATTCCGGCGGGCACACATGGCCCCGGCGCGGCGCGCGCCACGGGCGGTTCATGAACGAGCAGTGAATTTGGTTGGACGGCCGCCCGGGGGGCAACCCTGTACTGGGTCTCGGCGTCGGACGGTGTTCACAACAATCCCCACCCTCACGCCTCAAAAGAGAGCGGACGGACCCACCGGCCCCCTGCTCGCCGCGAGGCCCCCGCTGTCCCGTACAATTCTACGACCGAAATGAACACGCCCCAACAGATGAAGCGTCCCCGCGAGGCCGTCCGGCGCGGCCGGCGGCACGACGCGTCGAACTTCGACGACTACCTCGTGGTCGGCCTGATCACCGTCGTCCTCCTTGCGCTCGTCGCGGCGTGGATCCTGCTGTAGCCGACCCCGATCCGCGGCTTCCCAGAACACGCCTCGCCCTCCTGACCGCCCCAACTACCGGCGCGCGGAGACCGGGGAGCGACCGACGCTCCTCCAAACCAAAAAACCGCATAGACAGAAAAAAAGCCCGACCCGGAAATGGGTCGAGCCGACGAGCGAGCGAGAAGTGCGGGGTATTCTCGCTGACTCGTACTATCACCAGTATAACAAAATCACCCCCGGGGGTGTCAAGCCCACCCCGTGACGGACCGGTGAATTCCTGCGCTCAGTGCGCGTCCGGCCGCGGCGGCCCGGACGCGGCTACTGAATTTCCCAGCCGGTCTGCCGCAGGGTGAGGGTCTCGCCCCCGATCTGAACCCCAATCTCCTCGGCCCCGTCGAGATCGACCGGGGCCTCTTGCAGGGCCCCGACGAGGGCCCCCTCGGGCGCACGCCGGAAGTTGTGCGCGGACACCTCGATCCGGAGCTCCCGAACCGTTCCGTCGTCAAACTGAACCGTGGCCCGGGCCTCCAGAAACTCGCCGGTCCCGGCCGAACCGCCGCGGCGCCCCTCCGGGCTCGCCCCGCCGCCCAGGTGTTCGATCTCGTCGCTGCTCATAGCGCGTCGGACGTGTGTCGAGAAGAATCCAGTGCCGAATGCCCTGCGCCCGGCCGCCGGCGCGGCGACCCAGACCATCCGTATGCGGCGGAGCCGTGTGGGTTCGGCCGCGGGCCGCTCTCGCCTCCCGCACCCGCCCGGCCCCCGCCACGACAATCGCCCGGCCGCCCAGCAGGGCGACGGGCCGATCGCTCCGTCGGGCGTCCGAGGGGACATCGATCCAGTTGCCCCACCGGGCCCCGCGCTCCACGACCGGGGTGAGCAGAAGGGCCACGACGAGCGCCGTGGCGCCGCCCACCAGGGGCATTCGTTCTCCTTCCAGGAACCAAACCGACAAGAAATCGATCAACACGACTGCGTAGGAAAACCAAGCAAAGCGACGAGCAAAAGGGAGAAAGGTAGTGGCGTACACTGCCATCGTCGCACGCGAACACACCCGACTGACAGCCGGAGCCGATTGAATTCCGTACAGAGGAGGCGCGAATTTGCGTAGTGCCGTGTCAACCGTGATTCTTGCACAGAAAAATCGCCCCCTGTCATCCCGGGCGGAGCGAGCGTGCGGGCGGAGATCCGGGATCTATACAGCGGGAGAAGAGAGCACTCCGGGTTCCGCTCTGCCCCCCACGGGCCATTCTTCCTCAGTCGAGCCCCATTGAATTGGCTGGATCGATCCCGGCTCGGCGCCCCGAACGCCCTCGGGGCTTGGCCGGGAGGACAACCACAACCTTGAGGTTTGAGACAGCAGTAGTAGGTCGCGCGCCTTGGCCTTTCCGCTTCCAGCGAATACTATAGGGTAGCTGCGAGCGGTGCGCCCTGCCCCCGCGGCCCCGGCCTTCGCGCCCCGATCTCTCCCCTGACATCCCGATCTCTTCCCTGACATATAGGGCTGGAAGCTGCCCCTTCGTGGCTCCACGTGACTTACTGCATCCGCCCCACACGGGCATGACCGCTGGCCCTCGCGCCCCAGAGCACTCGGTTCCTCCGATGACAACGCGTCGCTCGTGTGGAGTCACGCGCAGCGCGACATCCGTAATCCGTTTTGTTAGAGGCTCTTCGTCGGAGACCGGATCGTCAGCGCGTTGCCCCTTTGCGGTCTTTCCGACAGAAGCGTCTCCAGGCCTGGCCCCATGACGGACGTTGGCTACCTTCTTGCCCTCGGCCTCGCGTGTGCGTTCGGGCTCGGGGCCGCCGGGAGGATCGCCCGTCGCCGGCACGCCCCCGGCGCCCGTCCCCTCATCGGCATCGCCCTCGCGTCGGTGGTCTGGGCCGGCGGCACCATCGGCCTCGTCCTCGCCGACACCCCGACCGCCAAGCTCCGCTGGCTGCAAGGGGCGTACCTCGGCATGGTCGCCGCCCCCATCACATTTGCCTGGTTTGCGCTCGAATACACCCGCGGGCGGCCCCGCGTGGAGCGCTGGGTCCTCGGCGGGCTGTGGGCGGGCGGGGGCCTGACGCTGCTCCTCGTGTGGACGAACCCCCTGCACCATCGCTACTGGACCACCATCCGGTACGGGGCCGACGTGCCGTCCGGGCTCCACACCGTCCCGGCCGCGGGCTTTTGGGGCTTCGTCGCGTTCACGTACGCGCTGCTCCTGCTCGGCTCCGTACTGCTGGTGCGCTACGCCCTCACGGCCCCCGACCTGTACCGCACGCAGAGTGCCGCCCTGCTTGGGGCCGTCGCGGTGCCCTGGGGCGCCAACGTGCCCCACGTGCTCCAGTGGATGACCGCCGACTACACGCCGGTCGCCCTGGCCGCCTCGACCGGGCTCCTGTGCGTCGCGCTCGCCCGCTACCGCCTGACCGACCTCAGCCCGGTTGCCCTGCGCACGGTGTTCGAGAGCATCTCGACCGGGGTGCTGATCGTGGACCGGGAGGGGCGCGTGGTGGACGCCAACGCCGCGGCCCAGGACCTGCTCGGCCTCGGGGGCGACGGCATCGGGGCCTCGCTCGACGACCTCGTGGCGGACGCAACCCTGCTCGACCGCCTCTGCGACGCGGGGCCCGACCAGCCGCTCCTCGTGACCGGGGACGAGTTGATTCCCCATCGCCCGCCCTCGGCCCCCGACCCGCAGTACATCGAGGTGCGCGGCACCCCCATCCGGCCCGCCCAGGGGCCCGCAACGGGCCGGCTCATCGTGCTCACCGACATCACCGAGCGGGAACGGCAGCGCCGGCGCCTCAAACGCAAAAACGCCCAGCTCGAAAAGTTTGCCTCGGTCGTGTCCCACGACCTCCGCAACCCGCTCAACGTCGCCGTCGGCCACCTCTCCATTGTGCAGGATGCCCTGCCCGACGCCCCTGACGGCCCGCTGGGCACGTCCCTCCCCCGGGTGCGGCGCGCCCTCGAGCGCATGGAGACGCTCATCGACGACCTGCTCACGCTCGCCGCCGACGGGGCCGAGATCACCGACCCCGAGCCCGTCGCCCTGGACGCCGTGGCCACCGACGCCTGGGAAACCGTCGACACCCAGGACGCCACCCTCGCCCTGCAGGCCAACGGCACGGTCCGCGCCGACCGCTCCCGCCTGCACCAGCTCCTCGAAAACCTCTTCTACAACGCCATCGTACACGGCCGCCCCGGGGGCACCGTCACCGTCGGCGACCGGACGGACGGCTTCTACGTGGCCGACGACGGCCCCGGCTTCCCCGACGCGTCCCCCGACACCCTGCTCAGCGTCGGCTACACCACCCGCGAGGACGGCACGGGCTTTGGCCTGGGGATCGTCCGCGAGATTGCCGAGGCCCACGGCTGGTCGCTGGCGCTCGGGAGGAGCGCGGCCGGCGGGGCGCGGGTCGACCTTACCGGCGTCGACCGCCCCGACGCCCCGTCCGACGCCTCCGCGTCGACCGGACAGGCGCCCTCCTGAACGCCCCGCCCCTCCTCTCCGTGCGTCTCGGGCTCCGCCCCACGCCCCCTCCCTCGGTCCCGGGCCGGGCCGGCGTGAACTCCCGCCGGCGCTTGCCGTTGTCCTCTCCTGTTTTCCTGTATTCTCCCGGCGCCGGGCCCCTCCCCTTCTTGCTCCGGTGTCCCGACCTCCCTGTAACTTCCTCTCTGCGTCTCCCCTCCCCCTATGTCGTCCTCCGACCCCACGTGGCGCGTCTTTTACACCCGGGCCCGCGCCGAAAAGAAATGCGAAACACGCCTGCAGCGACAGCAGATCGACGTCCTCGTCCCGAAGAAGACCGAGATCCGGCAGTGGTCCGACCGAAAAAAGGAGGTAACCGTGCCGCTCTTTCGGAACTACCTCTTTGCGCGGGTCGACGAGAAGGACCGCCTGCGCACCCTCAAGACGAACGGCATCGTGCGGTGCGTGCACTTCAACGGCGAGCCGGCCCGCCTCCGTCCCGAAACGGTCGAGCAGCTCAAAACGACCCAGAACGCCCCCGACCGCCTCTCGGTGGCCGACCTGCGCCCGCCCGTGGGCGAGACGGTCACGATCACCGACGGGCCCCTCAGGGGCCTCACGGGCGAGGTGCAGGAGCACCGCGGGCAGACCTACCTGCTGGTCCGCGTCGATGCCATTCGGCAGGCCGTGAAGGTGGAGGTGCCCGCCGACTGGGTGACGCCTGATCCGTCCGCCGCCTGATCCGTCCGCCCACGACCGCATGATCCCGAACGTCCGATCATCTGTCGTCTCGCAATGCCGTCCCTCTGTTTGACCCTTTTTCGATTCGTCCTCCCGCCCACCGCGGCACGTTCGACCGGCCACCGAACCCGGCACGTCCGCTCCGCGCAGGGGATCTCTTCTACAGGAGGACGTGCGGTGCTCTGGATCGCCCTCGTGTGCGGGCTGTTGGCCGGGAGCCTCCGCCCCGCGTCTGCCCAGGGGCTTCCCGATTCGCTTCGGGCAACTACCACACTGTACGGGGCCGGCGGCAGCGGGGGCACCCTCCCCTTTTGGCTGGCCGCCAACCGGCACGGCACCGTCGACCCGACCTCTGCCAGCGTGGGCGTGCGGGCGGGGCTCCACCGGCCCTTCACCAAGACCTCCGGGCTCGACTACGCCTTCGGCGCCGAGCTGCTCGGACGGGCGTCCCAGCACGGCACCGCCACGCTCCATCAGCTCTACGGCCGGCTCCAGTACTGGAAGCTCCGGCTCACCGTGGGGCGGAAGGAGCAGAGCATCGGCCGCGTCGACTCCAGCCTCTCGCTCGGCTCGGTGACGCGGAGCCGCAATACGTCCCCGCTTCCCCGCGTGAGCGTCTCGTCGAACGGCTACGTGGCGGTGCCGGGCACCAACGACGGGCTGGGGGTGAAGGGCTACTTCGCGTACGGCCGACTTGAATCCGACCGCTTCGTGGAGGACGCCCTCGTCCACGAAAAGTATCTGTACCTGCGCCTCCTGCCCCCGGAGTTTCCGGTCAACGGGTACGCAGGCATCGCCCACCACGCGCAGTGGGGGGGCACGAGTCCCCTCGACGGGCCCCGGGACGCCTCGTTCGAACAGGGGCTCAATGTGGCGTTTGGCGGCGACGTGTTTGCCCGGGGGAGCTTCGACTCCTCGACCAACGCCGTGGGGGCCAACCACCTGGCCATGTACGACGTGAGCCTGAGCGTGGACCTCGGCGGCCTGCGCGGCCGGGCCTACCGCCAATTCTACCACGAGGACACGGCGAGCTTTCGCTTTCGAAATCCCTGGGACGGCCTCTGGGGCGTCAGCCTGCAACGATCCGCCTCGGACGCCCTCGTGACCGGGATTCTCTGGGAGCACCTTCGGATGACGCGCCACAACGCGAAGTTCAGCGAAGGCCAGGAGCGGGGGGCGGATACCTACTACAATCACTCCCTCTACCACGGCGGGTGGACCTACCAGGGGCAGACGCTGGGCACGCCCCTCCTGACCCCCGCCCGACTCACCCCGGGCTTCGACGAGTCCATCCCCGGCATTGGCAACAACATCGTGGTGGCCCAACACGTGGGCCTCGAAGGCCACCTCGGGGCGGGGCTCTCCTACACCCTCCTGAGCACCTATAGCCGAAATTACGGCGCACAGGGCGTGTGCCAGAGTGCCGACTGCACGCGGCGAGGCGACGAACGCACGGACCGGCGGGATCAGTGGTCGTTTCGGGTGGACGTCCGCGGCCCCCTCTCGCCCCAATACAACCTGAGGTTTCGCGTGTCCGCCGCCCTCGACACCGGCGAACTGTACCGGGAGCGCGTCGGAGGGGCGTTCGCCCTCATATGGGACGGGGCCCTGTAGCCCGGCGCCCGCGACCGCGCGAATTCAGACGGCAACCCGCCACCACTACGCGGCAACCGCCAGGTGTCGCTCGACGATGTCCCGCAGAGAGGGCCCCCTCATCAAGCGCCGTTCGCTTCTTTTTCTGACCCGGGGCCAAGCGTGGGAAACGGTTTGGACTTCCCCCGAAATAGTGGACAGTCGCAGGGTTTCATGCCGCGACGCGTTGTAGGTGTTGTTCTTCGTACGCAGCTGGCAACTGGTAATCAAGGGCCGAGTGCAATCGATCCGGGTTGCCCCCTCGAGGAAGGTGAAGACAGAAGGGCGAGCTGGGGCGGACTGCCGCACCCCCCATCGACCCTGAAGCACGTCCTGAGGACCCGATTGAAGACAGCCTGCTTCCGGCGGCCAAGGGGGAGGCCAGGAACTCATGTCGTCGGGATTTCTATAGTGTGCCACACGGCATAATCCTCTTGGCCATTTGTCCCAGAACGCCATGACTACTTCCACTCGAGGTCACATGGAGACGACCGATCTCCCCTCATATCTGCCTTCTGAAGAAGAGTCGCCCACCAAAACCGTCAATGCCATCCGAGAGGGGGTCCCGGCCGAGGCTTTGGAGTGGCTGAAAGAGAGGCTGGCACTGACCGCCGAAGAATTGGCCGGAGTCCTCCATGTCTCCCGGCGCACGATGAGCCGGCGCAAGAAGGAAGGGCGACTGAAGCCAGATGAATCCGAACGGGCCCTGAGGCTCATCCGGCTTTATCGGAGGGCTGGGGAGGTGCTCGGCAGTTCGAAAGAGGCTAGAGAATGGCTACAAGAGGAAAACTTTGCGCTCGGCGGAGAAACCCCTCTGGAGTTTGCCGACACCGAACCCGGGGCGCGCCGTGTCGGACGTCTACTCGGCCAGATTGAGCACGGAATCCCCACGTAGGGATCCCTACGTAGCGAGGGGAGCCCCATGTAGCACATCGGGGGCAACTCTCCCTTTTCGGTCGGCATCCTTCTCTGAGCAGATCCTTGAGACTACGTGAGCAAGCTTACGGCCTGGCGCATCACGTCAGAAAAGTATGCGGAAACGGCCTTCAGCGGAGAGGGGGCGAAAGAACACGGGGGCCGGGTCAACAGCCCGGGGACACCGGTGGTCTACACCTCGGAGTCCATCTCGCTCGCGACGCTGGAGCTGCTGGCGAAGGTGGGCAGGCGCCAGAGGCTTTCCGATCGCATCGTGTTTCCGGTGGCGTTCGACACGTCTCAGGTCATTTCCTACGAGGAGAGAAATCTTCCGGAGAGTTGGGACGCGCGGCCCTACGGGCCCGCAAGCCAGCAGGTCGGCGACGAGTGGGTCCAGTCCGAAGCGTCATTGGTTCTGCGAGTCTCAAGCGTGGTCGTGCCCGCCGAAGACAACTACCTGATCAATCCAGGGCACTCGGAGTTCGGGGGGCTGGAGATTGGGGGGCCCCGTCCATTGAAGCCGGATCCTCGCCTTCCGGCCGACGGATGAAGCCCGCCGCGGGACATCCGCTTCGATTCAGTATGGATTCGTCAAGGATGAATTCGGGGACCCGGGTCCGCTCAAACCGAAAAGATCTCCGCCGCCCCGCAGGACGACTCGCCGGGAAAACCACGTTGTCCCCGCATTGACTTCTCCCCCGGCTAAAGCCGGGAGTCCTACAGGCCCTTCTCGCGCTCTACCCAATAATATAGAAGAGATGTACCGACAAACACGAACGGCCCGCTCCGAAGCCGGAACGGGCCTGTGCACGTGCGTCCAACGGGCGGCACATCTCACGTGGAGATGTCCCGGCCATGGGACCAGGTGCCGTTAAAATGCGGCGTTGGCCTCGTCGGCGGGCGCAGCGTTGAGGGCGCTTAGGCCTTTTTCCGTCTGCTCCGTCTCGTACTCGAGCGTCTGGCCCTCTCGCAGGTCTTCGCCAGAGGTCATGCCGGAAATGTTGTTGGCGTGGAGAAATACGTCCTCACTTCCGTCGATGGGCTCGATGAAGCCGAATCCGCGGGACGTGTCGAAAAACTTAAGCTTGCCTTTCGCCATGTAGGGGTACCTTATTTGTATTTGAAATGCCTCATCCCTGGGTGAACCACCCGGCAACGAGGCAAAGATCCTACTCGGCTGAGCGACACTATATGATGACGCGTGTTGATGTACCCTGTCCACCCGCTGCCTCGCCTGCAGTTCCCTAACAAGAACTCACATCTCCGTATTCACGGAGTCGCCTTCTGCCGACAACGGAAAACGCGGGAATCGCGTCGTCGGACCTTCGCTCCTGCGTCGGGGGCATGTCTCGGGGCCCCTCGCCCCTTTTTCCTCACGTCCGTGTTCCGGAAATGACTCCCCGAGAGGCACCGGGGGGAGATGGAATTCTGAACGTTGGTGAGGACTCCGCAGACCGTCCGAACCTCAGGCGTTGCCCGAGCTACGATGCGTCGTCAAGATGATCCCAGACGTGTCGTGCAAACAACTGAAAATCGTCCAGCCGGTCGTGCGTGATCGTATGGACAATGGCCCAGTCGATCTCCCGGTAGGCATGAATGGCTACGTTTCGGAATCCGACTGCGCCTTTGAGCCGCTGCGCAAGCCCGACAGGAAGGACGTACATGTCACACAACCGGTCACATCCCTCGGCCATCGTATCCGGGGAGGGATGATCCGTCTCCGCAATGAGGTGTGCCGAAGTGTCGACGCACAACTGGACGGCCCGGGTGAGATTCACGCTCAGAATGTCCTGCGTATCCCAATCGGCCTGAAGGGCGTCCACGGACCGGGCCCGTTTGTCCTCAATCCGACCCACACCCCAACGGAGCGACTCAATTTTCTCTTCAATTAGCTCTCGATCCACCGTTCTCGTCGCTCTTTGAGAATGCGGCGGCGGTACGGCATCCAGTCGGCCTGATCGCCCCACCATTGCTTAAGGAGATTTGCGTAGAGCGTCGTGTCATCGCAAAACAGTCGCGTGCCCTCCTGCAAAATGCGCCCCACGATCGGGCCCCGCGTGGCCTGCAGGTCAATAAGGTCCACGGGCCGCCCCACCGTCTGGGCCAGCTGGTCGATGAGGCGGTGCTTTTCTTCCGAAGAGAGCGGATCCGGGCCCAAAACCCCTACATCGAGGTCGCTCGCCGCATCAGCGGTCCCGGCGGCCACCGACCCAAAGAGCCACGCGGCCTCCACACTCGGGTGCGACTGGAGCAGTTCGGCAATGGCGTCGGTTGGATTTTCAGACATGGGACGGATCACGTGTCAACGGGCACATCGGTCCACTCGTCTTCGCGGACACGATACAAATTGTAGATCCCTAGTGCCGTGTCAACCGTGATTCTTGCACAGAAAAATCGCCCCCTGTCATCCCGGGCGGAGCGAGCGTGCGAGCGGAGATCCGGGATCTATACAGCGGGAGAAGAGAGCACTCCGGGTTCCGCTCTGCCCCCCACAGGGCCATTCTTCCTCAGTCGAGCCCCATTGAGTTGGCTGGATCGATCCCGGCTCGGCGCCCCGAACGCCCTCGGGGCTTGGCCGGGATGA
>NCRB01000009.1 GCA_002894665.1 Salinivenus iranica
GCCCCACCCCGCGCGAGCCTCGGGCCGAGCCACAGCCGTCTCCGGACCCGTCCGCCACGCCCGCCGACGCAGAGGCAGACACCGGCGGCGACGACCCCGACGACCTGCCCACCCTCGAGGAGGCCGAGCAGGAGCTTATCTCCCGCGCCCTCAAGCAGTTCGAGGGCAATCGCCGCAAGACCGCCGAGGCCCTCGGCATCAGCGAGCGCACCCTCTACCGCAAGCTCAAGGACATCGATGAAGACCTGTAGCCGACGTGAGAGATCAAAGGCGCGGACGGATGCGACGGCTCCTCCCGCCCCGCGTCCCCCCCGCGGGCTCTTCGTGCTGACCGTCCTGCTGTGCGGGCTGCTGAGCGGATGCGCCTACTACAGCTTCACCGGCGCCAGCATCCCCTCCCGCCTGAACACCATCGCCATCCCCCTGGCCGAGGACAACACTGCCAACCCCATCACCTCGCTGGGGCGCGACCTCACCACCCTGCTCGCCGACCAGTTCGTGGGCCGCACGCGACTGTCCCTCGACAACAACGAGTCGAGCGCCGACGCCGTCCTTACGGCCCGCATCCAGCAGTACACCAACGAGCCCACCGGCGTCGGCGGCGACGAACGCGCGACCACCAACAGCGTGCAGATTCAAATTCAGGCGCGGTACTACGACCAGGTTGAGGACTCCACGCTGGTCGACCAGTCGTTTACGGGCTCTGCCAACTACGACCCCACGGAGGCGGGCCTGGCCGGTGAACGACAGGCGGCCCAGCTGGCCCTGGAGCGCGCCGCCGAGGACATCTTCACCACGGCCACCTCCAACTGGTAGCCCCTCTCGGCGCCGGGGCCTTTCCCACTGCCTTGCCGGCGGCGCCCCCTATCCCTTCCGCTCCTTCTGGGCTTCTTCGGCCTTCTCCATGAGGCGGGCAAAGAATCCTTTCTCCCCGTCCTCCTCGGCCTGCCCGTTGGTCAGCGTGCCGTCGTCGTCCTTTTCCTGCTCCAGCTGGTAGTTGATCCATTTCTGCTGGGCCGCCGTCACGATGTTGTAGAACAGGTAGTACAGGCTCAGGGCCGACGCAAAGCGGTTGAAGATGAAGAAGATGACCCCCGGCATGGCGTACATGAAGATCTTGGCCTGGCCGCCCGCAGCGCCCCCGCCCGCCGACTGCATTCGCATCGTCACGATCATGGCGAGGCCCATCAGCAGCGTAAAGCCCGCCACGTAGTCGCCGTAGAAGGGAATCTCGAAGGGCAGTTGCAGAATCTTATCCGGCGCCGAAAGATCGGCCGCCCACAGAAAGCTCTCCTGCCGCAGCTGTATCGACTTCGGAATGAACTGGTAGAGCGAAATCAGAATCGGATACTGCAAGAACATCGGCAGGCAGCCCCCGAGCGGGTTGACCCCCGTCTCACGGTATAGCTTCATCATCTCCTCCTGCTGTTTCTCCGGCTCGTCGTCGTACTTGTCCTTGATTTCTTGCATCTTCGGCTGCAGCTCGCGCATCTGCGCCATGCTGCGGTACGACGATTTGGTGAGCGGATACACCAGCGTCTTGATAAACACGGCCATCAGGATCACAACCACGCCGTAGGGCAGGCCCCCGCCGAGCAGTCCGCCCCCCAGCCACCACGGCAGGTCGCCGCCCAGGTACGTGAGCATCGGGATGTAAATCCAGGTGGCGAGCGGCTTGGTAATCCATTCGAACCAGTCCCACCCGTAGTCGACCATGTCGTAGAGCGAGCGCCCGTACGACGCCAGGCGGTTGTATTCGATCGGGCCCGCGTAGAGGTGGAACTGATCGGTGTGGGACGGGCCCACGGGCCGCGGCATCTGAAGACGCCCGGTGAGATTTTTGACCGGGGCCGCGCTGGTGCTGCGCGCCTCTTTCCGACCCGAAAGAACCACGCTCCGCGTTTCGGTAGGATCGTCCGGCATGAGGGCCGCCGTGAAGTACTTGTTCTTCACGGCCAGCCACGAGATGTCGCCGTTCAGGGTCTTCTCGCCCTGATCCTGGTCCGTCAGGAGCAGGCTTTCGAGACTGCCCCCGGTCCAGGCGTACAGGCCGGTATACTGAAGCTCATCCTCCTCTCCGCCCTCCGAGTACGGCATGCCGCCGTGCCACATGAGCGCGTAGCCGTCGTCCGTCGTAAAACTCGACGGATTGACCTGTTCGATGTCGAGCCCCAGGTCGTAGTCGTTCGGGTGGAAGGTATAGGTCTGCCGCAGCGCCCCGTCGCCGAGCGAGGCCTCAAAGGTGATGGAGCGCGACTGATCGTCCACGCGGATCGTATCGTCGTCCACGTTGGACGTAAAATAGAGCGACCGCGTGTCGACGCGCCGGTTGGTGGGCGTCGTAAACGCCAGGCTGAGCGTCCCGCCCGCCGTGGTATCGACGATCTGGACCGGGTCTTCCTGGTTAAACTGCAGGTACTCTTTGAGCGTAAAGCGCTCGACGGTGGCTCCCCTGGTAGACAGAACCGCCGTGTAGAGGTCCGATTCGACCACAATTTGGCGGTCGGTCCCCTCCAGGGCGGCGGCCGTGATCGAATCGGCCGACGGCGCGTCCACGCCATCGTCCCGATCGGCCGTGGCGGCCTCGTCGGCTTGGGCAGGGGGTGCGTCGGTCGCGCCCGTGTCAGCCGCGGCGGTATCGGGGGCCGCGGCGGTTTGCTCCTGCTGCGCGGTGGTGTCGCTCGCCGTGCCGCCTTGGTTGGGCTGCGGCTGCGGGCTGAACCAGAACGTCCAGGCAAACAGAATAATCGCCACCAGCACCGTGGCGATGATTACATTGCGCTGGTCTTCGGGCGAGTGTTGACGGGAAAGCGGAGAAGCCACGGGCGAGCCAGGAGATTGGTGAGCACGAGACACCCGCGCCGGACGACGGCTCAAGGCCGTTCTTCCGCGGAGTGCCGGTCCACAAAGAATCAGTACGTATACGGCCCGTCGGCGTGCCTCCCACCGTTTCAAAAAGGTGTGGGAACCCAACGCTGTCTACACGCTCCCCCCTCTACGACGCATCGTCGGAGGGAGAATCGGGCGGCGGCGCCCGGCGAGCGACCCGCTGGAGGGCGCGGGGCAGATCGTCCCAGACGGCCTCGGGCCGGGCCGGGTCGCCCCGAAACAGAATCATGACAACGAGCGCGTCGGGCCGCCCCTCAAACAGATCCGTGAGGGAGTGCTGGTGCACGCGGTAGGCCTCCCGGAGCAGGCGGCGCACGCGAGTGCGCTCCACCCCGGGGTCGGCCCGCCGGCCGGGCGCAAACCCCACCTGTACGGGCACGTCGTGCCCCAGCGCCTCCCGGTCGACGACGCGGAAGAGGAGGCGCACACAGCCGACGGCCACCGTGTCTACGTCGTCCCGGCTGCGATCAAACAGCGAGCGGATGAGCCGCCGCCGCTTGAGGCGGTGGGACCGGGGAAAGGTGTAGCGGCGGTCGGGGTCGCGCTGGTCGGGACGATCGGGCACGGGAACGGGCTACACAGGCTTGCCGGAGTCCTCGTCACTCACGGAGAGCTTTTCGCGGCCTTTCTTGCGGCGCCGCTTGATGATTTCGCGGCCCTCCTTCGTCTTCATGCGCTCAAGGAAGCCGTGCTTCTTCTTGCGCTTTTTGTCGCTGGGTTGATAGGTGCGCTTCGGCATGGCGGCGGAACAGTTGGTTCTATTTTTAATGCGCAACGGAGTGTAACGACATCCGGGGGCCGTTGTTTTGCCCCGTGGCAAAGAGAGTGTCAAGACGCCCCGGCCCTCGCGTTCACATCGCCCCCTCTGGCGGCCGCGTCCGTTCCGCCCGGAACCGACGCCCCCGCTTCGCATAGAGCAGAATCGCACAAATCGCAAGCGGGAGTAGCTCAGTGGTAGAGCATCAGCTTCCCAAGCTGAAGGTCGCGGGTTCGATCCCCGTCTCCCGCTCCGCGTCCGAGTTTGAATTTTCGAGTTTGGATTGAGGATTCCGGACTCTCTCCAATCCAAAATCCGCAGTCCAAACTCCCAAATCGGTCGGGGCGGTTAGCTCAGCGGTTTAGAGCACCTGCCTTACAAGCAGGAAGTCGCTGGTTCAAATCCAGCACCGCCCACTGATACTCTCTACAAGCCCCTGTTGCTCAGGGGAAATACGAGAGGGCTCCCTTCCGCTCTACTCCACGTCGAAGTCAAGATCGGGGTGGCGCTCCTCTACTTTCTTTCGGGCTTCCTGCCGGATGGAAACGATCTCCTGGATTTCTTCCTCGCCGAGGTCCATCCGCTGGAGGATAAACTGAAATAGTCTCTGCGCAACCTCGCTGTTGTACTCGTTCCGCAAGGCGAGTTGCTTTAGCTCTCCCTGTGTCATAGAAAAGCAGCCCTGTAGAGGATAGAAACGGAAAAAGCCCGCCGGCAGCGCTGTGCATCCTGGGAGGAGCGCTGAGGCGAGCTCAAATTTCTGCTTCAAATCAGTGTCCTTCAATATAGCAAAATCATCCCCCGGGGTGTCAAGGGATCGTCGTGAAAAACTGGGAAGTCATGGCCCCTGGACAGGTTTTCGAATCACTCATCGTCGCTTAGGGCTGTGCAGATTCTCCAATCCTGTATGATTTTCACTTTTTGACGCCATTGAACTACTGCGGCTGGCCAGGTTCTTCCGCGACCTGTGGGCTCCAATCACTTGCATCTAGCTGTTGCAGCTGCTTCGAAAAAGCCCAGTGGACGGCATCGAGGATCTCCGGGAGATCCTCCCAGGCCGCCCGGTCGGCCTCCAACAGGCGCCGTTTGATCTCGGTCAGTTTCCGCCGCTGTCTCTGCCAGGAGTTGATGTCGAAGATCGACGGATCAATCTCGTCCGGCGCCGTCCCCTGCCGAAGCGCCTCCACGATCCGGGCGGAGCGCCCCGGCATGAGGGGCCGGCCGTGAAGGCGGTGGTGTACTCCATCAGGTCGTGGGTCTATCGGGCCCCGAATGTTCGGGCGGCCAACGGGGATGGCAAAGAGTCGCGGCGTGTAACTTGGAGAATTCTGACCGAGAGTGCAGCGCCACGTCACGGGATTCGTCTAAGAAGCCATTTTCCCATACGATCAGATCGACAGTGGAGGAAGCCGTTGGGGGAGTCCTGCCGGACCGGGGACCCCGTCCGCACCCTTGCATAGCGGGGAGGCTCTCCCCCCCCAGCGCCGCCCCTACCGGTACCGCTCCATCCACGCGAGGACGTGGTCGACCTTGCCGATGAGTTGGCTCGGCCGGGACGCAATGCCGTGCGAGGCCCCCGGCATCTCCACGTACGCCGTCTCAATGCCGCGCAGCTGGAGGCCGTGGTAGAACTGCTGCGCCTCCCACGTCGGCGTGCGCCGGTCCTCATCGCCCACGATCAGCATCGTCGGCGTCTCGACGTTGCCCACCACCGAGATCGGCGACACCTCCCAGTAGTCCATCGGGTTCTCCCACGGCTGGCCCGGGTAGCGGTAGTTGGCGTAGCCGTAATAGTTGTCCGCCCCCAGCGTCTTGCTGATCCAGTTGATGACGGGCTTCTGCGCGACGGCGGCGCGGAAGCGATCGGTCTGCCCCACGATCCAGGCCGTGGTGGTGCCGCCCGCACTTCCGCCGGTCACGTAGAGGCTGTCGTCCGACACCACCCCGTCGTCAATCAACCGGTCCACGCCGTCCATGATGTCGGGATACTCCCCGCCCGAGAAGTCATTTTTGAGCAGGTTGGCGAACTCCGCGCCGTAGCCCGTGCTGCCGCGGAAGTTGGGGTAGAAGACGACGTAGCCGGCCGCCGCGTAGAGCTGCAGCTCGGGCGAAAAGTGCGGGCCGTAGCTGGTGATGGGGCCGCCGTGGATCTCGACGAGGAGTGGATAGTCGCGGTCGGGGTCGTAGTTGGGGGGGCGCATGACCCAGCCCTGAATCTCGCGCCCGTCGACCGACGAGGTGTACTCGATTTCCTCCACCGGGGCCAGCGCCCGGCGGTCGAGGAGCGGACCGCTCAGGTCGGTGAGTTGCGTGGCGTCCTCGTTCCGGCGCGTGACGGCGAGCTCGGCGGGATGATGCGGGTCGGTCTGGGTGAAGACGACCGTGCCGTCGTCTGCCACGGTGAAGCTGCCGCCGCCGTAGGGCCGCCCGATGGTGGTGCCGCCTAGACTGTCGGCCACGAGGGTGGTGTCGCCGTCGAGCGTGGTGTGCGCGACGTTGCCGAGGCCGTGGTCCTCGTACTGCACGTAGAGGCCCCCGCCCTCGGCATCCCACGTGGCGTCGGCAATCGACCGGTTGAGCCCCGTCTCCACCCGCCGCACGTCCGAGCCGTCGACGTCCATCACGTACAGGTGGGTGAGCTGGTAGGTCTGAATCTCGTCGTCGTAGCCGAGGTAGGCAATTCGCTCGCCGTCGGGCGAGACGCGGGGATGATAATCGGGTCCGAAGCGGTCGGTGAGGGGCGTGATCTCGCCGCCCTCCACCGGCACCGCGTAGAGCTCCGAGTTGCGGCGCTCGCGCTCCCAGTTTTCGTGCCGGTTGGCCGAGAAGATCAGGGTCTCGCCGTCGGGTGTCCAGACTGGGCCGCTGGAGTGGTTGTACGCGCCCGAGGTCACCTGCCGGGCCGGACCGCCATCGGCCGGTACGACGAACAGGTGGTCGTATCCGTGCTCCAGGCGGCCCACGCCGTCGGCCTCATGGTTGAGGCGCGTCTCCACGCGGGGCGCCTCGGCCCAGTCGGCCCCCTCGGGCTTGTCGGGGGGCGACACGAGCTGGGGCTCGTCCTCCGTCACGTGCGCCGAGAAGGCGATGTGGCGTCCGTCCGGCGACCACGACAGCCCGCCGGGCGCGGTTTCCATCTGCGTGATGCGGGTGGTGTTGCCGCTCTCGACCCGGTGCACATAAATCTCCGTGCCGTGCGGGTCGTCGCTGCTCGTGAACGCGATCCGAGTGCCGTCGGGCGACCAGCGGGGGCTCGACTCGCCGGCGCTCCGATTCGTGAGCTTCGCGTGGTCGGAGCCGTCCGCGTCCATGATCCAGAGGGCCGTGGTGCGACGGTCCTCCATCACGTCCATCCCCCGCCGCTCGTACACCACGTGCTCGCCGTCGGGCGACAGCGTCGGGTTCTCGGCCCAGGCGAGGTCGAACACGTCCATGCGCGAGAAGGGCGCGTCCTGCCCGGGGGCACTCCCCGGCAGGCACAACAGAACGACGAGCAGAACGGAGAGACGACGCATGGGGAAAATGGATCGGTGCGAGGGCGACGAACGGGCGGGCAGCCCACAGCAACGTACAACAGGTAGGCCGCGGGGTCAAAACGTCGGGGCGCAGCTAAACTTCCCAGCCGATGAAGGGTTGACATGATGCGTCGTCTTCCTCCTCTTCTAATGCCTCTTCTGTTATGGAGCCGATCGAAAATCGCGTGGCCGACAGTGAAATTCAGGTCTTCAACTTGGCCGACCTCTGGGACGACCGCCCGGTGACGGAGCTCGACATCAGCTCGTTCCTGGTGGAGGGCCTGATGCTGAAGGAAAAAGAGTTCCGCGAAGCGGTAAAAGCGCACGACTGGTCGCAATACGCGGACGAGCACGTGGCCCTCTACTGCTCCACCGACGCCATCGTGCCGACCTGGAGCTACATGCTGATTGCGTCGAAGCTGTACGAGGTGGCCCATACGACCACGATGGGCCGGGCCGACGACCTCCTGCGTGAGTACTACGCCCGCGCCCTCGACTCGGTCGACTGGTCGCGGTACGAGGACCGGCCCGTCGTCGTCAAGGGGTGCGGCAGCGACATGGTGCCCGAAATGGCGTACGTCCGTGCCACGCAGAAGCTGCAGGACGTGGCCCGCAAGCTGATGTACGGCGAGCCCTGCTCGTCGGTGCCCCTCTGGCGCCGTCCGAAAGAGACGTCCGATGAGGAGAAGCCGGAGGAGGCCGAGGCCGTCGGCGTGAGCGCGGATCTTCCCTCCCCCAATGCGTAGAAGGCCGGGCCGTCCGCCCCGCGGCCCCGTCGTCCCGAGCCCCGTATGCCGAGCGCGCCCGCCTCTTCGTCCGCGTCGGAAAAGGCCTCTCCCTCCTTCCTCGACGTCCCGATGGAATGGTTGGAGACGAGCCCGCGCTACCGACTGGCGCGCCGGTGGTACCTCCGACACGAGGAAGTGAGCGGGTCTCTTCTGTTCTTCGGGGGCGTCACGTGAGACGTGCTCCCCCTTCAGCGCATCGACGCCCTGCTCGACACCCTGATTCTGGGCGTCTACCTGGTACTCCTGACCGGATTTGTGGCGCTGGCGGCCCTCACCCGCACCAACCGCCCGGTCCCCGACGCCCTGCGGAAACGAAGTGCGCGGAGCACCGGCGCGATCCAGTTCCTGATGAGTGGGCTCTTCAGCGCGTACGTCATCTACTACACCCGGAGCGCATCGTTTTCAACGGCGTCGCTCTTCCTGCTCGTGCTGGGGGCCCTACGGGTCGCCAACGAGCTGGTGTGGCGCCGCACGCGGAGCGTCTATCTGCTGATTGGGGTCTACTTTCTGGCGGTCTTCTGCTACTTTATGTTTCTGCTGCCCGTGGTGCTCGGCCAAATGGGCCTCGCGGTCTTTCTGGTCAGCGGGTTCGTGAGCGCCGGACTCGTGATCGCGCTCCTCTTGTTTCTGGACGCGCACCACGTCTTCGGCGGCCCCCGCGGCTTTTTGGCGCCGTGGGACTGGTGCTCGCCCTCCTGGGCGGCATGGTCGGCTTTTCCCTCAACCACTGGATCCCGCCCGTGCCGCTGGCCCTGCAGGACGGCGGTGTATTTCACAACACCCACCGCGAGGGGGAGGCGTTCGTGCTCCGTTACGAGAAGCCGCCCTGGCATCGCCCCTGGCAAACCGACGACGATCCCTTTCGCTACACGCCCGGCGACACGGTGTACTGCTTCGCTGCTGTCTTCGCCCCCCCTCGAAACGCAGGTGTACCACCACTGGCAGTACTACCACCCCGAGCGCGAGGCCTGGGTCGACACCGACCGGATCGGCTACCGCGTGGTGGGCGGGCGCCGGCGGGGCGACCGCGGCGTCACCGTTAAACGAAACGTGCGCCCCGGCGCGTGGCGCGTGACCACAGAAACCGCCGGCCGCCGCCCCATCGGACGCGTTCGCTTCGACGTGGTCCGGGCCGACTCCGCCCGCACCGCCGAGTACGTCGTCCGCCGCTACGAGTCATCCGTCGCTCTTTTTTCCGTCGCTCAACGTTATGAACATTGACCTGTCCAATCAAACCATCCTCGTCACCGGCGCGAGCCGCGGCATCGGCCGCGCCACCGCCCGTGCCCTCGCCGACGCCGGCGCCACCGTCGCGGTCCACTACGGCCACAGCAAACAGGCCGCCCGCGAAGTCGCCGATGCCTGCGGTCCCGACGCCCGGCCCTTCCAGGCCGACCTCACGGACCTTGCGGACACCGACCGCCTCGTCGAGGACGTGCTCGACGCCTACGGGCAGCTGCACACCCTCGTCCTGAACGCCGGCGTGGCCCGCTCCATGCCTTTGGACGCCGATACGGCCGACTGGGCCGACGACTGGAACGACACCATGCACGTCAACCTGCGGGCCCCCGAGCTTCTGTGCCGCCACGCCCTCCCGCATTTTCAGTCCAAAGGCGGGGGACGCATCGTGAGCATCGCCTCGCGGGCGGCCTTTCGGGGAGACACGCCCGACTACATGAGCTACGCCGCCTCAAAGGCGGGCCTCGTGGCCCTGACCCGCTCGGTCGCCCGCGGCTTTGGCGACGACGGCATCAAGGCCTTTACGCTCGCCCCGGGCTTTACGCGAACGGACATGGCCCAGGACTTCATCGACACGTACGGCGCACACCACGTGACGAGCGACCTCGCCCTCTCGGACCTCACAGAACCGGACGACATCGCCCCGTTCGTCGCCTTTCTGGCCAGCGGGCAGGCCGACCACGCCACCGGCACCACCATCGATCTCAACGCCGGCAGCTACGTGCACTGATGACTCGGCGTGATGCGTATTGCGTAATGCGTGAATGGGCGGCTCCGCCTTCCTGTCACGTATCACGCTTCACGCATCACGTCGCTGAAAGCACCCGTTCGACACGGCCTCAAGAAACTCCTCGACGACGGCGTTGAAGGCTTCTGGCTTCTCGACCGGCAGGGCGTGGCGCGCATCCGACACCACCGCCAGCTCGGCATTCGGCATCCGCGCCGCCATCCGGTTTTTGGTCGCTACGGGCGTATAGTCCTGATCCGAAGACACGAGAAGCGTCGGGGCGGAAATCGTTGGCAGGCGATCCAGCACGCTCCAGCCGATGATGGCATCGACCGACCAGAGGTACGCCTGCTTGTCGTTCTCCGCCCACCGCTTCACAAATTCGCGCCGGTGGGTTTCCTGCTCGGGCTTCGGAAACAAGCGGTTCGCGAGGAAGCGCCCCACCCGGCGCATGCCCAGCGCCTTCACCGTCAGGCGACGCGAGACGTAGAACCAGAGGTCCGACCACGTCCGCAGGCGCGCGTCGGCGACGCTGTTGATCACCACAAGGCTCCGCACCAGGGCCGGGGCCGCGGCGGCCAGTTCGAGGGCCACCATCCCGCCCATCGAGAGGCCCACGACGTGGGCGGGCGCCGCGTCGAGGCGGCGGAGCCCCACGGCAACGTCCCGCGCAAACTGGGCGATGTGGTACGGGCCGGGCGGCCGCTCCGACCGGCCGTGCCCCCGCAGGTCGATCCGCAGCACGCGGTAGCGGTCCGCGAAATGAGGCACCTGCTCGAACCAGTCGCGGCTGCTAGACCCGAGGCCGTGCACGAAAAGAAGCGGCTCCCCAGACCCTATCTCGTCGTAGTAGAGCCGAACGCCGTCGACCGAACAGTAGGGCATGTGACAGGGCGATTGTGTGTTATAAGCCTCATTGAGCGACGGAGGCTCAACGGCTTCCGATCACAGGAAAATGCCCGAAATGCACGGGCGAATGGGGAAAAGGAGGTCTGTGTGCCTTTTCGAGATTAATCGCAGGACCGATCCACCGCGGCACCGGGGTCTTTGCTCTCTCAAAAGGTCTAAATCTTCCCCGTAGCGTTCCCCGTAGCGCCGTTGGAGTCCAACGGCGCTACACATGGAGGACTTCTCACGTCCCACGGATAATCTCACAATCCTACAGAGATCTCCAGGAGCGTGGGGGCACCGACATTCTGCCCCTGAAAAACAGTGCGAGCAGCCGTCGTCGCTCAGATGCAATTGCCGTGGGCATGTGGACAGAGGTGCATCCGCGGGTAAGCCCCCGACTCCGCCTGCCTACAGCCAGGGCGCCTGGTACCCACGCCACCCCCAATCGTTCAGCGACCCAGCCCCGAACTCAGCGGCAAAACCACCCACCGCCCCCAACCTTCAACCTTTCAACCGTCCCACCTTCACCCCTCCCGAAAAGCGACCTGCAGCTCCTCCACCGCTGTCACGCGCCGCTGCTGGGCCTGTTCGTCCTCGTAAAGGGTGGGTGGGGCCACCCGGTCGGTACACGCGTCACGGGGCAACGGGCAGCGTTCACACGTCAGGTTGACGTCCACCTGCGGGATCGCCTCGTCCTGCCAGCACGCGATCCGGTCCCGGAACGTCTCATTCATCAGAAAGCCGATCGAGACGCACGAGTTGGTGCCCGGCCGCAGCGCCAGGGGACGCGCCACCGACAGCACGAAGTACTCCGCCTCCTCATTCAGAAAATACGACCGCTGCGCCCGCACGCGCGGCGGCTCCGACGGCGCCGTCGTCAGCGGCCCCTCCGCCTGCTCCGCCGCCAGCCGCTGCAACAGCTTGATGGCCGGCCAGCGGTGGCAGTAGTGCTCGCTGAGCCCCACCCCGTGCGGCACCGGCACGTCCGACATGTTTAGGGCCTTGTTGAGGTGGAAGTCGGGCGAGCCCGGCTCATTGTAGAACCGGAGAAAGAAGAAATCCTCGAGCCCGAAGTGCTCGGGCACCAGCTCCGTGAGGCGATACTGCAGCATCTCGGGCGTCGCGTTATACCGGTCCATGCACGCGCGGACCTGCGCCGGATCCCACGTCTCGGCGTTGAAGAGCCGTTCGAGGTCGCCCAGGAGGGCCTCCTCGTTCAGAATGACCGCCCCGGCGAAGTACGACGCCCGAAAGTTGTTCAGCAGGGGCTCGAACGACTCCACCTGGAGCCACGAGGAGGTGCGGGGGCGCTCGTCGATCCCGAGTTCGCAGTACCCGATCTCCCGGGCGTAGAGGAACGCCCGCTGGATGGGCATCAGGTCGCTGTTGACGACGAGCGTCGGGGGGGCCCCATCCACGTACACGGTGCGGAAGCCACTGAGCTCGGGGTGGTCCGCCAGCGTGTCGAGGTCGAGCTCGTACCCGTACTCGGAGACGAGCAGGTCGCGCAGGGTATCGGGGGCCGGCGGTCGGCCGTCGGTCCATCCCTGTCGCTCCCGGAACGAGGCGGCTGCTTCCTCCAGCTCCCCGAAGTAGTTGCCGTGCATCTGCTGGTAGGACCGGAGGGCCGCAAACAGGAAGTGCTCCACCTGCATGTCGTAGGTGCGCCCCACCTCCAGGAAGGTGCGGATGAGCGCCCCCGCCCGCTCCGGCTCGTCGGACACGAGCGAGAACACGTCCTGCGAGACCAGGCCAAACACCTCGAACGGAAACTCCTCGATGAAGGACGAGGAGAACACGTCCTTGAGCGGGCTCAGGGCGTCCTTGACCGACAGGCTCACGAGCTCGTCGTACGTAACGTCCAGCGCCTCGGCCAGGTCAATCAGCTTATCGGGCTTCGGGTACTTCTTCCCCTTCTCGATCTCGCTGAGGTAGGACACCGACAGGCCCGATTCCTCGGCCACCGTCTTCAGCGAATCCCCTCGCTCGTGCCGGAGCGTGCGCAGCTTGAGCCCAAGGATGAATCGTAAGTGGTCGCTATTCGCAGCCATGGAAGCGGACAAAACGTAAATCAAAAAGCAGCAACGGACGGACGAGGGTCCGTTGGGTCCTGTTTCGCACGCCCGAACGGAGTTGCAAGCCCCGGCGCCCAGCAGGCTCTGGGGGATACCCGCCGCTGGAATCGCTCGGGGGAAGTCCGGTTCGTGAAGAAAAAAACAAGAAAACTTCCCCAAACAAAAGAATTCTACTGACAGCGAAATTTCGCTTGCAAATACTTTTTGCGCCACGTACCATATAAATGCGCAGTGAACCGGTTTCCGCCTCCCCTCTCGGAAGCGGTTCCGCCTACATTTTCCTCGTTTGCTCTTCTCCCCAACCGCCCCAATCGGCCTATGCCCTCTGCCCCGCATCCCGCCGCCTCGGACGCCGTCGCGTGGACCGACCTCGGCCACGGCGTCACCATCAACGACCACGCCTGGACCGACCAGGCCCAGCGGGTTTTCCCCGACGACCTGCTCCGCCTGATCGCCCACCTGCACCGCGAACTGGGGCCCACGCGCCAGTCCCTGCTCGCCGACCGTGACGAGAGACAGGCCACCTGGCACGCCGGCGACCTGCCGGGCTACCTCCCCGAAGACGAACACCCGGAGGCCCACGGCGACTGGCAGGTGGCGCCCCTCCCCGACGACCTCCAGCAGCGCCGTGTCGAAATCACCGGCCCGGTCAGCAACCCCAAGATGGTGATCAACATGCTGAGCCGGAACGACCAGGGCGACCGCGCCGACGCCGCCATGCTCGACTTTGAGGACTCCATGAAGCCGACCTGGGACAACGTCCTGCAGGGCGTCGAAAACGTGCGGGAGGCCGCCGAAGGCACCCTTACCTTCACCAAGCCCGCCTCCAACGGGGCCTCCGCCAAGGAGTACACGCTCGACCCCGACGACATGCCCCTCCTCATGGTCCGCATTCGGGGCCTTCACCTCGACGAGTCGAACCTCCGCGTCGACGGCACGCCCGTCTCCGGGGCCCTGCTCGACCTCGCCATGGTCGCCTACCACTCCGCCCACACGCTCATCGACCAGGGCAAAACGCCGAAGTACTACGTGCCGAAGGTGGAGCACTACCGCGAGGCCCGCTGGTTCAACCGCCTCTTCGAGCTCGTGCAGGAGGGCCTCGACATTCCGGTGGGCACCTTCAAAGCCACGTTCCTCATCGAAACGCTGCCCGCCGCCTTCCAGATGGAGGAGATCCTCTACGAATTCCGCGAGCACGCCGCCGGCCTCAACGGGGGCCGCTGGGACAAAATTTTCTCCGACATCAAAGTCCTCAAAGAACACAACGACCGGGTCCTGGCCGACCGCAACTGGATCGACATCCAGCGCCCCTGGATGGAGATGTACGTGAAGCAGCTCATCAAGGTGTGCCACGAACACGGCGCCTTCGGCATGGGCGGCATGGCCCCCCAGACGCCCGGCCGCACCGAAGAGCTGCGCGAAAAACAGGTCGCCGGCGTCGTCGACGACAAAGAATTCGAGGCCTCCATCGGGCACGACGGCTGCTGGGTCTCGCACCCCTACTTTATCGGGCCGGCTATGAAGCCGTTCGAGGAAAAGCTCGGCGCCGAGGGCAAAAAGAACCAGCTTGACGTGATCCCCGACATCCCCGAGCGGCCCGACCTGCTGCCCCAGGGCGGCGTGGGGCCGAAAACCATCGACGGCATCCGGGTCAACGTTCGCGTCTCCATCGGCTACATGAAGGGCTGGAACCAGGATCTCGGCTGCGTGGCCTGGGACAACCGGATGGAAGACCTCGCGACGTTCGAGATTTCGCGGGCCCAGACCTGGCAGTGGCTCCACCACAACGTCACCCTCGACGACGGCACCGAGGTCACCGAGGCGCTCGTGCAGCGCATCTTCGAGGAAGAGCTCGACAAAATTATCGACGAGGCCCGCGCGTTCTTCGACGACGCGCCGGAGGAGGTTGTCGAGGAACAGGTCCACCGCTTCCGGCAGGCCGCAGCCGACGCCCAGGCCATCTTTACCGAGGACCAGATGCGCCCCTTCCTCGCCTCCGCGTCCGAGCTCTACGGCGCCGAGAAGTAATTCGGACACCAACTACCAAAGTCGTTGTGTCCTCATCGGCCTGCATAGAACGGGAAGCCCGTCGCGCGACGGGGCCGGAGGTCATACCCTTGCGGTGCGTCTCGCGACGATTCTTTCCAAAGGTCCCGAGCGGAGTGCACAGTCATCCCTAGCGATTGGGTTTAAGAAAGCGGACGACCAACGACGCCTTTCCTTTCGGGCGGTCTCCACACCGCCTCCCACTCCCCAAAACCACACCCCTAGACCATGGCTACCCAACCTCAAACCAACGGACACTCGATCGAGGACCGCGCCGACGCCCTCCGCCAGACGTGGGAGGAGGACCCGCGCTGGGACGGCATCGAGCGCCCCTACACGGCCGAGGAGGTCATCCGCCTGCGCGGCTCCTTCGACATCGCCCACACCCTGGCCGAGATGGGCGCCGAGCGCCTCTGGACCCTGCTCCACGAGGACGCCCCCGTCCGCGCCCTCGGCGCCCTCACCGGCAACCAGGCCATGCAGCAGGTAAAGGCCAGCCTGCAGGCCGTCTACCTCAGCGGCTGGCAGGTGGCCGCCGACGCCAACCTCTCGCGCCAGATGTACCCGGACCAGAGCCTCTACGCCTCCAACAGCGTCCCTGACATCGTCCGGCGCATCAACAACACGCTCCGCCGCGTCGACGAGCTGCACGCGGCCGAGGGCGATTTCAGCACGCACTGGATGGCCCCCATCGTGGCCGACGCCGAGGCGGGCCACGGCGGCGTCCTCCACGCCTACGAGCTGATGAAGGCCCTCATCGAAGCCGGCGCCGCGGGCGTCCACTTCGAGGACCAGCTCGCGGCCGAGAAAAAGTGCGGCCACCTCGGCGGCAAGGTGCTCGTGCCCACCAAGCAGTTCGTGGAGGTGCTCACCGCCGCCCGCCTCGCGGCCGACGTCTGCGGCGTGCCCACCCTCCTCATCGCTCGCACGGACGCAAACAGCGGCGACCTGCTGACCAGCGACGTCGACCCGCGCGACCGCACGTTTATCACCTCCGACGAGCGGACGAGTGAGGGCTTCCACCGGGTGGACGCCGGGCTGGAGATGGCCATCGAGCGCAGCCTCGCCTACGCCCCCTACGCCGACCTGCTCTGGTTCGAGACCTCGACGCCGGACCTGGAGGAGGCCCGCGAGTTTGCCGACGCCATCCATGCGGAGTACCCCGACAAGATGATGGCCTACAACTGCTCGCCCTCCTTCAACTGGAAGGCGCACCTCTCCGACGAAGAGATCGCGAGCTTCCAGACGGAACTGGCCGAGATGGGGTACACCTTCCAGTTTGTCACGCTCGCCGGCTTCCACTCGCTCAACTTCAGCATGTTCAACCTCGCGAAGGGCTACGCCGAGGAGGGCATGGCGGCCTACTCGGAGCTCCAGCAGGCCGAGTTCGAGGCTGAAGACGAGGGCTACACGGCCACGAAGCACCAGCGCGAGGTGGGGACCGGCTACTTCGACGAGGTGAAGACCGTGATCACCGGCGGCGAGGCCAGCACCGGTGCCATGGAGGGCTCGACCGAGGAGTCCCAGTTCGCCTAGCTGCGAGGAGCCCGTAGCACGGCCTCCCACGGGGCGGTCCGGCCAGGCCGGGCCGCCCTTTTTTGTTTGGACCTGCGGCCTGCCCGGCAGCGAAGGGGGTCGCGGCGTCAACATGGTGGCGTCAACATGGTGGCGTCAGCGCGCCGGCGAGCGCTGGGAGGGGGCAGCGGCGCGCAGGCGGCGGCGCACCTGCTCGAAGAAGGCATCGTCGCCAAAGAGACGGAGCTGAAAGCCCTTGTCGAGCCCCGTCTGCAGCAGGTGGTAGAAGACGCCCATCGGGAGGTCTTCGAGCAGAAGGACGACCACGCGGGGCGGGTGGCCGTCGGAGCGGCGTGCATAGCCGGCCAGGCTCAGGACGCCGGGCAGGGCGCCGCCGAGGCCGGCGACGGTGTGCACCGAAAGGCCGAGGGTGTCGGACGGGACGGAGCGTTCGAGGAGGGCCTGCATGCGGTCGGCCCGGGCGGGCGGGCCCAGGGTGCCGGTGGCGATCCGCCCGAAGAGGTGGGCGTAGCCGTCCGCCGTGCCCCGGGGCAGGCTCTGCGCCCCCCGCACCCGCTGCTGGCGGAGGGTGAGGCCGGAGCCGCGGGTGGAGAGGCGCTCGTACTGGCGCCGGCGAAAGGACGTGTCGGCGCGCAGCCGCGCGAACATCTGGTAGGCGCGGTCGACGGGAGCCGCGATCGTGTCCCCGGAGGCGTGTATCCAGGACAGGTGCAGGCCGCTGCGGGGGCGGGGCACGGCGCGGGCGCCGGGCGGCAGGCCCGCCACGGGGCGTGCCACTGCCGCCCGCCCCAAGGCGGCCAGCAGCGCATCGGCGGCGGCAGGGTCGTTGTGGCGAACGGCCGCGCGGGCCACCGCCGGCAGGGCCACGGTGCTGTCGGGGCGGAGGGCGCCCCGTTCCGCCCACCGGCGCCGCGTCTCGGCGAAGGACTGCGCCGCGGCCCCCGGCATCGCGTAGCGGGCTACCGAGTCGAGAGGTACCCGGCGCGTGGTATCGAGCCGGCCCGCGGCTCGCTCCCGGACGTAGGCCGCCAGCAGGCGCCCGTGGGCCAGCTGCACCACGGGCCGCATCGCGTCGGCGCGGTACCACACGCCCGCCTCGGGCGCCCCCACGTCGTAGGCCACGAGGGACGCCCGCTCGGGGTGGGCCGCCAGGTAGTCCACCAGGTCGCGCGGGTAGCGCAGCTGCTCGGCCTGGGCGGCCCCCTCCCCCATCGCCCCCACATTGTCCGCCATCAGCGTCACAGCCTCCCAGTTGCGCCCCACGGCAATCCCCAGCCCCGCCAGCACCAGCGCCCCAAGGACGAGCAGGTGCGTGCCACAGCCCCACGACCGAACATCCAGCATGCGCGTCCCGATCTGTGGTGTGAAGTCAAAACCTGCGAGGCGCGAGCCCCTCTACGCCGAGCCCGCCCGCAGCTCCTCGGCGCTCAGGGTGCGCGGGTAGCGGATCTGCTCCACCATGTCCTGCACGTCCTGCGGCGGGGCAGGCGTGGCCTTCGTCACGGCAACGGTGACGACGAAGTTCAGCACCATGCCCACCACCCCGATGCCCTGCGCGTTGATGCCCAGGAACGTGTCGAGGATCGGCGTCTCCACGCCCGGCACCACCACGTGGGCGCGCATCAGCACAATCATCACAAACGTGAAGGCAAGCCCCGTGATGAGGCCCCACACCGCGCCCTGGCGGTTGCACCGCTTCCAGAAGATGCCGAGGACCAGGATGGGAAAGAAGCTGGCGGCGGCGAGGCCGAAGGCAAAGGCCACCACCTCCGCCACAAAGCCCGGCGGGTAAATGCCGAGCAGCCCCGCCACGACGAGCCCCGCAAAAATCGCCAGGCGCCCCACCAGCAGGCGGCGCTGATCGGAGGCGTCGGGGTTGATAATCTCCCCGTAGATGTCGTGCGCGAGCGAGGAGCTGATGACGATCATGAGGCCGGAGGCCGTGGACAGGGCCGCGGCCAGGCCGCCCGCCGCCACCAGGCCCACCACCCAGTTCGACAGGTTCGCCAGCTCCGGCGTCGCCAGCACAATGATGTCGCGGTCGATGGTGTCGAGCAGCGCCCCGGGCGCCATGCCGTCGGTCCAGGCCTGCGTCTTGATCAGCCCCGTCTGTGCCCAGTTTTGCACCCAGCCCAGCTCCTGCATCCCCGAGGCGCCCAGCTGCGCGAAGGAGTCGAGAATGTAGAAGCGCGAGAACATCGCCACAGCGGGCGCGGCCGTGTAAAGCAGGCCGATAAACAGCAGCGCCCAAAACGCCGACCACCGCGCGCTTTTGACGTCGCGCACCGTGTAGAACCGCACGATGACGTGCGGCAGCCCGGCGGTTCCCGCCATCAGCACCACGGTGATGCAGAAGACGTTCAGCATGCTAAAGTTGCTGAACGGCCCGCTGTAGGCTCCGAGGCCCAGCTCTTGCTGCAACCCGTCGAGGCGAGGCAGCACCTCGCCGATGGCAATTTGCGGAATCGGATTTCCCGTCAGCGTGTACGCGATGGCGAAGGTGGGAATCAGGTAGGCCACGATCAGCACGCAGTACTGCGCCACCTGCGTCCACGTGACGCCCTTCATGCCGCCGAGCACCGCGTAGATGCCCACGATGATCATTCCGATGACGACGCCCCAGGTGACCGACACCTCCAGAAAGCGGCTAAACACAACGCCCACGCCCCGCATCTGCCCGGCCACGTAGGTGAAGGAGACGAAGATGGCCGCCACGGCCGCCACCACCCGCGCCGTGTTCGAGTAATAGCGCTTCGCCACGAAGTCCGGCACCGTGTACTCCCCAAACTTGCGGAGAAACGGCGCCAGGAGGATGGCCAGCAGCACGTACCCGCCGGTCCACCCCATGAGGTAGACCGAGCCGTCGAACCCGAGAAACGAGACGAGCCCGGCCATCGAGATGAAACTGGCGGCGCTCATCCAGTCGGCCCCCACGGCCATGCCGTTGGCCACGGCGGGAATGCCCTGCCCCGCCACGTAGAAGCCGGCCGTGTCCGAGACGCGGCTCCACACCGCGATGCCGATGTACACGGAGAAAGTGATGCCGACCCACAGAAACGTCCACCCGATAATGCTCATAGTGTCGCCTTGATTTGATGCGTGTGCTTCGGAAAAAGGAACTGATGGCGGCTCAGTGTGCCGTCGGCGGAGGCGTATCCTCTTCGTCCTCCTCCACGCCGGCCTCGCGGTCGAGCTGCTGCATGCTGAGGACGTAGATGAGGATGAGGGCAATGAACACGAAGATGCTGCCCTGCTGCGCCATCCAGAAGCCGAAGGGAATGCCGCCGAAGTCGATGCTGTTGAGGGGCTCGGCCAGCAGGATGCTCATCACGAAGCCGGCCACGAACCACACGGCCAGCAAGGCCAGGCTGCGGCGAATCGTCTTTTTCCAGTAGGTGTCCCGATCAATGTCGGGGGCGGAAGAATCGTCCATGGGGGAAGGGGTGTGGATCAGACAGTGCGCGGAGGAGGCCAAAAGAAGCGGCTAAAAGAACAGGAAGACGCTGAAGTCGCCGCGGACGTTCGTCACCGCGTCCTCGTCGGCGGCGGGGTCCGGGGCAAAGTGGTCGTCGAGGCGGGCCGTGTACTGGGCGGTGGTCACCTGCACCTCAAAGGCAAAGCGCATGGGGCCGTAGTTGAGGGCGAGGCGGGGCGCCACCTCCCAGACCGACGCGAGGCTTTGCCCGGTCGGATCGACGCCGCGGGTGGCATATGCCACCGTTGTGGGCGTGCCGTCGAGCGCCTCCGCCGCGCCGAGGTTGGTGAGGTATCCAGCGAAGAGGCCGGGCGCGACGGTACCGGTCTTCTCCACTTCGAGCCACGTGCTCAGAGTATTGAGTTGCTGAAACGCGTCGGCGGCGCCGACATCGCTGCCCGCCGCGGCCGGGTCGTAAAGGTAGCCGCCGATGCCCACGTGGTCGCGCACGCTGCCGTACACCACCTTGCCGCGCAGCACGAGCGGGTCGCCGCTGTACACGGCGTATGCGGTGCCGGCCCCACTAAAGAACCGCTCGCCTAGCGGAAGGGGGCGGAGCGCCTTCAGGTACCCCCCCAGCCCGAGCGTGACGCGGTCCGTCACGTACTGCGCGTGGCCGTGCAGCCCAGGGATGGCGGCCTGCTGCTGCGCATCGACGCCCCCCTGCGGAGTCGCCCCCCTCGGCGCGTTGGACAGTGACGCGTCCACGAACGCGTCCATCTGCCAGGCCGTGGCGCCAATCAGGCGCAGCGTCTCGGTCGGCCGCAGCGTGAGCTTGATCATCGGCTGCCGCGCGAAGGGATTGAACGGCGTCCCCGCCTCCGTGGCCACCGTGTGCGGGTAGGCGCCGAGCGTAAACAGGGGCGACCATTCCACCCCAAACTGCACCTCGCGGGCGTCCCACGCCATTTGGGCGAAGGCCCGGCGGACGCGGAGGGTGTTTTGCGTGTTGCCGGTGGGCCCGAAAAAGTCCGTTTCCACGTAGCCCGACACGTCGGCCCCCAGGACCGTCTGCTCAAAGTCGTCGACGCGAAGCCCGAGGCGCGAAAAGAACTGAAAGGCCCCGAGGTTGTCGCGATCGCTCGGGTCGTCGGCGTCGGGAGTGTTGACGGCCGGGTAGAGCAAGAAATCCACGTCTCGCGCCGCCACCACCTGCCGGGTGTCGTAGTAGTAGGAGGATTTGACAAACCCACTGAGGCCCACGGACTGGGCGGCAGCCCGGCCCGGCAGGAGCAGCGCGGCGGCACACAGAAGAAAGAAACAGGCCCAAAAGGCGGGCGTTAAGCAGCGTCGACAATGCATGAGTCGGTTCCTTTTCCTGTTGGAGAGGGGTCGGCCCTGCATGCTTTCCGGATCAGCGACGGGCTCTCCCTGCCAGGAACGTCCCGTCTCGTCCGGCGAAGCGCATTCGGTCAGGGGACAGCCGACCCGTGCCCTGCACGGGTTGGGCGTCCCTTTTTGTGTTGGGTTTTTGTGCTGGGGTTTTTGTTGGGGCGTAGTGTTTCGTCGTCGCTGTAGGCGAACGCGTCGTGCCGAGAGGCCTGCGAGCGTTTGGAGGCGACCCGACGACACAAACCGCTCCTCCGAATTCCCCCTCCGCTCGTCAGCGCTCCCGAATTCGAAGCGCTTTCGTTAAAATTCTATCATATTCTAACCGTGACGGAGCGGGCTGTCAAGCCATTTCAACACATCCGTTTCCGCGAGTCGGGGTGTGAAGGGCAGACCCGAGGCGTAAGACGTCCGATCCCGAACGCATCTGCGTGCAGTCGCTCGTGCAAAGCACTTCGAGGGACCCCGCCCGTAACGGGAATGTAAAAAAAAACAGCGCGCGTGCTCTGTCGTGTACCACACCGCCATGGGTTCCGACGCCCCGTCTCGCCCCGGCCCCGTCGAAGTCGCTGAACTGGTTGACTTTCTGCGGGGCACCCCTCCGTTCGACCGTGTCCCCCGCGAGGACCTCCGCCGGGGGGCTCGTCACCTCGACATCACGTACGCCCCCGAAGGAACGGTCCTGCTCGACATCGGCGACGACACGGCCGCCGTCACCCTCCTCCGCAGCGGGGCCGTGGACCTGACCAACGAACAGGGCACGCTCGTCGCCCGCCTCGGGGAAGGCGAGTTCTTTGGCTACCCGTCCCTTCTCACCGGCGGCCCCGCCCAGCGCCGCGTGCAAACCCGCGAGGACAGCCTCCTCTACCACATTCCCGCCGACGACTTCAACTGGCTCCGCGGCTGCTCCGAGGCCGTGGACCGCTTCTTTGCCCAGGCCCACAGCGAGCGGATCCGCGACGCCCTCCGCAAGGACGAACCGGCCCGTCCCCTTGCCGCGCCCCTGCGCACCCTGCTGTCGCGCCCGGCGGTGACGGCCGCCCCGTCCCTCCCCATCCGCCAGGCCGCCCAAATCATGCGGGACGAACGCGTCTCTTGCCTCCTGCTCTGCGAAGACGACGCCCTCGTCGGCCTCATCACCGACCGCGACCTCCGCACGCGCGTCCTGGCCGCCGGCACCCGCCCCGACGCCCCCGTCCGCTCCATCATGACCCCGGCGCCCACCACCGGCACGGCCGACCAGTACGCCTTCGAGGCCCTCCTCACCATGAGCCGCCACAACATCCACCACCTCCCCGTCCTGGACGAGGGCCGCCTCGCTGGCGTCGTCACCGCCACGGACCTGCTCCGCCTCCAAGCCGACAGCCCCGTCTACGTGATCGGCGAAATCTGGAAACAGGACTCTGTGGACGGCCTCGCCGCCCTGCGTGACCGCGCCACCCGCATGATCGTGGACCTGGTGGACGGCGGCGCCCGCCCCGGCGACGCCGCCCGCATCACCACCGCCGTCACCGACACCCTTACCCAGCGCCTGCTCCAGCTGGCCGAAGAGGAGCTCGGCCCCCCGCCCGTCCCCTACGCCTGGGTCGCCCTCGGCTCGCAGGCCCGCCACGAACAAACGCTCCACTCCGACCAGGACCACGCCCTCCTCCTCGACGACGACGCCACCGCGGCGCACGACGACTACTTCCGGGACCTGGCGGCCTTCGTCAGCGACGGCCTCCACGCCTGCGGCTATCCCTACTGCCCCGGCGACGTGATGGCCACCACCGACCGCTGGCGCCAGCCCCTCGCCGACTGGAAGCGCACCTTCGAGCAGTGGATCGGGGAGCCGCAGCCCGAGGCCCTCATGCACGCCAGCATCTTCTTCGACCTCCGCCCCGTGCACGGCACCGAGGCCCTTACGGACGCCCTCCACGCGTTCATCCTTCGCCGCACGACCGACCACACCATCTTCCTCGCCTGCCTGGCCGCCAATGCGCTGGAGCACACTCCGCCCCTCGGCTTCTTCCGCCAGTTCGTCCTGGCCACCCACGGCGAGCACGAAGACACCCTCGACCTGAAGCACGACGGCCTCGTCCCCATCATCGACCTCGCCCGCCTCCACGCCCTCGCCCACGGGGTGCCCGCCGTCAATACCCGCCGCCGCCTCCGCCAGCTGGCCGAGCAGGGCGCCCTCAACGACGGCGACGCCGCCGACCTGCAGGATGCCTTCGCCTTCATCGCCCAGATCCGCCTCCGCCACCAGGTCCGCCAGATTGCCGACGGCGAGGCCCCCGACAACTACGTCTCCCCCGACGCCCTCTCCGCCTTCGACCGACGCCACCTCAAGGACGCCTTCCGCATCGTCAAGACCGCCCAGGCCGCCGTCGAGCAGCGCTACCAGACCGCCTTCGTCTCCTGATGCCGCTATGCTGTCCTCCCTGCTGCGCTGGTGGTACCGCCGCCGGACGTCGGCCGCCTTCATGCGCGACTACCTGGATGCGCCCCGTCCCTCTCGTCGCACGCCGGCGACCGACGCGGGCTACCTGGTGCTCGACCTCGAAATGACCGGCCTCGAGCCCGCGTCCGACCGCATCGTGAGCATGGGCTGGGTGCGCGTGCAGGCGGGCCGCATTCGGATGCGCACGGCACGCCACGTCTTGCTCTCCATCGACGGCTCGGTGGCCGAGAGCGCCGCCGTCCACCACCTGCGCGACCAGGACCTGTCGGGGGGCTGCTCGGAGCGCGAGGCGCTGCAGCTCCTCCTGAGGGCGCTTCAGGGGCGCGTCCTGGTGGCCCACCACGCGCCGCTCGACCTCCGTTTCCTGAACGCCGCCTGCCGCCGCCACGCCGGGGTGCCGCTCCTCGCCCGCCCCGTCGACACGCTGGCCCTCGCCCGGCGGCGTCGGCAGCGCGGCCACCGCCAGGCCCGCGACGGCGAGCTGCGCCTCGACGCCCTCCGCGCCGCCTACAACCTGCCGCGCTACCCCGCCCACAACGCCCTGTCCGACGCCCTCGCCACCGCCGAGCTCTTCCTGGCACTCCTGCAGCACCAGTCCGACGAAACGCCCCTTCGCGCCCTGCTCCATTCTCGGCTCTGAGTCCGGGCCTGCAAGGGGCATGCGTTCGGACGCCGGGTCCGGCTGCCCCCTCGGGCAGATACGATCAGGGCAGCCGGTCCCGGTCCTCACCAGGGTCGGCGCGCCGTCCCCTCCCACAGACCCCCAACCTGGTGCGGTTTCAAGCAATTGAGTGTGCACTGGGCTTCCTACTCCGCCACAAACGCGTGCAGTTCTTGCCGGAAGCCCTCCGGCCGCTCCAGCATGAGGAGGTGCCCGGCCTTCTCCACCACCCGCACCGTGGCCTCGGGAAGGGCCTCCCGCGCCCGGTCGGCCACGTCGGTCGTCGTCATGTCCGGGTGCAGGTAGGGATTCGGGATGAGCCGGTCGCCCGCGCCGAAGAGGACGAGGGCCGGCACGTCGATCTCGCCCAGTCGGTCGCGCACGTCGCCCTCCAGCATGCCCGCCACCGACCGTGCGTTTGCTTTCGCGTACGCCGCAAAGTCGTCGCGCTCGCTGAGGGCAAGGCGCTGCTCAATGATCCAGGCGTACCTGTCGCTCCACTCAGCGAAGTTGAGCGCCGTGTTCTGCCGCACCTGCTCGTCGGTGGTGTTGAGGATGCCCTCGGCGGTGGTCGCCTGCTTCAGGGCCGCCGCCTCTTTTGGCGAGAACGGCTCAATGCCGGCGGGCGAGACAAGCGCGAGGCGGCGCACCCGCTCCGGCGCCTCCAGCGCCAGGGTGAGGCCCACCTGCCCGCCCATCGACACGCCAACGACCGTCACCGCATCGAGCCCGCGCTCGTCGAGAACGCCGGTGACCACCTCCGCGAAGAACGACATGGTGCCCGGCACGTCGGCCTTGCCCGAGAGGCCGTAGCCCGGGAGGTCGAGCGCCAGGACGCGGTGCGAGTCGTCAAACGCGTCCAGCGCCTCGCGCCAGAGGGACAGGTTCGAGCCGAGGCCGTGCACGAAGAGGAGCGGGGCTCCCTCGCCCCGGTCCACGAACGCAATCTCGCGCCCGTCCACCGTCGTGGTCTGCACGTCATCGGGGTAGTGGGGAAGCGCGTCCTGAGCAGCAGCGGACGTAGCGGACATGAGCAGAAGAAGACTGATGAGGAATGCCATTGCGGGAACAGAGAATGGAGGGAGTCGAGCGAGCTATGCAGTTTCGGCGGCGTCGAACCGGGCGCGGAGTGCGGCCTTGTCCACCTTGCCGCTGTCCCCGAGGGGCAGGTCGTCGAGCAGGCGGACGTGCTTCGGCACCTTGTACTTGGCCAGGTGCTCGCGGCAGTGCGCGGTGACGGCGCCGGGCGCAAGATCGCCATCCGGCACGACGAAGGCGGCCCCCACCTCGCCCCACTCGTCGTCCGGTACGCCGATGACGGCCGCCTCGTCCACGGCGGGGTGCTCGTAGAGAGCGGACTCGATTTCGGCCGGGTACACGTTCTCCCCGCCGCTAATGAACATGTCGTGCTTGCGGCCCACGCCGTAGTAGTAGCCCTCCGCGTCCACCTCCACCAGGTCGCCGGTGTGGAACCAGCCGTCGTCGTCGATCGCCTCGTCGGTGGCCTCCGGGTCGCGCCAGTAGCCGGGCGTGACGACGGGGCCGCGCAGGAGGAGTTCACCGGTGGTGTTGGGCGGCACCGCCGCGCCGTCCTCATCCACCACCGTGGCGTCCACGTAGAAATTGGGAAAGCCGATGGAGCCGATCTTGCGGAGGGCGTCGCGCTCCGGCAGCGAGAAGCAGTTCACGCCCACCTCCGTCATGCCGAAGCCCTGCCGGATGGGCACGCCCTTGTCCTGCCACGTGCGGATGAGGGGCTCGGGCATCGCCTCTCCGCCCACGACGGCGTAGCGGATGGCGTCGAGCGAGACCTCGTCGAACGCCTCGTGGTCGGCCATCATCTTGAGCATGGTGGGCACGCCCCAGAGGATGGTGAGGGCCTCGTCCTCGCAGGTGCGGAGGACGGCGCCGGGGTCGAAGGAGGGAAAGAGATACGTCGTGGCGCCGTGGTGGAGGAAGGGGGTGAGGAGGACGTTCCAGCCGCCGGTGTGGTAGAACGGCGCGGCGTTGAACGACCGGTCCTCGGCCGTCAGGTTCAGCCGCAGTTCGGTGTTCACCGAGTTCCAGAACAACATCTTGTGGGAGATGATCGCCCCCTTCGGTCGCCCCGTGGTGCCGGAGGTGTAGAGGATCATCAGCGGGTCGTCCAGATCTGGCCCCTCCCAATCCACCGTGGCTGCAGAAGGACGGGTGCCCGCCTCCACGGCGGAAATGATGTTCTCCACCTCCCCCAGCGCCACCACCGGTCCCCCCCCGTCCAGGTCCCGGGCCGTGTCCCGGTAACCTTCCGACGCGAAAATAACGTGCGGGTCGCTATCGTCCACGAGGTACTGCAGTTCGGGCGGGGCGAGGCGAAAGTTGAGGGGCACCAGCACGTAGCCCGCCGTCTGGGCGGCGCAGAAGAGGAGGACGTGCTCCATCGTGTTCTCGGCCAGCACCGCGATGCGGTCTCCCTTCGACAATTCGTAGCGTTCCGCCAGCCCCCTCGCCAGCCGCTTGCCGGCCCGGTGGAGCTCGGCGTAGGTGTAGGTCTCGCCCGTGGGCGCCCACACGAGCGCCGGGGCGTCGGGGGTGTAGAGGGCGTTGCGACTGAGCCAATCCGTTCGAGGCATAGCGAGTTTGGAACGCGGAGTTCGAACTTCGGAATTTGTTCTGATACGTCGGGACTATGGCCTCCACCTCTGATCTACGGATACAATCCCCGCTGGCTTTCCAGCACCGTTCACCGGCCTTGAAGAAAATGGCGACTCGGACGAAGACGGAAGCGAAGCGTTCAAAATTCTCCTTGTCCGAACGAGCTCGCGGTGGGAAAGAGGCGCCCGAGTGCTCTTGGAGTGCGAGTGAGTTCAGAGAATTTTAGCGTAGCTGGAGTCTTCGTCAGCCATTTTCTTCACAGCCGTGATTAATATGTTCGGTGTAGTTCGTGACCAGTAGTTTGCAACTTGCTCCGAAGACGCTCGGAGCCGGAGGGCAGGGCAAAATGTCATTCGGTCGAAGCCGCCGGCTCCGCAGCCTCCGCACTCAGATCCGCTGTCCACCGCCCCTGCGCCGTCATCACCACGAGCGCCACGAGCACGCTGGCGCCCAGCGCAAAGGTGGCCGGCACCGCCGGGTTGTTGTGGTACATCGTGATCTCGCCGTAGTACACGCCAAAGTGCACGACGAGGGCCGTGCTGGCCGCGGCGAAGACCGCCTCCTTCGTGATGCGCTCCGAGAAGATGCCGAACAGGATCGGCACGAAGGTGGCCGAGAAGAGGGCGTAGACCCCGTTCTGCCCCAGGATGGCGACCGAGAGGTTCGGGTTGACGATCTGCCCCCACGAGATGAGCGCCACCACGGGCACGAGGACCGCGAGGAAGACCCGGCTGTAGCGCACGGCCCGCGTCTCGATCTCCTCCCCCGACAGCGCATCCAGGTGCTCGGCCAGCGGCTGGTAGATGTCGTTCGTGAAGATGGTGGAGAGCGCCACCATCAGCCCCTCCATCGTGGAGAAGCCCGCCGCCACGAGCCCGATGAGGATCACCGAGCGCAGCCACGGCCCGAAGACCTCGACGATGTACGTGGGCACCACCGAGTCCGGCTCGATGCCCGCCCCCGGCATCAGGATGCGGGCGTAGAGGCCCACGAGCATCACCGCGAAGAACACGACCAGCACGGCGATGCCGGTGGCGAGGTAGCGGTTGACATCCTGCTTGCTCTTGAGGTAGAGGGCCTTCGACATCACGTGCGGCTGGTTCACGATGGCGAACCCGATGCACAGGTTGCACACGACCACCTCGAACCAGTCGCGGAAGAGCAGGCTTTCGGGGTTGGTGGGCTGCGCCAGCACCGGATCGATGCTGGCCAGCCGGTCCACGAAGCCGCCGAGGCCGTCGGCAACGTACGTGAGGCCCGACCCCAGCATGATAAAGGCCACCACCAGCATCAGCCCCGCCTGGGCGCTGTTGGTGAGGGTGTGGGCGCTGGCCCCGCCGATGGCGATGTAGAGGAGGGGAATGCCCAGCGCCATCGCCATCGCAACCCCCATCGGCACCGCGAGCACGTTCGACAACACGCGTGTGAGACCGACGGTGATGAGCACGAGGAACGCAATTTGAAGCAGGCTCGACACCGCGAAAAAGACCGTCAGCCGGTAGTCCCCGAAGCGATCCCCAATCCACTGCGGCACCGTGAGGGCCTCCACCTCGTCCCCCACTCGCCGGAAGGCCTTCGAAAAGACGACGAGCCCCAGAAACAGCCCCAGCGGCATCGCCACCACGTAGCCCAGCACGCCGCTCAGGCCGTAGAGGTAGATGAGCCCCGGGTTGATGATGAAGGTGGCCGCGCTCGTGAGATTGGCCGCGAGCGACAGGCCGACGAGCACCGGACTCACTTCCCGGCTCCCCACGCTGAAGGAGTCAAACCCCTTCACCTTTTGGATGCCCACGGTGGCCGCCCCCCCGATGGCCCCCAGGTACACCACAAAAAAGCCCCACGCGATCGCCGTCTCACCCATGACCCTTCCGAGATTTCGAGTATGTACGTTTGGAGGTATGGAGGTGTGTAAGTATTCGCTTTCAGACCAATATGACTACACATCCATACTTACACCCATTCATACCTCCACACCGACGCCTAGGCGTCGCCCCACCGAAAGGCCATCCCCGCCAGCGCCGCCCCGCCGCCCGACGCAATCATGATCACGAGGTCGCCCGGCGAAAGTAGGCCCTCGTCCACCGCGTCGGCCATCGCCATCGCCACGCAGGCATTGCCCGTGTAGCCGAACCGATCCATCACGTTGTGCGCCCGGCCGTGCGGCAGGCCCAGGCGGTCCAGCGTCTCGCGGATGCTGAGAATGTTGATCTGCGTGAAGAAGTAGCGGTCCACGTCCTCGGGGGTCACGTCGAGCCGGTCGGTGAGCGTCGTCACCAGATCCGTCCAGTGGTCCGGGTTGAAGCCCTCCGGGAAGTCCTTGCGGAATTCGAGCCGCTGCGTCTCGCCGTTCTCGGCGGCAATCGGGCAGGCCGTGCCGCCCTCGTAGACGCCCATGTAGTCGTGGTACTCCCCTTTCGAGACGAGCGTGGAGGTGAGGATGCCGTCCTCGCCCGTCGTGGGTGAAAGCACGGCGGCGCCCGCCCCGTCGGCAAAGAGGGACGCGATGTTTTTCTGGTCGTAGTCGATGAAGCGGCTCATGAGGTAGGCCCCAATCACCAGGACGTGCTCGTACTGCCCGTCGGCCTCCAGGAACTTGCGCCCGGTGTCGAGGGCCGTCACGAAGCCGGCGCAGGCGGTGTTGATGTCGAACGTGGCCGCGTTGCGAGCGTCGAGCTTGTCCTGCACGACGGCGGCGGTGGAGGGGGAAATCTGGTCGGGCGTGTCGGTGGAGACGAGGAGGAGATCCACGTCGGCGGACTCAATCCCCGCATCCGCCATCGCGTCCCGCGCCGCCTCCGCAGCCAAATCCGAGGTCGCCTGATCCTCCGCTGCGTACCGCCGCTCCTTGATGTTGCGATTCTCCCGCAGAAAAGAGTCCACGTCCTCCCCGTAGAGCTCATTGAAGTACTCGTTGGACACGACCCGCTCCGGCGCGTACAACCCGGTTCCCGCTATGGTGGCACGTCTTGCTGAATCCATCTTGGACGTCCGCTGATGATTTCTCCGTCGCAACCTTCCAACCTTCCAACCTTCAACCTTCCAACCTTCAACCTTCCAACCTTCAACCTTCCAACCTTCACCCCCTACAACACTAATCCGCCATCTACCGCAATCACCGCCCCTGTAATGAACGCCGCCTCGTCGCTCGCCAGGAAGCAATAGGCATTCGCAATGTCCTCGGTCTCCCCCAGCCGCCCCAGCGGCGTCCGGTCGGTCAGGTTGTCGATCACCGTCTCAGGCACCGATTCCATCATGTCCGTGTCGATGAACCCGGGCGCCACCGCATTTACGGTAATCCCGTCCCGCCCAAACTCCCGGGCCCACGTCTTCGTCATCCCGATGACGCCCGACTTCGTGGCCACGTAGTTCGTCTGCCCGAAGTTGCCGTAGCGCCCCACGATGGAGGCCGCGTTGAGCACGCGCCCTGCCTCACTCTCTGCAAGGTGCGGGCGAGCCGCCTTCGTGCAGTTGAACACGCCCTTCAGGTTCACGTCCACCACCTGGTCGAACGCTTCCTCGCTCATCTTCTTGAGGGTGGCGTCGCGCGTGATGCCCGCGTTGTTGACCAGCACGTCGATCCGGCCGAACGCCTCCGCGGTCGCCTCGGCCAGGGCCTGCGCCTGATCCAGATCCGTCACGTCCGTCTTTGTGAAGGCGGCCGTTCCGCCCGCGTCCTCGATGGACGACACGGCCTCGCGCCCGGCCTCCGCCTCCACGTCGGCCAGCATGACATTCGCGCCTTCGTCCGCGAACCGGTGCGCCGTGGCCCGCCCAATGCCCTGCGCGCCGCCTGTAATAATCGCCGTTCGTCCGGCCAGTCGATCGTCGGTGCTCATGAGTGTCGGGTGTTGGTGTCGTATCGATTATGCACGGCCTCCCTTGACTGGACCCCGGGCGGCTTTCTCTTCACATTTGCCCCAAATCCGCCGGCCGACAGACAGGGCTGGTTCGCTCCCACTCCCCCTCTCTCCCATTCATTCCGGGCCGACCCGAAGAACGGAAAGGCAAACAAGCCCCCGTCTTCCTGTCAGCGCTCCAACGTGCAAATGCCCTATCGTCCCGCCGCGTCGGTTAGAAGTCGAGCCCGCGGAAGTTGTACGTCGCCGACACCCAGAACAGCCGCCCCGTCTCCGGCGCGCCCAACACGTCGGGCGTCTCCGTGTCGAACAGGTTGGTGACGCTCGCCTTCAGGTCGACGCCCGTGTTGGGCACCGTGTACCCGGCCGTGAGGTTGGCGGTGAAGCGACTCGGAATCTCGCCGTCGCTGTAAAACGTCTGGCTGTCCCAGTAGCCGGACCGGAACGTGTACGCCGACTTCCAGCGTCCACTGGCACTCACGAAGTAGTTGTCGACGCCGACATCGCGCACCGTCACAGTGCCTTTGATCTTCGTCGTCGGCACATTGAGCAGAAGCGGCTCGGGCGCGTCCCCCTGCTCAAAGTCACTGAGCTCGATGAGCGACAGGTTGCCGGAGAGCTCCAGCTTTTCAGTCGCCGCGTACCGCAGTCCGAAGTCGAGTCCGCGCACCGTGGCACTCCCAAAGTTGAAGTACGTCAGGAGGTAGCCGTTCTCAAGTCCGCCGAGGCTCCCTTCCGGCTCAATAATTTCTCCATCCTGGAATGCGTACGTCGGATTGGGGTTATCAGCCGAAGGAATTGTATTCGCGACAGTCGTCAGCGGACTGATAAAGTCGGTGTACCAGGAGTTGTACCCCACCAGATTCACGAAGAGGCGCTGGTTGAAGACCCCCTTGTACCCGAGCTCGATCGTGTTGACCTCCTCAGGCTGCAACGGATCGATTTCCCGCACCACGTTTGCGCTCGTCGTCGGCCCGTCTCGGACCGTGTATCCGCCGTCGTTGCCGCGGGCCACAGTCCCCAATGGGGGCACCGAGATAAAGAGATAGTTGTTCAGAATCGTTGGGGTCTTGAAGGCCCGGTTGTACGTCGCGCGGATGTTGTGACTGGAGGCTACCGTGTACACGACCGCCGCCTTCGGACTAAACTGCGTGTCGTACTCGCTGTGCTCGTCTATGCGGGCGGCGGCGTTAATCCGAATCGCGTCCGTCGGGCGGTAATCGAGCTGCAGATACCCCCCGATTTCTGTCTGGTCGATGTCTTGTCCCGCAGCGTCTGCCAAAAACGTCCCTTCCGAGTCCGGGAGGTACCGCCGGTACTGCCCCCCCGCAACGAAATCAAGCGTGCCCGAGCCAACCTCGAACATGTTGTTGTACTGAATCTCCGAGTCCCACAGCTCGCCTTTGTCGACGAACCGGTTGTTTTCCCGGAGTGACGGCAGCTGATTCAGCGCCTGCTGGCGTGCGGCGCTGGACGATGCCCCGTTTTGAATTGCCGTGGCGTACACGGATTCTGCCCCGGACGCCACACCGTTAATCTGGTATGTGTTGCCCGCGTCGTTCGACGTGTGTGTGGCCTGTGCAAACCAGTGATCGCCGGTAATCCGGAGGCTCTGGTACTGCACCTGCCAGTCGAGAATGCGATTCCGGCCGTTGTTCGTGACGCCGAAATTGTCGTTTTCGGAAAAGCCGTAGGTGGCCTCCGCCTGCCAGCCGTCGCCGAAGCGGTAGTAGACACTCCCCTCGGTCCGGATGGAGGAAATGTCGTAGTCGTTCACGAGGGCGGGCTCATTAAACACATTTCCTGCCCCGAAAAAGTGTGTCGAATCCGAGGCTTCCGCGTTGGGGCCGCCCGTCGGCGGCTTGTAGTCGGTGGCCGTCATGTACTGGCCGGTCACCTTCCAGCCAACGTTGTCGTTGACGGTGCCCGCCACGCGCCCGTTGAAGTCCAGGAGATCCTCCTGCCCGCCCCGCACGTTCAGCGCCACGCCCGATTCGTCCCACGGGCTCTTGGTAATCACGTTGACCACGCCGGTGTGCGCGTTGGGGCCGTAGAGGGCCGAGGCCGGCCCCACCACCACCTCCACCTGCTCCACGTCGAGCTCAGAGGTGGGCAGGAAGTTGCCCTGCGGCAGGCCCGTGCCCGGCAGCTGCGCCACGCGCCCGTCCTTCATCTGCAGCAGGCGCGTGTTGAAGTTGTTGTTGAAGCCGCGCATCGAAACGGACTGCCCGTTGATGCCGACCCGCGCAAAGTCGACGCCCTTCAGCGTGGACATTGCCGAAAGGAACGTGCCTCCGCCCGACGTTTCAATGTCCTCGGGGCTTAGGGCCTCCACTTGCACGGGCGCCTCCAGCACCTTCTCCTGCCGTTTCGATCCGGTCACGACCACCTCTTCTCCGACGAGTTGGCTCGCCTGAAGGGTCACGTCGAGGGACGTCGTTTCTCCGGCCCGAATCGTGACGGACCTCGTCTGACGCTCGTATCCGACAAACGAAGCGCGAACGTCGTATTGCCCAGCTTCCAGGTCAGAAATCCGAAAGCGGCCGCTGCTCCCGGTGCTGGTTCCGACATCGGTGCCCACTACCGTGACGTTGGCCCCGGGCAGGGGCTCCTGCGTGTCGGCGGCAAGAACAGTACCGGCGAGTTGCCCAGGCTCCTGGCCTAAACTGGGAAGCGCAATCAACAAAGTGCCCAAAACGACCATCCAGAAGGCATACAACTGACGAATCATGGCGTATCTCTCGGGTCTGTGATTGACCACACGTACGAACCGATGGCTCTCTCAACTCGGTCACGTTTTTTACATTTGCAATTTTCCAAACGTACAAAACAGTGTAGGAAGCGCTTCCGGCTTTGTCAAGTCCTCGTTAACACGCTTCTTCGTGAACAAGCTGCACTTCACCGCCCCTGCCCTCCCTCTGGCTACTCATTTACGGTCGCCGCCCCTTCGGAGACCGACGGCACGTCTTTCGCGCCTGGTTCGCCGTCGAGGTGCTGCCGTTTGACTTGCTTCCACTTCTTGGAAAAATCCTGGTAGAACCCCTCCATGTGCCGGTAGAAAAGCCGCATGTGCTTCAGGTTCTCGACGGTCTCCTCTCGTCCCTCCGCTCCCTCCTCCTCGATCCGCTCCAGAAAGCGCTCAGCGATCTCCCGGTTCTTGCGGACCGTGGCCATGTTGAACTTAAAGTTGTTGTAGAAAAGGTCCGGATGGGCCTTGTAGTAGTTGCGACGGTTTACGGGCCCGTTCACTTTCTTTATCAGTCCGATGTCGTCGAGGCGCCGGACGGCCACGGAAATGGGTCCCTTCGAATGGTCGAGGAGGTGCACCATGTCGTCGAGCGACACCGGCTCGTCCTGCGTGAGCAAAAGCCCGACAATGAGACCCTCCAGGCGTTTGAGCCCATACGTCTCGTAGAGATTTCCAAATTCCTGAATCAGTTCTTCCTCGGTGGCAGACGGCTGCGTCATGTGTTGGAGCGGAGCGAATAGAACAAGCCATTGGATCAGCAGAATGGGGGCGCCTTCCCTGGCGATGCACACAAACGTGCTTCCAGGCACTTCCTCATCTGAACTGCGTCGCCTGCCTTTCAACAGCCCCTCCCTCGCAATGGTTGCGTGGACGACGAGCCAAGTCCCACTCAGTGCTCCCTTCTTCTCCGTGAACTGCACGTGGAGTCGCTCGCGCCGGGATCATTTTATAACACAGTGCGTCAAAACCCTAAGGAATGACGCAACGCGTTACACTCCCGCGCAACCGCTGGTGCCCCTATGGCCCGACGCATCAAGCGTTACGACAATCGAAAGCTGTACGATACGGAGGCGAGCGAGTACGTCTCGCTCTCGGACCTCGCGGCCCTGGTTCGTGAGGGGGAGACCGTAGAGGTGGTCGATAATGGAACAGGCGAGGACCTGACAGCCCAGACCCTCACCCAGATTATTCTGGAGGAGGGACGGAGCGGCCGGCAGGTGATTCCCTCGGACCTCCTCCATCAGTTGTTGCGACGAAGCGAGGCGGCGCTCGACACCGGCCTCGGCCAGATCCGCTCGACGATCGACGACTTGATGCAGGGATCGGTGGACCGACTCAAGCGGCTGGTGCAGAGCCCGAGGGCCCAGGAGCTCGACGAGCTGCGCACCCAGTTGCGCCAGCTTGAGCACCAGCTCTCGGTCCTGCTCGACGAGCTGGACGAGCGGGAGGCCGCCGGCGTCCCCGACGAGGCCCCCTCCCACACTGAGGCGACGCCCTCGACGCCACGCACGACCTCCTGAGCGATTTTTTCACCCAACCCAGCAAGACCCATGACAGACTCAACCAAAGAACCGACCACGCACACCGACTCCGCATCCGACTCCATTCAAGACGAGCTCACGAAGCGCGGCCGCGACGTGTGGCTGGCCGGCCTCGGGGCCCTCGCGACCGTCGAGGAGGAGGGCAGCAAGCTGTTTGGCCGCCTGGTCGACCGCGGCAAGGAGTTCGAGCACGAGCGACGCAGCGAGCTCCAGAACGCCCGGAAGAAGGCGAAAAAACAGCGCGACGAGGCCCTCGAACAGATTGAGGAAGCGAGTGAGGAGACCCAAACGCTTCTCACCGATACCGTAAACAATGCGCTGGAACGCTTCGGCGTGCCCACCCGCACCGAGGTCGATCGTCTCTCGAAGAAGGTGGAGACCCTCGCGAAGCAGGTCGATGACCTCACAAAGACCCTTTCGGAGGAGTCGTCCTCTTCTTCGAAGAAGGAGTCGGAATAGCGCGACATCGATGGCGCACAGGCCCCCGGAAGCGTCGGGGGCCTTTTTGTGCGTCCCGATCCGTCTCCCACGCGGCCGGCCCTGCTGCCGCCCGGAGCGGCGCAACCGGACGCCTCCGCGGCCCACTGTTCCTGCTGCCCTCCAACGTCTCGTTTTCCGATGCCTCCGAACGGATCTGTCGCTCGTCGTAGCACCGTCGGCCTCGGCTGTGCCGGGGGCGTCATTGAGGGCGCCATCTACGAAATCGGCGCTCTCTGCGCACTCGACGAAGCCGTGGACGGCATCGACCTGCACAGACTCGACATGTACGTGGGCGTTAGTTCCGGGGGCCTCATCTGCTCGATGCTGGCCAATGGGATCTCCGCCCGTGAACTGAGCCACGCCATCCTATCCGAGGCGCGCGACCCAAACCTCAACCTGGAGCCGGAAGTGCTCTTCCGTCCCGCCGTTCGCGAGTACGCTGGGCGGCTCCAGCGCCTCCCGCGCACGCTCGTCTCGTCGCTTCGCTACTACGCCCTGAACCCCGGCGACCTCTCCCTGCTCGGGCTGCTCTCAACCTTTGGGTCGATGGTGCCGACCGGGCTGTTCGACAACACGCCCCTGGAGCGATTTCTGGCGCGGGCCCTCTCCACCGGCGGCCGCACCAACAACTTTCGCCGCCTGCGGCGCCAGCTCTACATCGTCGCCATGCACCTCGACACGGCCGACGTGGTCGTCTTCGGCCAGCCGGGGCACGACGAGGTCCCCATTTCCAAGGCGATTCAGGCGTCTACCGCCCTGCCCGGCCTCTACGTGCCGGTCGAAATCGATGGGCAGTACTACATCGACGGCGTGGCGCGCCGCACCGTGCACGCCAGCGTGGCCCTCGACGCCGGGGCGGACCTGCTGTTCTGCATCAATCCCATCGTCCCGGTGAACGTGCAGCTGAAGCAACACGCCGGACGGCTGCTAAACGGCGGCCCCACCCCGCCCTCCCTCGCCGATCGCGGCCTCCCCTCCGTCATGTCGCAAACCTTCCGCGCCATCGTCGACTCACGAAAGGAGACGGGATTTCAGAAGTATGAGCACACGCACCCGGACGCCGACCTTCTGCTTATCGAGCCGGAGTGCGACGACACGGACCTCTTCTTTTCGAACATCTTCAGCTTCAAAAACCGACACGACGTCTGCGAGCACGCCTACCAGGCCACCCGGCGCCACCTGCTCACGCGGGCCGATACGATCGCGCCCCTGCTCGCCCGGCACGGGCTTCACCTCAATACGGACGTGCTTCGCGACGACCGATCGTTGTACAACGCCTCGCTCCCCGTAGACGAAGAGGCCTCGACGACGACAGAAGAGGCGCACTCGTACACGGATGTGCTGCAGGAGACCGACGAGGTTCTCGACCGGCTGGACGAGGTTCTCGACCGCCTCCGCACCCACCACTCGTAGGTCCCCTCGGTCCAGGCTAGCTCCCAAACAGCGCCAGCAACACGCCGGCCCCAAACAGCGGGAGCGACAACCACAGCGGCCCGCCCTGAACCACGGCAATGACCCCTCCCACGAGACAGGCCCCCGCCAAAATGCTGTTCCGAATCCCGCTCACCGATTCGGAAGGGGGCTGTTCGGTAAGCGCCTCTTCGAGATGCACGGTGCCGGACGAGAGGAGTTGCGGAAGTTGCCGGGCGACATCAATAAGTTCGGGGGCGCTGCCCAACAACTCCTTTCCCAGATTCCAGGGACTGAACCGCTCCTGAAAAATCTGTTGCACGTGCCGGCGGGACACCGCAACCACGTCGAGGTTCGGATCGAGCGTGCGGCCGACCCCCTCGAACGTCACGAGCGCCTTCACCATCAACGTCATCTCAACGGGAAAGAACACCCGATAGCGCCCGCCCAGGCTCAGGGACCGCAGAATCACCTGCGCGAGGCTAATCGATCCCTGTTTGCTTCGCATCAGAAAGTGCCGGGCCATGTCCGAAACGGCCCGACGAAAGCCCTGCGGGTCGCCCCCTTCCCCCACGCGCGCCATGTCGATCAGGTAACGGGCCGCACTCTCCACGTCGCCGCGGACCAGTGCATAGTAGTAATACAGCATTCGTCGCTTCAGGTCCGCACGAAACCGCCCCACCATGCCCAGGTCAATGAATCCGATCCGCAGGTCCTCAGGGGTTTCCCCCGGCATGATGCGCAAGTTGCCCGCGTGCAGGTCTGCGTGAAAGAAGCCGTCGCGGTACAGCATGCGAATGATGGCCCCAGCGCCGAGGTCAATTACCCGCTGCCGCTCCTCCTCATTCAGAGCCAGTGCCGCCTCCGAGCCGGGTCGAATTCCCTCCAGGTACTCCATCGTGAGCACATCGTCGCCACTCAGGTTGCGATACACGTCGGGAAAGACGACCCCGGGCATGTCCTGAAAGTTGGCCGAAAAGATTTCGGCGTGGTCGGCCTCGTAGCTGTAGTCAATTTCGCGCTTGGTGTAGGCGCTGAACTCATTGATGATCTGCTTCGGCTGATACCGCGGCAAGATCCACTGCAGAAAGACCCCAAAGATCTCCAGCAGCTTCAAATCGGATGTAATCACGTCCCGGATGCCGGGCTTCATGACTTTCAGAACCACCTCGTCTCCCTCGCGGGTCGTGGCCCGGTGCACCTGGGCGATCGAAGCCGATCCCAGCGGCTCCGCTTCGATGTTGTCGAATAGTTGGTCCGGCGGGGCATTGAGATCACGCTCGAGGGTTTGCACCACCTGCTCGAAGGGGATCGGAGGCAGATGATCCATCAGGCTGTCGAGCTCCTTCGTGATGGGCTCGGGCAGCAGGTCCTCGCGGATGGCCATGATCTGCCCCAGTTTCGTAAACGTAGGCCCCAGAATCTCGAGCCGCCGCCGCAGTTGAACCGGAAATGGGCGATCGCGCAAATCACTGCGCACCAAGGGACGAAGGATCCAGGCAAGCAGCCGCTTCCCCGGAGAACGAAGCCCCGTTTTCTTCACCGCAGGCAGGGACCGAACATACGCGATGTGCCCTCCCATCAAGAGCCCAGCCACGTGCCGGTAGACCGTAAAAAAGCGCCGGAACGCCCCACGGTAAGGCGCGAGCGGATCGAAGTTCGCGAGGGCGGAAGAAGCCTTCGGCGACCCGTCAGACGAGACCTCCTCCTGTGAGCGATCTTCCGATCTGGTCTCCCGTTCCGAAGTCGACCGGCGGGCCCCGTCGTTGTCGTGTGTCACGAACGGTGCGGCGCAGTGAGCAGATTGTGGCAGGATTCCCGCAGCCAGGAAAAGGCCCTCGCGAGGGAGGAGCCAACACACAGGCGTAGTTGCGATGATCCCGCGGAAGACCCTGGAATGAGGGCTTCAGTCGGGTTGGAGCGAGGCCTTCCGCGGTCGTGTCTTGGAAAAGACGTATCACAAAATAAAAAAGGGGCACCGCTGCAAACGCAACGGTGCCCCTAAAAGGAATCCTGGCAACGACCTACTCTACCAGCGGGAAGCCAGTACCATCGGCGCTGCGGGACTTAACTTCTCTGTTCGGGATGGGAAGAGGTGTTGCCCCCGCGCTATAGTCACCAGGAAACTCGGTGCCGACCGCAGCCGGTCGGCGAATGTCTGACATAATGGAGGTCAAACGCACCACACATGCATGCGAGGCAGTGTGTATGCCCTACAATGCACTTGCGTGATGGCACGTGCAAAATAGGGGTGTTAAGCCTTATGGGTAATTAGTACGGCTCGGCTAAACGTATCGCTACGCTTACACCTGCCGCCTATCTACGTCCTCGTCTCGAACGACCCATGAGGGAGACCTAATCTTGCGGAGGGCTTGGTGCTTAGATGCTTTCAGCGCTTATCCCTTCCGGACATAGCTACCCAGCGATGCACCTGGCGGTACAACTGGCACACTAGCGGTCCGTCCACTTCGGTCCTCTCGTACTAGAAGCAGCTCCGCTTAAGTCTCCGACGCCCTCAGTAGATAGGGACCGAACTGTCTCACGACGTTCTGAACCCAGCTCGCGTGCCGCTTTAATGGGCGAACAGCCCAACCCTTGGGACCTTCTTCAGCCCCAGGATGCGACGAGCCGACATCGAGGTGCCAAACCTCCGCGTCGATATGAACTCTTGGCGGAGATAAGCCTGTTATCCCTGGCGTACCTTTTATCCTTTGAGCGACGACCCTTCCATTCAGAATCGCCGGATCACTAAGTCCTGCTTTCGCATCTGCTCGACCTGTATGTCTCGCAGTCAAGCACCCTTTTGCCTTTGTACTCAACGCATGATTACCGACCATGCTGAGGGTACCTTTGAAATCCTCCGTTACAATTTAGGAGGAGACCGCCCCAGTCAAACTACCCGCCTGACAATGTCCCTCGACCGGCTCACGGTCGAAGGTTAGGCATCAATCAGGACAAGGGCGGTATTTCATGAGTGGCTCCATCGCGCCTGGCGACGCGACTTCAATGCCTCCCGCCTATGCTGCACATGTCCTGACTAATGGCAATGCCAAGGTGTAGTAAAGGTGCACAGGGTCTTTCCGTCCCACTGAAGGTAGCCGGCGTCTTCACCGGCACCACAATTTCACCGAGCTCGCGGTCGAGACAGTGCCCAAATCGTTGCACCATTCGTGCAGGTCGGAACTTACCCGACAAGGAATTTCGCTACCTTAGGACCGTTATAGTTACGGCCGCCGTTTACTGGGGCTTCAGTTGCATGCTTCATGCCCGAAGGCATTAACACGCTCCCTTAACCTTCCAGCACCGGGCAGGTGTCAACCCCTATACGTCGTCTTGCGACTTAGCAGAGGTCTGTGTTTTTGTTAAACAGTCGTTTGGGCCTGGTTACTGCGGCTCTTCCTCACTTTTGGACAAGGAAGAGCGCCCCTTCTTCCGAAGGTACGGGGCTAATTTGCCGAATTCCTTGACCACGATTCACTCGAGCGCCTGAGGATACTCTCCTCGCCTACCTGTGTCGGATTATGATACGGGCTCCCTCAACAACGTACGACGCTTTTCTTGGTAGTCTGCTTGGGGGCTCTGTGAGTTTGCCTGTCGGCTCCCTCTACTGTCGCATTTCAGTCGTTATGGAAACCGGATTTGCCTGGTTTCCGACTTACATGCTTTAACGTGCTTCCGTCAGCACGCGGCCCTTACGCTGCTACGTCACGCCTTACGTTTACGCAGTTGGGAGGTACGGGAATATTGACCCGTTTTCCATCGCCTACGCCTTTCGGCCTCGGCTTAGGTCCCGACTAACCCTGTTCCGATTAGCGTTGAACAGGAACTCTTAGGCTTGCGGCGAACATGTTTCTCACATGTTTTATCGTTACTCATGCCTACATTTTCTTTTCCAGAAGCTCCACTGCGCCTCACAACGCAGCTTCTGTGCCGCTGGAATGCTCCCCTACCAGACGCCCTAACGGACGAATCCGAAGCTTCGGCGTCAGACTTAATGCCCGGGAATCTTCGGCGCCAGACCGCTCGACCAGTGAGCTGTTACGCACTCTTTTAATGAATGGCTGCTTCTAAGCCAACATCCTGGTTGTCTAAGCAGTCCGACCTCCTTCGTGCAACTTAGTCTGAACTTAGGGGCCTTAGCTGTCGATCTGGGTTGTTCCCCTCTCGGACACGGAGCTTATCCCCCGTGCCCTCACTGTCGTGAAACGTGTACTGGTATTTGGAGTTTGTCTGGGTTTGGTACCCGGTGAAGGGCCCTAGCCCAATCAGTGCTCTACCTCCAGCACACTTTAACACAACGCTGCACCTAAATGCATTTCGGGGAGAACGAGCTATTTCCGGGTTTGATTGGCCTTTCACCCCTACCCACACCTCATCCGGCAGTTTTTCAACACTGGTCGGTACGGCCTTCCACACGGTATTACCCGTGCTTCAGCCTGGATATGGGTAGCTCACCCGGTTTCGCGTCTGCCCCCACTGACTCGGCGCCCTATTCGGACTTGCTTTCGCTGCGGTTCCGGTCCTGAAGACCTTAGCCTGGCCAGTGAGGAGCAACTCGTAGGCTCATTAAGCAAAAGGCACGCCGTCACACCGACCCAAAGGGTCCGTGCTCCGACTGGTTGTCAGCCCATGGTTTCAGGTGCTTTTCGCTCGCCGATTAGGCGTTCTTTTCACCTTTCCCTCACGGTACTGGTTCACTATCGGTCATGAACGAGTATTTAGTCTTGCCAGATGGTGCTGGCAGCTTCCCACAGGATTTCTCCGGTCCCGTGGTACTCAGGGGATCCCGCTTGAGCCCACTTGTCTTACGCTTACAGGACTTTCACCTTCTTTGGTGCTGCTTTCCAGTCAGCTTCAACTTCGACGCATGAGCTCGTTGTGCGGGCCCTACAACCCTGACGCAGCCGAAACCACGTCAGTTTAGACTTTTCTCCCTTCGCTCGTCACTACTGAGAGAATCCCAATTGGTCTCTTTTCCTCCGGCTACTGAGATATTTCAGTTGGCCGGGTTAGCTCTTACCACCTATGAATTCAGTGCCAAGTGACAGGTTAAACCTGCCAGGTTTCCCCATTCGGAAATCCACGAATCAACGCTTATTTGCAGCTCCTCGTGGCTTATCGCAGCTTATCACGCCCTTCATCGCCTGTTCATGCCAAGGCATCCACCATGAGCTTTATCTGTGCTTAACACCCACTATTTTGCATGTGCCACTACGAAGACAAGCCTCGTCTCTAAGGCACCGCAACGGGGTGTATACACCGCTTAATGCGCTCGCATGCTCGGTATGCGACACGAATCCCATGCTCTTGGTCGCGGATGACCAGAGGCATTCTCGTGTCGCACCGTGCAGTGCGGATGACCTTTCCATTATGTCAAAAGAACGACGCCCACTATGCACAGGACGCTGTGGAGTTAGTCGGATTCGAACCGACGACCTCCTGCTTGCAAAGCAGGTGCTCTACCAACTGAGCTATAACCCCGCCTGACAAAGCAGTGGGGCTGGGTGGAATTGAACCACCGACCTCACGCTTATCAGGCGTGCGCTCTAACCAACCTGAGCTACAGCCCCAACAGTAACGTCAGCAGGCCAACAGCTCGGGAAAACCGTTCAGGCCAGTAAAACCCTGGCGGGTTTTCCAACGGGGCTGCATCCAACTGGCAACTGTCCTCAGGGAAGGGAAGCATAGCGAGTCCGGTCGACCTTTTCGCCCCACGGGCGGAGCGCAAGTCGATCAAGGAAAGACTCTTCTGGAGGTGATCCAGCCGCACCTTCCGGTACGGCTACCTTGTTACGACTTAGCCCCAGTCACTGAGCTCACCTTCGGCCGCTCCCTCCCAAAGGGTTGGGCCGCGGACTTCGGGTGCTCTCAGCTTCCATGGCTTGACGGGCGGTGTGTACAAGGCCCGGGAACGGATTCACCGCGGCATTGCTGATCCGCGATTACTAGCGATTCCTGCTTCATGGAGTCGAGTTGCAGACTCCAATCCGAACTGGGACTGGTTTTCAGAGATTCGCTCCTCCTCGCAGAGTGGCGACTCGTTGTACCAGCCATTGTAGCACGTGTGCAGCCCTAGGCGTAAGGACCATGATGACTTGACGTCATCCCCACCTTCCTCACTGCTTGCGCAGGCAGTCTCACTAGAGTCCCCGGCATTACCCGCTGGTAACTAGCGACAGGGGTTACGCTCGTTGCGGGACTTAACCCAACATCTCACGACACGAGCTGACGACAGCCATGCAGTACCTCGCTAAGCGTCCTTGCGGAAAGCTCCCTTTCAGGAGCGGGCACTTAGCGTTCGAGCCTAGGTAAGGTTCTTCGCGTTGCATCGAATTGAGCCACATGCTCCACCGCTTGTGCGGGCCCCCGTCAATTCCTTTGAGTTTCAACCTTGCGATCGTACTCCCCAGGCGGGATGCTTAACGCGTTAACTTAGCCACTGTCCCTTAACGAGACAACGGCGAGCATCCATCGTTTACGGCGCGGACTACCAGGGTATCTAATCCTGTTTGCTCCCCACGCTCTCATGCCTCAGCGTCAGTACCTGTCCAGTTGCCCGCTTTCGCCTCTGGTGTTCCTCGTGATATCTACGCATTTCACCGCTACACCACGAATTCCGGCAACCTCTCCAGGACTCAAGAGCAGCAGTTTCAAAGGCACTTCTGCGGTTAAGCCGCAGGATTTCACCTCTGACTTGCTGCCCCGCCTGCGCATCCTTTACGCCCAGTGATTCCGGACAACGCTTGGACCCTCCGTATTACCGCGGCTGCTGGCACGGAGTTAGCCGGTCCTTATTCCTGCGGTACCGTCACACCTCGAAGCTACGAGGGTTTCTTCTCGCAGAAAAGGAGTTTACGCCCCATAGGGGTGTCTTCCTCCACGCGGCATGGCTGCATCAGGGTTTCCCCCATTGTGCAAGATTCCCCACTGCTGCCTCCCGTAGGAGTCTGGACCGTGTCTCAGTTCCAGTGTGACTGATCATCCTCTCAGACCAGCTACGGATCGACACCTTGGTGAGCCGTTACCTCACCAACGAGCTAATCCGACGCAGACCCATCCAAAGGCGCCCGAAGGCTTTCATCTGGTTCCCATGCGGGATCCAGACGACGTGCGGTATTAGCCACGGTTTCCCGTGGTTATCCCGCGCCTGAGGGCAGGTTGTCTACGCGTTACGCACCCGTTCGCCACTGTACTTGTTCTGGCAAAGCCAGAACGTTCTCGTGCGACTTGCATGTGTTAAGCCTGCCGCCAGCGTTCGTCCTGAGCTAGGATCAAACTCTCCGTAGTAGGAAAGTTTGCATCTAATCGATCGAACTCGCTTTCCGCCGTGAGGCGAGAAAGGAATCGACCAGGACTCGCTATGCTTCCAATTCCGTCAAAGAACAATTCTACTCTCGCGCCTCCGCTTTTTCCGGTTGGCGCGGACTCAAACAGTACGTCGTATTTTGGCCATTGTCAAATGATGCTCCTATCAATTCACACTTTCCGAATGAAAGAGCATTTCGTCTTCCGACAAGGACCTGGACCGACCGGTGAGTCATGCTCAGTAGAATGTAAAGAACATCGCGCTGCCGTCGGGGGTCGCCCCTCTCGATTGCAGCGTCCCATTAGACACAGAGTACAGGGCTTGGTTTCCGCCTTCTGGATGAAACGAAAATAAATAGGGTGTGGGGACTCTGTGATTGTCCATTTGTCCACATTCCTCCATCCAGCTCGTCCGCTGCTCGTTCTGATGCCGCACGGAACAGAGAGACTGGCAGCCGCCGTTCTCGTGTCCGGTGTGCCTGCACAACAGGCCCGGCTTTTTCAAAAGACAACCTGCCGCTTATGTCCCGGGACTCGACGTTCCCTTCCGGTCTTCGATGGATCCGCGCTCTTGGAGGCAATCCGTACTTTTGGGGCGGACTGGGGGCGGTGCTCGTGGTCTGGATTGGACTCTATGTTGTGTTCGACTCCTTTATTATGCCGTCGTACACCCGCCACGACACGTCGGTGCAGGTCCCGAATGTGGAGAATCGCCCCTTCGACGAGGCAAAAACTGCGATGGAACGGAAGGGCTTGAATGTGCAGCGGCAGGTTGGACGGTACAATCCGAACGTGGATCAGGACGTTGTCGTCGATCAGACGCCGCTTGCGAGTGCAACGGTGAAGCCCGGCCGGCGGGTGTACCTCACCGTCAATACTGGGGACGTTCCGATGGTGAACATTCCCGACCTAAACGGGGTCTCGGTTCGCGAAGCGAAGAATCGGATCTCCTCGGCGGGACTGGAGGTCGGCACGGTCCAGCCCGACTCGATTCCCTCTCCCTACGAAAATACCATTACTCGGCAGTCGCCGGCCCCGGGCGACTCTCTCCAACGTGGCGCAACGGTGGACCTCTGGTACAGCACGGGCCTGGGCGATCAATCGGTCGAAATCCCGAACGTGCTGGGCCGGACGGTGGCGGATGCGCAGCAGCTCCTCCTGAAGAACCAGCTGCGGTTTATTGTGGTGGATACCACGGCGGCTCCCTCCTCGGCAGAACGGAGCCCGTCGGACACCACACAAACGCTGAACTCCCTCTACGTCCGCCGGCAGGGCCGCTCTCCCGGTACCGAGGTGCAGGCCGGAACGGAAATCCGTCTCTTCACGACGGACGACCCGACCTCCGTTCCGTCCCCAGCCGACACAACCGCGGGAGATACGACGAGGACCGACACCACGCGGCTGGAACGATTTCCCGATCCTGCCCCGGACGAGGACGCCTCCGACGAATAAGGTTCTGAAAGCGACGGGGGGTCCCGTCGCAAGGGAGCATCACGAAACAAAAAAAGCCCACCGGAGCCGAAACGCTCGGTGGGCACATAGAGGTGACGGGCGGATTCGAACCGCCGTAGGAGGCTTTGCAGGCCTCTGCCTGACCACTCGGCCACGTCACCATCGCACGTACGGAAGTAGATAAATGAACCTGCTTTCCGTCAAGTTCCTTTTCTCTCGAGGGGTCGTTGGGCGGAACGAGCCAGGGAGTACGCCCGGCAGGATTCGAACCTGCGACCTGCGGATTAGCGACCTTCAGCTGGCTTTCGCCAAGAGAGTTCAACAGACACGCATCGTCGAACTCAGGGAAGGCTGGACCATCTCTTCACCGTCTCAGGTGCGGCGCGTATGGCCTCTACGGATCCCGTCGCCTGCAGTACCGCAACGCGGCGGTTTCCTCGGGGTTGCCCGGTCTGGGTCAATGCCCGCCCCAAACGTGGGGATTCCCCGATACAGCGCCGGTCATCCCGCGCGTTTCGTTCCGCACAGGCGCTCCTTTGCCGCGTTCGGGAAAACGCGGCGTCCTTGAAGTCCGCTGCTCTATCCAACTGAGCTACGGGCGCGGTGAGCCGAAGGCGTCGCCGGGGCGGCGCCTGGTTAGTCGGGGCGGCCGGATTCGAACCGGCGACCTCCTGCTCCCAAAGCAGGTGCGCTAACCGGACTGCGCCACGCCCCGCTCGGGGAACTTAGCTCTGATCTTTTGCGGCCTCAAGTTCATCCTCAACGTCGTCGAGGGGGACAATCTTCTGTCGAAACCCGTAGCTCCCGTTGTCTCGCTTTTCAGCGAGCACAAGCTTCGCCATTTTGCGGGAGCCCGGGCTGTTGTCGTTGCTTTGTGCAGCCATGGGTTACTTCGTCTCTCGGTGAAGGGTATGTTTCTGAAGAACGGGGTTGTACTTCATCATCTCGATCCGGTCCGAGTCATTCCGCCGGTTTTTGGTCGTGTGGTAGCGGGACGTGCCCGGCTCCTCGGTGCATTCGAGAATGACTTGTACTCGGTCGCCCTGAGCCATCGCGTGAGGGGGAATTAATGAACTGGAACGTAGCGAGCCGACGGGCCCACAGGGCCGTGCAGCGCGGGTCTACACGTCGTAGCCCTGCTTGCGCGCCTCTTTCAGGACTGCCTCGATGCCCTTCTTGTTGATGGTCTTCAGCGTCTTGGCCGAGACCTTGAGGGTCACATGTCGGTCTTGCGAGGGGATGTAGAACCGTTTCTTCTGCAGATTTCGCTCGAAGCGGCGGTTCGTCTTCTGGTTCGAGTCCGACACGCTGTTGCCCGTCACGGGGCCTTCGCCGGTAATGTCGTCTTTCCGTGCCATGGCACGTTCGAAAATCAATGAAGGGTCTAAACGCCTAAAATGAGCCGCGCAGTACAGCGGCAAAGCTGTATAAGAACAATCGGGCCGTCTTTGTTCGTGAAGACGGGACAAGTCCCGTACCGTGACCCGATCCAGAGCATCTACTGTCCGTCCCCAGACGGCGTTCCGCCCGAGGGGTGGGGCGTGACCCCCGGCGTCAGGAACTCAAAGAGCGTATCGCCCCGAAGGCCGCGCCGTAAGGTTTCGAGCGGCACCACCTCGTCCGGGGGAATGTTGCCCAGATTTACGTTGGCGCCTTGATTCCGAATGAGCCAGGCCTGCTGTTCTTTCTTCGGCGCCTCGAAGAGGATATCACGGGGATTCACGCGGGTCACAATCTCGTCGACGAGGCCGGTCCGCACCTCGCCGTTGGGGCGGAAGAGCCCCGCCGTGCCCGCCTCTCGCGACTCGGCGATCACCTTCCAGCTCCCCGCCTCCAGCTCTGCCTGCATGAACTCGACCCAGCGGTACGGAGGCATAATGTCGCTGGAGTCCTTAGAGCCGACCTCACTCAGCACCGTAAAGTCCCGGGCGAAGAGCTCGATGAATTCGAGCTTGTCCTCGTGCGGCATCGATACGGCCCCGGCCGAGATTTCGAGGTGGTGCACGTCCAGCCGGTCGAGGAGGCGCCGGTAGTCGTCGACCTGGTCGCGCAGAAAATAGGCCTCGAACAGCGACCCCCCGAAGAAGAACGGGATGTCGGCCGCGCGGTACACGTCGAGCTTCCGTTCCAGGTTGGGGGTGACGACGGCCGTGCCCCAGCCCAGCTTCACGAGGTCGACAATTTCGGCGGCAACCTCCAGAATCTGTTCCACCCGGTCCGGCGAGAGGCCCTTGTCCAGCATGTGGGTCAGCCCCTTCTCGCGGGGCTTTTCGGGCCGGTCGGGGAGGCCGATGAGGTGGTCAAACACGTCGTTGATCATGGCACGGCGGAATGAACAGACAGAATCGTCGAACGCATGAACGCGGCGCGCCGTCGCCCGTTCGTCGCGGCTACGCGTCGAGCTGGACGGCCTGGGCCGGCTCGATGGCGGCGGCCCGGCGGGCCGGATACACCGACGCCAGCACGCACAGCCCAAACGAGATCGCCGCGACAAGCACCACGTCGAGGGGGCGGATGGACACGGGATAGGCGCTGATGAGGAAGGACTCGGCCTGCGCCATCGGCACCACCTCGAAGTACTTCTGGACGAGGGCGAGGCCCAGGCCCAGCACCAGTCCCAGCCCGGTGCCGACAGTGCCCACCAGCGCGCCCTCCAACAGGAAAATGCGGCGGATGTCCGCCTTCGACGCCCCCATTGCCTGCAGCGCCCCCACATCTCGTCGCTTCTCGATGACCACCATGGTGAGGGAGCCGACGATGTTAAACGCCGCGACGATGATAATGAGCCCCAGAATGAGGGATGCTCCCCACTTCTCCAGCCGCATGACGTCGTAGAGCGACTGCTGGAGGTCGTACCAGGTGTGCACCGTGTAGCGCTCCGGATCCAGGCGGCGCTGGAGCTGCGTTTTCACGGCCCCAGCCCGCTCCAGGTTGTCGAGGCGGAGGTCGAGGCCCGTCACCTGCCCCTGCGTACGGAAGAGACGCTGTGCGGCCTCAAGCCCCACAAAGACGCGCTGCTGATCGGTGGGGGCCTGCATCTCGTACAGCCCCCGCACCTCGAATCGGTGGACCGGCGGACCGGAAAACACCTGGGTGAGCGTACGCTCGATTGCCGGGGCGGACAGCAGCCCCACCGTGCTAGCCGTGCGCTGCTCGCCGCCGGGCACGAGGCCCGCCCGCCGGGCCAGGGCCCGATCCATCACGAGGCCGGGCGGGCGGTCTGGTCTGCGCCCTAGATCGAACGCCCCCATCACCATCGGCGGCGCAAGGCCTGCGGCCTCCGGCTCCACCCCACGCACCTGCACGATCCGGTTGGACTCGGCGCTGCCCTGATGCACGAACAGCGCCTTGCCCTCCACGTAGGGCGCGGCCGTCGTCACGTGATCCAGCGACCGTGCCATGCGACGGAGCGAGTCGGCATTCGTGATGCCCCGTTCCCCGGCGCTCACGACCCGGACGTGGGGGTCTACCGAGACCAGAAGGTCCCGAACGAAGTCGTAGAACCCGTTCATCACCGACAGCACCACGATGAGGGCCGCCACGCCAAGGGTGACGCCCGTCATGGAGATGCCGGTGATGATGGAGATGAGCGACACCTCGCGACGGCTGGCGAGGTAGCGGCGCGCAATTTGAAACCGGTAGTCCACGGTGGTCGTCCGTTGTCAAACCCTTTTGATCGATGGGGCTACTCGCTCGCGGAAAGCATCGGAGTAGTGGTTGAAAATGCGCCCGCCGGGGGCGACGTGGGAAGGGCGAGTTGATTTGTGAGGATGGCCTGTTCTCCGCCCATCGCCTCGTGTCGGGTGGCAAGGGTCACGTCCCCGGCCGGGGCCTCCAGGGTTACGTAGTCGGTCCAGGTGTAGGATCGCGGGGCCTCGTCCGCGTCCATTCCCTGCAGGTGCATGCTCCAGCGGTCGAGGCGGCCCGTCTCGTTCGACACGTACAACCAGTAGGTATCGCCGGGCGTCAGGCCCACCTCTCCGAAGGTCAGGCGCAGCCCCTCGTGCTCGGCGGTCGACGAATCCGCTGCGTACTGACGGTTGACCCCAGGGTCGTACACCTTCAACGGGGCCAGGAGCCAGTACGTGTCGTTGATAAACCGCCCGTAGGCCTGCTCGCGGGCCGACTGCGCCGCCGACCCCGTTAGTTCGGTGCCGTTGAGGTACACTGTGCCCTCGGGACGCTGGTTTTCCACATTGCGCACATTGATGAGCGCCACGTAGTTCGAATCCGGCCCGGTCGCCCACTCGACACGGTACTCGCCCGTCGACCGGTCCCAGAGGTGCCGAGCAACCACCTGCTGTCCCTGCGGGGTGTCGACGCCAAAGTTAAACCGCAGGTACGGCGCCGAGGCGAAGGCATCGGCCCCGTGCGCCTTCAGCAGGCGCAGCGCCACGGAGTCGGCTTTCGAGTCAACGGAGAGTGTGTCTGTCACCCCAGGCGACGCGGACGAGGAGGGGCTGCCGCCTCCGCCGCACCCGGCGAGGAGGCCTCCAGCGAAGAGGAAGACGGCGGCGATCAGGAGACGAGTACGGGGCATGACAGCAAGGCGGTTGGTGAGGGAAAGGAGGGGAGTCGTACGGGAAGGGAATCATAAGGAAAGGGCTGCGACGCAGAGACGCAGGGAGAAACGGCTATACGTTGAAGCGAAACTGCATCACGTCCCCATCCTCCACCACATAGTTCTTGCCCTCAGTGCGAATCAGGCCCGCGTCCCGGGCCGCCTTCTCGGACCCGGCCGCGTCAAAGTCGTCGTAGTGGATCGTTTCGGCGCGAATGAACCCCTCCTCGAAGTCGGTATGGACCTGGCCGGCGGCCTGCGGAGCGCGCGTGCCCTTCTTGATCGTCCAGGCGTAGGCCCCCTTCTCGTCCGCCGTAAAGAAGGTGATGAGATCGAGCACGTCGTAGGCGGCCCGGATGAGGCGCTCCAGCCCCGAGCGTTCCAGCCCGAGATCGTCCAGAAACAGCCGGCGCTCGTCCGGCTCCAGCTCCGCAATCTGCGCCTCCGCCTCCGCGGAGATCACAACCACCTGCGTGCGTTCCTCTTCTGCTCGTTCGCGGAGCTCCTCCACGGAGTCGTTTCCGTCCGGCACATCCTCCTCCGCCACATTGGCCACGTAGAGCACCGGCTTGTCCGTCAGGAGAAAGAGTTCGTCAACCAGCGCCTGGTCGTCCTCCGACACCTCGAACGAGCGCGCCCAGTGTCCGCCGCTCAGGTGGTCGTAGAGCCGTTCGAAGAGGGGCACGTTCTCCGCCGCCTCCTTGTCTCCCTTCTTTGCCGCGGGCTTCAGCTTCTCGATGCGCTTTTCGACCGTTTCGAGGTCCTTCAGCAGCAGCTCGGTGTTGATCGTGTCCACGTCCCGTACCGGATCGACCGATCCATCGACGTGGGCCACGCTGTCGTCTTCGAAGCAGCGCACGACGTGGATGATGGCATCGACCTCCCGGATGCTGGCGAGGAACTGGTTGCCCAGGCCCTCGCCCTCGGAGGCCCCTTCCACGAGCCCGGCGATGTCGACGAACTCGATGGTCGTGGGTACGGCCTTGGGCGACTCCGCGAGGTCCTGCACGCGCTCCAGTCGCTCGTCGGGCACCGGCACCACGCCCACGTTCGCGTCGACCGTGCAGAACGGGTAGTTCTCGGCATCGACGCCGGCGTTGCTCAGCGCGTTGAAGATCGTGGATTTGCCCACGTTGGGCAGGCCGACGAGGCCACACTGGAGAGACATGGCAGCCAGGAGACTCTCGTGAGACGATGACGAAGCGCGCAACGGCGTCGTCCTCAGACGTTAAACCGAAACAGCATGACGTTCCCGTCTTTGACAACGTAGTCTTTGCCTTCGGTCCGCATCACCCCGGCCTCCCGGGCCGCAGCTTCGGAGCCCAGCCGGTCGTAATCGGAGAAGGCAATCGTTTCCGCCCGAATAAATCCCTTCTCGAAGTCGGAGTGGATTGTGCCGGCGGCCTCCGGGGCGCGCGTGCCTTTCTCGATGGTCCACGCCCGCGCCTCCGACGGCCCGGCCGTGAAGAACGTAATCAGTCCCAGTTGGTCGTACGCGGCGCGGATCAGTCGTTCCAGCCCGGGCCGCTCCAGCCCCAGGTCGTCCAGGAAGAGTTGCCGTTCGTCGGGATCGTCGAACGCCACGATCTGCGACTCCACGTCGGCCGAGATCACAACGGTTTCGGCCCCTTCCTCCTCGGCCACGGCACGCACCTGCTCCACGTGGGCGTTGCCGTCCGGAAGGTCGTTCTCCGCCACATTCGCCACGTAGAGCACCGGCTTGTCCGTCAGGAGGTACAGCTCGTCAATGATGGAGCGGTCCATTCCCTGCGGGACGTCCTCAAACGTACGGGCCCAGTGCCCGTCCGACAGGTGGTCGTGCAGGGCCTCGAACACCGTCAGCGTTTCCTGCGCCTCTGCGTCCCCGCTCGTTGCGGCTTTGCGGTGGGTCTCAATGCGCTTCTCCACCGTCTCCATGTCTTTCAGGAGAAGTTCGGTGTTGATCACATCGATGTCGCGCGCCGGGTCGACCGAGCCGGAGACGTGCCCGACGTTGTCGTCCTCGAAGCAGCGCACGACGTGCACGATGAGGTCGACCTCGCGGATGTTGCCGAGAAACTGGTTGCCCAGGCCCTCGCCCTCGGAGGCGCCCTCCACGAGCCCGGCGATGTCGACGAACTCGATGGTGGCCGGCGTGGTGTCGTCGGCGTCGGCCAGCTCGGCGAGGCGGGAGAGGCGGTCGTCCGGCACCGGCACGACGCCCACGTTCGGCTCAATGGTGCAGAAGGGATAGTTTTCGGACTCTGCGCCGGCGTTGCTCAGCGCGTTGAAGATCGTGGATTTGCCTACATTGGGAAGGCCGACGAGGCCACACTGGAGGGACATGAACGGTGGGATGCTTTGGGGCCTACGAGAATGACGCAAGCCGGGTGTATTGCGCGCTAAAGGGGGTTGTTCCTCCACCTCGGCGGGAATCGACCAGGGTTCACCTGTCGGCGTAGGCCACGTCCACAAACTCGCGCTCGGGGAGGCGCACGGCCGTAAGCCGCCCCATCCCGGGCTGCATGTGGTAGACGCAGCCGGTGTCGATGAGGATGAGCTTGTCCCGGTTGATGGGGGTGGGCTGGGGCGTGTGGCCGCACACCACCGTCTTTTCCCAGGCCACCTCTTCGGCCTCCAGGTGGCCGCGCTCCCAGAGAAACGTGTCTTCGCCCTCTTCCGCCCGGTTCTCGGCGATCGTGCGGTGGGGATTGAGGCCCGCGTGGACGAAAAAGAAGTCGTCGGTCTCGTGGTAGAGCTTGGTGTCCCGGACGAACTGGGCGTGGGTCGAGGGGATGCCAACGCTTCCCTCCTCGTCCTCCCTGTAGCTCTCGAGCGTGGACACCCCGCCGTTCATGCCCCACAGGCGGAAGGTGCCATTGTCGAGGTAGTCCAGCATCATGGCCTCGTGGTTGCCGCGCAGGAAGGTACACTCCACCTCTTCGCGAAGGGACAGGAGGCGGTCGATGACCCCTTTCGAGTCGGGGCCGCGGTCGATGTAATCCCCGACAAACAGGAGGTGGTCGTCGGGCGACGGATCAAGCGTGCGCAGGAGGGCATCGAAGGATTTTGCGCAACCGTGAATGTCGCCAATCGCAATCAGGCCCATGACGGCTCCTCGTCGGAGCGAGGGGACAAGAACGGAAGGGAGCGTCGAAGAAGTGGGGTTTGGTGGTGCGGACGGACCGTCGGAAGGGCCCCGCACCGGCGGCCGGCCCTCAGGAGGACTGTGCCCGCTCGCGGATGGCCTCGATGCCGATGAGGCCGCGGCCCGACTTGTTGAGTCGTCCGTCGCGTTCAAGCTCCATGACGATGGCGTCGAGCACTCCGTTGATGAACGTATCGCTCCGTGGAGTGCTGTAGGTCTTGGCGATTTCGATGGCCTCGTCGATCGTCACCTTGGGGGGAATTTCTTCGAACTCTAGAAATTCGGTGACGGCCATGCGGAGCAGCGCCCGGTCGACGACGGTGATGCGGGGCAGATCCCAGTTCGTTGCGTGCTCCTGAATTACGTCGTCGGCCTCGTCGCTTGTGTCGAGGGTCGTTCGGAAGAGGGACTCCGCAAACTCAAGGGCGTCCTGGTCCTCTACCAGCTCCGGGGCCAGAAGGGTGCCCACCAGGTGCTCCGGGGAGTCGCCCGCCTGCTCGTGGGCGTAGAGGGCCTTCATCACTTGTATCCGGGCCTCGCGGCGAGTGCTCATGGTAGGATCTGGGATGGAAATGACCGATGTCCGGCAACGAGCCGCCGGACCACCTATGTTAGATTTCTACATTGCCGCTGCCGTGGGAGGTTCGGGGCGGGGGATGGATTCCTGTAATCTTGGATCCCGTGGCGCGTGCGTACCGGTGGGTTATGAGGCGAGGAGCGCGTGTGTCTACAGTTGTTCGGCCTCCCTCTGTTTTTCTCTCGTCGGATGCGGCCCGGCTCCCGCGTGCACTGGTCGTCCTACCCTGCGCTCCTTTTCGTCGGAGCCGTTGCGGCCGGCATTCTTCTGGACCACGTTGTCGGTCCAGGGCCGGTGTCGATCTGGCTTGTGGGGGGAGGCCTTGGGCTGGCAGTGATCGGAGGGGCGGAGTGGGGGGCCCATCAGCGAATGGTCTCGCTGGGACCATTGGGGCGCGTGGCGGGGGTTGTTCTGCTGCTATTGTGTGCGGGGGGCGCCCGGCACGCAGTGTACCGCGCCCCGTCTCCCCAGGCGCTGGAGCCCATTGCCGAGGCGACGGAGAATACGGTTACCGTCCGCGGGGTCGTGGACGATGCCCCCGAACGATCAGACCGCGACACGCGGTTCACGGTCGCCGTGCACCAGGTTGGAACGGATCGCGACACGATTTCGGCGGACGGAAAGGCCCGGGTGACGCTCCGTCCTCCCCCGTGGGCCGACGCGCCGACGCTCTTCCCACGGCTGCAGGAAGGCGACCGGGTACAGCTTCGCGGGACCGTCCGCCCTGCACCGGGTCAGCGCAACCCCGGCGGATTTGATTACGCGTCGTATCTGGCGCGGCGGGGCACGTGCTGCACGATGTATGTCGGGGCCCCGGAGGATGTCACGATTCGTGCGCGAGCGGAGGCCGAATCGGTTCGGTTGGTGGTGGCGGGGCGCAAATACCTTCGAACGCAGATCCAGCGGTACGTGCCTAGCGAGGGAGGGCGGGCCGTACTCCAGGCCCTGCTTCTGGGCGATCGCGGCCGCATCACGGACGCCCGGCGAGACGACTTTGCCCGCACGGGACTGATGCACCTGCTGGCCGTGTCCGGCCTCCATGTATTTCTGGTCGGAATGGTCTTCTACGTGTTGCTTCGGCCCCTGCTTCTGCGTGTTCAGGTTCCGTGGTGGAGCATGGAGCTTGGACGGTCGGTGCTCACGATTGGCCTGCTGGGGTTTTACATGGTGCTTACAGGAGGCCGTCCGTCGGTCGTTCGGGCAGTCATTATGGCGACGCTGTTCATTGGGAGTGTTGTGCTGCAGCGGTCCTCTCATCCGCTGAACACGTTGGGCGTTGCGGCCCTTGTGTTGATTGCGGCTCGTCCGACGGCCCTGTTCGACGTGGGATTTCAGCTCTCAATGTCGGCCGTCGCGGGAATCGTGACGCTCCAGCCCCAGTTCGCAGCCCCCATCCCCAATCGCTGGCGGCGCTGGGCCGCGGCCGACTACGCTGTGTCGCTGGTAGTTACGTCCGCGGCGGCCGTACTGGCGACCGCTCCCGTGCTGCTTCTGCACTTTGGATGGGTGTCGATCGGGGGACTCCTCCTCAACGTGGCCGGAATTCCCTTCACGGCCCTCGGGCTGTCGGCCGCCCTGGCGATGGTGATTGCAGGTGGGATGTCTACAGTGGCGGGCGCGGCGTTTGGCAGTGCCGCCGACCTGTTCGTGCAGGGACTGCTTTGGACGTCGGAGTGGGGGGCCGACTGGCTCTCGTGGGCGGGCATCCGAATGGCGGATCCGGATGTGTGGGTGATAGGGGCGCTTTTGGCGGGCATCGTCTCTCTTGCCCAGTGGCCCCGGCCTCGGGTCCGCTGGCGGTGTATCGTCGGGGGACTCCTGCTATCAACAATCTCGGTGTGGAGCGGCGCGTGGGATGAGGCGGGGACGCTCGACGTCATCTTCTTTGACGTTGGGAATGGGGACGCGGCTCTTGTCTCTACGCCCCTCGACCGACACATCCTGGTGGATACGGGGCCCCGATCGCCTATGGGAAGCGCGGCCTCCTACTCCGTGCTTCCGTACCTGCAGCATCGGGGCATCCGGCATCTAGATGCTGTGATTGTGAGTCATCCCGATGAGGATCATCTGGGAGGACTTCCCACCGTGCTCCGCGAGGTGTCGGTGGGGCGCGTCTTCCACAACGGACGGGCGGTTGGCACAGAACTATACGCGGAAACCCAGAGCCTCCTCTCAGAGAGTCGAATCCCCAGTCGGTCCGTTCAGCAAGGCGAGACGTGGACACCAAGCCCGCACCTCCAGGTTCAGTTTTTGGCCCCTCCGAGCCCTGAGACCTTCGACTCGGTCAACGAGGGGTCCGTCGTCGTTCTTCTGAGGTACGGACAAGTGAAATTGCTTTTTCCGGGCGATGTGGAAGCTGGGGCAGAGGAGATGCTCGTTCGCGCCTACGGGTCCAGTCTTCGGAGTGACGTCGTAAAAGTCCCCCACCATGGGTCGAAGACGAGCAGCACGCCTCCGTTTGTGCAGGCCGCCGCCGACTCTACTGACACACACGCGGTCGTGAGTGTGGGAGAAGACAACCCGTACGGAATGCCCCACGAGCAGGTGCTTGGGCGATGGCAGGAAGGGGCAGAGCATGTTCACAGAACCTCCGTGAGAGGGGCGGTGTGGCTTCGCACCGACGGCCGGGACACGTGGCGGATTCGGTGGAAGTGATTGCCTCCCAGTGTAGTAGAAGTCTCTTCACACCCGATATACACCCCTGTACTCCTACCATAAACGATTTTCTCTGATATACGTCCACCTATCAGTTCGTGTGGAGAGGGGAGAGTTGTCCACGGCCCCCGTTAGAATAAAGCAAAAGGGAAAATTTAAAAGAGTAATTGTTGTTGTTGGGCGTGTGGAAATGTGGATAACCGAGTTGCCCACAAGGATAGACGCCGAGTGTGGATGATTCTCCGAGTCGTGCACAGGGTTTTCCACAGTGAGCGGGTGACGACACGCTGGTATGCGGCGCATAAGGCCGTTTCCGAGGACGTTTTCCACGTATCCACAGCCATCCACAGCCAGAGGCCCGAAATGGCGGGAGAAGTTTTCCACACTCGTCCACACTGTGGACAAGCTTGGGAGGGCGGTGGACAAGTGGGGGACTTATGCACTGGACCGGCAGGGGACTCGGCGCCGTCCACACCGGGCGGACGTTTTCCCCCACTCGTACACGGGTTATCCACAACGTTGTGGACAACAACTGTGGACAGGAAATCGGGGGGCCCGCCCGGAATTGTGTGTCGGCGCCCGATCAGACGATGTTATCGGCCGAGGCGCTCGTACATTTCGCGCTTGTAGGCTTCCACGCCGGGCTGGTTGAAGGGGTTGACATCCAGCAGGTAGCCGCTCACCGCCACAGCGTGTTCGAAGAAATAGAGGAGTTCGCCGATCGGCCCCGGCGCGATTTCATCGAACTGCAGTGTCATATTGGGCACGCCGCCGTCGGCGTGGGCCTGGGCCGTGCCGCTGTACGCGGCATCGGTGACGTCGTCCATGCTGCGGCCCGCGACGTAGTTGAGGCCGTCCACATCGTCGTCGGTTTTGGGCACGTCGAGCCCGTCGGGCGTGCGCTCGGGCATCAGGAAGGTCTCGATGAGCGTACGCTGTCCCTCCTGCATGTACTGGCCCAGCGAGTGGAGGTCGGTGGTGTACTGCACGACCGAGGGGAAGAGGCCGGTCCCCTCTTTGCCTTCGCTCTCGCCGAAGAGCTGCTGCCACCACTGGCCAATGCCTTTCAGCTTCGGTTCGAAGACCGCGAGCGTTTCGACGTCGTACCCGTCGTCCAGGAGCAGGGCGCGACGCGCGGCGTAGCGCAGGGCGTCGTGGTCGGGATCGGCGTCGGTGAGGGCGTCGCAGGCCGAGGCTGCGCCGTAGAACAGGGACTGGATGTCGATCCCCGCCGCGGCGATGGGCAGGAGCCCAACGGGGGTGAGGACGGAGAAGCGCCCGCCCACGTCGTCGGGGATGACGTACTTCTTGTAGAACCCGTGCGCACGGTGGAGGGCGTTGAGGGCGCCCTGGTCGCTGTCGGTGGTGATGAGAATCCGGTCGTTGGCGTCGTCGAACCGGTCCTGCATCCACGCCCGCACGACGCGGAAGGCAAGGGCGGTTTCGAGGGTGGTGCCGCTCTTTGAGATGACGTTGACGAACACGGATTTTCCCTCCAGGTCGTTGAGGAGCCGGCGCAGGTAGGCGCCGCTCGTGTGGTGACCCGCAAACCGGATTTCGGGGGGCTGGTCGGGGTGGGCGCTCGCGCCGTCCGCGGCGGCGTCGGGGGCGGAGGACGAGGGGCGGCGGGAGGTGCCGTACGGGGTGAGGGCGTCGATGACGGCCCGGGCGCCGAGGTAGGAGCCGCCAATGCCGAGGCAGAGGAGCACGTCGGCGTCGCGCCGCAGCCGGGCGGCCGTGGATTCGATGTCTTCGAGAAGGGCGTCGTCGGGGTCCAGCAGCAGGTCGCGCCACCCGAGCATGTCGCTGCCGGCCCCGGTTTTCTGAAGGACGGCCTCGTGCGCGTCGGCGACACGGGGGCGAAGCGCCGCCAGGGCGTCGTCGTCGAGGAACGGGCGAAGGTGGGTGTCGTCGAGTCGAACCATGAGAGGAGGGGACTGTGACAGGAGAATAGAACGTGGGGCTCGGCGACGCGGACGGCGGGGCCGAGACGGGACCACATCAACATACGAAGCCCGGTCGGCGTTCACAGAAAACAGAGAGGCGGCCCCCCGAATGCGGTTGGAACTCTGGGCGACGGCCCTGTTTTGGGGGGACTGTTGGATCCGTGCTCGGTCGGTCCGGATCGGGGACCCTCGGCAAAGGACCGGCCGCTGTCCCTGAGGGGGCGGATGGAAAGCAGCCGGGGGTCCGCCGTGTGTTCTGTCCGTCGTTCGTTCCACCCACACGTAGAGCGTCCGAATGCAACTGGCCCTCTATCTCGCCTACGTGGTGGGCGGAACCGCCATCTGCTGGGTGGGAAGTGGCATGCTGGAGCGGTCGGCCCAGCGCCTGTCGGTGTACCACCAGGTGCCGGCCGTGGTGCAGGGGGCGGTGATTACGGCCATCGGGTCTAGCTTTCCGGAGCTGTCGAGCACGGTGCTGGCCACGCTCGTCCACGGCACGTTCGACCTGGGCGTCGCCTCCATCGTCGGCTCGGCCCTGTTCAACATCCTGGTGATCCCGGGCGTCTCGGGCCTCGTGGGCGGGCGCATCGAGTCGGGCCAGCTGCTCGTCTTTAAGGACGTGCAGTTTTACATGCTGTCCGTGGCCGTGCTGCTTCTCACCTTTGCCCTGGCCATCATCTACTATCCGGTGCCCGGTCCCCGCCGCATCGGCACGGTTACGCGCGGGCTGGCCCTCATCCCGTTCCTGTTCTACGGGCTGTACCTCTATCTCCAGCTTCTGGCCGTGCAGGAGCACGACGGGGCCACGGTGCCCGAGGGACTGCGGCCGGGGCGAGAGTGGGGGCGACTCGTGGTGAGCCTCGTCCTGATCGTGCTCGGCACCGAGGGGCTGGTGCGGGCGGCCATTGGCCTGGGGGGATGGTTTGGGACGCCGCCCTTTCTGTGGGGGCTCACGGTGGTGGCAGCCGGCACGAGCGTGCCCGACATGTTTGTGAGCGTGCGGGCCGCCCACCGGGGCCACGGCACCATGAGTCTCGCCAACGTGCTGGGGAGCAATGTCTTCGACCTCCTGGTGGCGGTGCCGGCGGGCATTCTCATTGCGGGGGCGGCCACGGTCGACTTCTCGGCGGCCGTGCCCATGATGACGCTGCTCACCGGGGCCACGATTGCCCTCTTCGTGATTCTACGCACGAACGAGTCGTTGGAGCCGGCGGAGGCGGGGGGGCTGCTGGCCCTCTACAGCGCCTTCCTGGTGCTGGTAGCGTTGGAAACGATGGGGCTCCTCCGGTTCATGACCTGAGGACGGGCTACGTCTCTTCCTGCATCGTGTAGAGCCGCCAGCCGCAATAGGCGGTGATGAGGAGCGGCCACAGGGCCGACACCCACGCCCCGTCCAGGAGCCGGCTGACGGTGAGGAAGGCCCCCACGATGCCGAGGCCCGCGAAGATGAGTTTGTAGATCTGCGTCGAATCCATTCGGCGGAGGGGAAGAAGGAGAAGAGCAGGCGGGCCGCTACACGTCGGCGTCCGAGCGGGTGCCGTTGGCGAGGTCGGCGAGGAGCGAGGTGAGCTTGCCGCCGGGGTTGGCGAGGTAATTCTCGGCCACGTTCGACGGAAGGGTGATGGGCGTCTGCTCCACGAGGTCGAGGCCGTAGCCGGCCAGCCCGATGCGCTTGCGGGGATTGTTCGTGAGCAGCCGCAGCCGGCGGATCCCGAGGTCGCGCAGAATTTGGCAGCCGATGCCGTAGTCGCGGTGGTCCATGTTGAGCGACACGTCGGCGGGGTCCAGGTCGTCGCGCGTCTGGGAGCGCTCGATGTCTTTCATCTTCGAGAGGAGGCCCTCGCCGTGGTTGCTCTGCATCATATACAGGACGGCGCCCTGTCCTTCGTGGTCGATGCGGAGGAGCGACTTGGCAAGCTGCTCGCTGTACTCCTCGCGGCGGGCCGCCAGCACGTCGCCCAGCACGTTCTGAGAGTGGACGCGCACCAGCACGGGCTCGGTCTCGTCCCAATCCCCCTTGAGGAGCGCCAGGTGGATGTCGCCCGTGAGCGACTCCTGGTAGGCCACCACGCGGAAGACTCCGAAGGCCGTGTCGAGCTGAATCTCCGCCTCGCGGCTTACGAGGCGCTCGTTTTGCATGCGGTACGCGATGAGGTCCTGGATCGTGACCAGGGGGACGTCGAGGGCGTCCGCGCGGTCGGCCAACTGGGGCACGCGGGCCATCGTGCCGTCCTCGTTCATGATTTCGACGAGGGCGCCGGCGGGGGGGGACCCGGCCAGGCGGGCCAGGTCCACGGCTGCCTCGGTGTGGCCGGCGCGGCGCAGCACCCCGCCCGAGCGGGCGCGCAGGGGAAAGACGTGTCCGGGACGGGCAAAGTCGTACGGCGTGGCGTCCGGGTCGGCCAGGGCCTGGATCGTTTTGGCCCGGTCCGCCGCCGAGATGCCGGTGGTGGTGCCCTGCCTGTAGTCGACGGAGACCGTAAACGGTGTGTCGTAGGCGGCCGAGTTCGACTCCACCATCAGGTCGAGGTCGAGCGCGTCGGCGCGGTCCGGCGTGATGGCGGTGCAGAGCAGGCCGCGGCCCTGCTTCGTCATGAAGTTGACGAGCTCGGGCGTCATGGCCTCGGCGGCCCCAATGAAGTCGCCCTCGTTCTCGCGGTCCTCGTCATCCACCACGATCACAAGGCCGCCGTCCCGCACGGCCGCGATGGCGTCGGGGATCGTGTCGAAGGGGCGGTCGTCGGCGGAGCGATCGGGGGACGTCATGGGAGCCGAGGGAAAACGCGTCGGGAGAGACAAGCTGCGGGCAGGGGCTTCTTGCTTTCCGTTACGCGACAGCAGACGGGCGGTTCTACCCCTCGTGCATCGTGATCATCATCCCCCGGTCGTCGTGCCCCCAGTGGGCCGGTTCGCAAGCGGGGCGTGTGCTACTCCTCGTCCTCCCCCTGCATGCGGGAGATCGAGTCCTTGTCAAAGCGCAGCTTGGTGCCTTTGCTGTCGACCTGAGCCAGCACGCTGTCGTCCTCAATCATCTGAATCGTGCCGTGGATGCCGCCCACGGTCACGATCTTGTCGCCCTGCTCCAGGCTCTCAATCATGTCTTCGTGCTCCTGCTGTCGCTTCTGCTGCGGCCGGTAGATGAAGAAGTAGAAGACCGCAAAGATCAGGATGAGCGGCAGGAACAGCCCGAACAGGCCCCCGCCTCCGGAGCCCCCGCTCGACTGCATGAGAAACACCGGGAAGAAGGTTGCGACGGAAGAGGGAAGCATGAGCGGATGAGCCACGATGGGACAAATCGATGCAGAGCAGGCACAGGGCCCGCTCGACCGAGCGGCTAAACGCGGGGGGCTTCCGCCGGTTCGGGACAGACAAGACGAGCCCGGCGGTCGGGCGACAAAGACCCAAAGAAAAAAAGGGCAAGCGACCCGCAGCGCGCCGCTGCGACCTCCTACCGCTGCTGCCTTCCGGCCCTGACGGGGTTCAGAGGGAGCTGGCCGTGCGGGACTTGCCCTTTCCGGTGCGGGGAATCCCCGCAATATGTCGGATTTGCTTTGACAAGGGAGGCGCGTAGAGGTTCCGGCCGGCGGGCGGAAAGATGTCGTCAATCCCCCTGCCCGCCCGGTTCGGCGTGCGGCCCACTTCTCCTCCCGGCGCAGACGGCGGACGGGCAAGGAGAACGGAATGGGGAATGGTGTGCTCGAGCGCCCAAACCGGAGATTGGGCAGGGTCGGAGGGGGCGTATGGCCGTCGGTTTGGGGAGATTCCCGGCAAAAGAGGGATATTTCATCGGCTCTCCGATCTTTGGCCGGGAATGCGGTGGTAAATCCCCCCTGCCTCCCCCTACGTTTGTTCGCGGCTCTGAACAAAGGCACGCGTTCGTCCCGGCCCTCTCGGGGCGGTCTCAGCAAAAAGCACCCCCCACCCTTGTGTCGATCGGAGTCGGGGCCCACCGACGCTTGTTTTCCTGGCATGAATCAGAAAACGGATGAGCAGTGTAGCGATCTACTGGGCGTTTGCGATCGCCTTTTTGGCGGGCATGGTATTTATCGGAATCTATCAGTTTATTGGGCTCCAGTCCGTGCAGGACGACCAGGAGCGGGCGTTTGACTTCTGGATTGGAGAGGGCACCACCCCGGGCTGGTGGACCGCCGCGTCCCTGGCGGCCGGCTGGCTCCTCGTCGGATGGATGACGTGGCAGATGTACCTCTGGTACGCGTATGGCGTCGGGGCCATTTGGATCTTCACGATTCCCTGGCTGCTGTGCACCATCGCCCTTCTCTTCGTGCCGAAGCTGTTCCGGAAGTTTCCGGGCGTGTCGATCCCCGAGATTCTGCGGTTCCGGTTCGACCGCACCACGCAGGCGCTGCTGGGACCGGTGCAGAGCTTTGCCTACCTCACGTGGCTGGCCGCCGAAATCTATGTGCTGAGTGCCGTGCTCTCGCAGCCCCTGGAGGTCGGGGTCGTTACGATGGCAGTCATCGTGAGCATTACGTTCGGGACGTACGTCACGCTGGGCGGCTTCCGCTCCGTCCTGCGTACCGACCTCATTCAGTTCGTGTGCGCCGTCATCATGCTGATCGCCCTCTCCGTGTACGGCATCATGGAGGCGGCCAGCATTTCGGGCGGGGTCGGGCAGATTGTCGATCAGATTAACGAGACGCCGCCGGTCTACGCCGACCATTTCTGGGATTGGGACTCGCCGGGGTACTCCTACATGATTGCGGCGATGATCATCTACACGCCCGGCTTCATCACGCTGCAGGGGGCGTGGCAGCGCGTGATGGCCACCAGCACGGAGCGCGAGGCGTACAAGAGCATGATCTGGAACGTGACGATCAACGTGCTCATCGTGCTGGGCATGCCGACGCTCATTGCAGTGGCCGCGCTGGTGATCTTCCCGCCCGTCGGCGGCGAGATCCCGGCGGAGGTGGGCAGCTACGGCTACTTCATCTTCTCGTCGATGATTACGGAGCTGTTCAGCAATCCCTTCGTGGCCGGGGCGCTCATTGTGGCGCTCATGGGCATGGCGCTCTCGTCGGTCGATACCTACGTGAACGTGTGCGCGATGAACCTGACGAAGGACGTGCTGGAACCGCTCGTCTTTGAGCGCTACGACGTGAGCGGGCAGACGCGCCTGAACGTGGGGCGCGTGGTGACGGCGGGCTTCATCGGCATCTCGCTGTTGTGGGCGTTCTACTTCCCCGGCCTGTTCGACATGTACTTCCTGTCGAGCGCCCTCATCTCGGCCACCTCGGCCGTGGCGATTGGGGCGGTGTTTTCGAAGAAGCCTACGACGCTCTCGGCCTACCTGGCAATCATCTTCGGCACGGCGGGCATCTTCGTGTTCTTCTTCCTGGGCAAGTACGAGATGCTGGGCTGGCTGCCGACCTGGCTCACGAATTCGGGCCTGTCCTACGGCGTCATCGGGCTGGCGATGGCCATTGTGGGCGTGTTCGTTGGCATCCGGTACGGACGGCCGCCGAGCGAGGAGGTGCTGGCGCGCTACGACGGCGAGTACTACGCCGGCCGCCGCGAGATGTACGAGCTCAATCGGAAGATGAAGCAGGAGGAGAAAGAACGAGACGAGGCCGTGCTGGCCGGGAAGAAGTAGCCCGGCTCCTCCGCCCCGCTCAGTCGCCCCGGCTGCCCTTCGCCCGGCTTCGAATCCAGTCGGACACGGACTGAAGGGCGGCCGGGGCCATCGTTGTGTCGATCTGGGCGTACTCGGTGGGCAGGCCCGTCTCGGCGGGCTGGAAGAGGTGATTGAGCCCGTCGAGCACGCGCACCGTCGTGTCGTCGCTCGAGCTTTCGCCGAGGGCGGTGCGCATGGGCGACACGTTCTGCTCGGGCGGCACCTGGAGGTCGCGGCTGCCGTAGAGGGCGAGCACGGGCACGTCGACCTGGTGCAGCGTGGAGGCGGGATCGTGCTGCACGAAGAAGCGGAACCAGGGCGACGCGAGCTGATCGAGTTGAGAGTCAATCTGCTTGCTGGAGGTGCCACGCTCGGACAGGAGGGGGCGCACTCGGTCCGCGAGGGCGGCCGAGTCGGGCGCGGACCGAACCGCGACCATGAGGCGGCGTTGCACCGTGCGGATGGAGTCGGCGGCTGTGGACGAGGCGCCCTGGGCCGCGGCGATGCGGGCGCTCTGCTCCACGATGATGTCGGCGCCGGACACGGCGGGCCCGGCCAGAAGCACGAGAAAGGCCACCGGCTCGTGCCGGGTGTGAACGAGCGGGGCGACGAGCCCGCCTTCGCTCATGCCCAGCAGGCCGATGGCGTCCCGGTTGACGGTCGGTTGATGTTGGAGAAAGCGGATGGCGGCCGCCGCGTCGGTGGCAAAGTCTTCCGAGGTGGCGCCTTCGAACGCCCCGCCCGAGTCGCCGACGCCCCGTTCGTCGTAGCGCAGCACGGCGATGCCCTGGCGCGTCAGGTGGTCGGCCAAGACGTGAAACAGCTTGTGGTTGAACACCTCGGAGTTTCGATCCTGCGGCCCGGAGCCGGAGAGGAGCACCACGGCGGGGTGGGGGCCCTCGCCCTCAGGTTGGGTGAGGCTGCCGGCGAGGGTAAGGTTGGCGTCGTCGTTCGTGAAGGTCACCTCCTCACTGGCGTACGGGTAGGGCGGCTCCGGGTGCTGGGGGCGCGGGGGCGGCGCGGTCTCGTCCTCAGTAGCGGGCGTGAGGAGGAGGGGGATCGATTGCCCGCTTTGGGTCCAGGTCCCGTCGAGCGTGTCCCCCGCTGCGGACAGGGCGCCCCGATACGTGCCCCCGATGCGGTCGACAGCGAGCGTGAGGCTGTCGCCGGTCACCGTCACGTCGGACACCGGGATGCCGGTCGCGCCCTGGTCGGGGCTGTCCATGGTGGCGGTGAGACCATCGGCCGCCTCCTCGAGGTGAAAGACGATGCGGAGCTCCACCCCGCCGGCCCGCAGCGGACCGGACCAGGTGCCGATGAGCGCGTCCTGGCCGGCGGCCTCGAACGGGCTCAGGACGACGAGCACGGAAGCGAGCAGAAGGGAGAGGCGGGAGGCAGACATGGCGGAGCGGAGGGCGAAAGAACGATCTGGATGTACTTGCAGAACACGGAGTTCTCCCGTCCGCTGTTACGGGAACGGGCTTGGCGGACGCGTCCGCTCCGACCCCGACGGCATCCGGCGCGAGAGAGGTCTACAGCAGATCCAGCGCATCCACGTCGATGGCCACGTGGTAGCCGTTCGGGGGCGTGCCGTGGGCCTCGCGGGTTTGGCGCAGGGCCGTCTGGAGCGGGCGGGCGCTGCCGCCGCGGGCCTTGAGGAGCGTGCGGTAGCGGTGCTGCTTCTTCACGCGCTGGATGAAGGCGGGCTCCGGCCCCATCACCTCCACGCTCTCGGCGTGGCCGCGGAGGCGGTTCGTCCAGTTGAGCGCCAGTTGTTCGACCCGCTCCTCGTTCGGCCCCCGAAAGGTGACGGTGGCCACGTGCCCGAACGGCGGGTAGCCGAACTGGCGGCGCGTGGGCAGCTCCTCCTCGACAAAGCCGTCGTAGTCGTGCGTCGTGGCGTGGCGGAGGGCGGGATGGTCGGGGTTGCGGGTTTGAAGAATCACCTCGCCCTGGAGGTCGGCGCGGCCGGCGCGGCCCGCCACCTGCGTGAGGAGCTGAAACGTGTGCTCCTCGGCGCGGAAGTCGGGGAAGAGGAGCCCCACGTCCGCGTCCACGACGCCCACCAGCGTCACCCGCCCGAAGTCGAGTCCCTTCGCGATCATCTGCGTGCCGAGCAGCACGTCGCCGCCGTTTTTGAAGCGCTGCAGGATGCGGTGGTGGCCGTGCTTCTGGCTCGTGGTGTCGCGGTCCATGCGGAGGACAGTGGCGTCGGGGACCACCGACTCGACCTCGGCCTGCACCTGCTGGGTGCCGACGCCGATCTGGTCGAGATCGCCGCTGCCGCAGTGCGGGCATCGCTGGGGTGCCTGCTCGGCGTGGCCGCAGTAGTGGCACTGGAGGCGGGCCGGGCCGCCGCTCCGGTGGAGGGTGAGGGTCACCGAGCAGTCGCCGCACTCGGGCGCCCAGCCGCAGTCCTCACACTCGATCACGGGCGCGTAGCCGCGGCGGTTCTGGAGAAGGATCACCTGCTCGTCCCGTGCCACCCGCTCGCGGATGGCCTCGCGGAGCGGGTCGGCCAGGGCGCCGTCGAGCTGATGCTTTTTGCGCTGGAGGGTGAGGTCGAGGATGTGCACCTCGGGGAGGGCGGCGGTGTCCCCGGAGGCGTCGGGCACCCGCTCGGGGAGTTCGAGGCGCTCGTACTTGCCCCAGCGCGCGTTCATCGTCGACTCCAGGCTGGGCGTGGCGGAGCCGAGGACACAGACGGCGTCGCTCTGGTGGGCGCGCATCACGGCCACGTCGCGGGCGTGGTAGCGCGGGGCGGGGTCGAACTGCTTGTACGAGGTCTCGTGCTCCTCATCCACCACGATGAGGCCGAGGTCCTCCACGGGGGCGAGGACGGCGGAGCGCGGGCCGATGGCGATGCGGGCCGCGCCGGTGCGCAGCTGGCGCCACGCATCGTACCGCTCACCGGGGCTCATCTGCGAGTGCAGGACGGCGATCTGGTCGCCGAAGTGGGCGCGGAAGCGCTGGACCGTCTGTGGCGTGAGGGCAATTTCGGGGACGAGGATGATGCCGGTGCGGCCCTGTGCCAGCACCGCCTTCAGGGCGCGGATGTAGACCTCCGTCTTGCCGCTGCCGGTGATGCCGTGCAGCAGAAAGGTGCCGTAGCGCCCGTCGTCCACGGCGCCGGTGATGGCGCTCAGGGCGTTTTGCTGGGCGGGGAGGAGGT